>JAAFIC010000062.1 GCA_013298565.1 Alphaproteobacteria bacterium | reverse complement strand
GCAGTTCCGCCCCCAAACGCGCTGGCATAGGGGCATAACAAAAGCTATATCTTAAAGTCATCTTATTGTCCCCTATCGGGGCCAGCGGCTTGGGATGATTGGACGATGCCATGCGACTAACGCGATACACCGATTATGGGCTTCGGACGTTGATTTATGTCGCTCTTAAACCCGATGGCCTCTCGACCGTGCCGGAAATTGCGGCCTGCTACGGAATCTCGGAACACCATCTCACGAAGATTGTTGGCGAGTTGGCCCAACTCGGCCATATCCGCACCGTGCGCGGGCGCAATGGCGGCTTTAGCCTGGTCCGCAAACCAGAAGAGATCAATATTGGCACGCTGGTGCGAGCGCTCGAAGACAATTTCGATCTGGTCGAATGTTTTCAGGCAAGCAGCAATGGCTGTCGGCTCACGGGATGCTGCCCTCTGAGCAACGCCTTGCGCGAGGCGATGACGGCGTTTCTTGCGGTTCTGGACCGCTATACGCTGGCAGATATTATGCTCCCCACCGCACCAATGGCGCACGCTTTGAGCCTGAGCAGTCCCGGTCTGTCGCCGTAAGACCGCAAATCGGGCGCAGTGTTTGAAGCCAGAAATTGACACTCACGGGTCGCGCCCTTATCTGTGCATAGCCCGGATAAGGGTGATGGTGATATTGGTCGGTCCTTCGTCTAGCCGGGGCCGAGTGCCATTTTTCAAGGCTACCTGGGTTTGGAAGGTTTTTCGATGTTCGGCGCCCTCGCAAGAAAGCTGTTCGGTTCGTCCACGGAGCGCGTGGTTAAGGGCATGCACAAAACGGTTCAGGCGATCAATGCGCTGGAGCCTGAGATTGCCGCCCTTACCGACGCGGCCCTATCGGCGCAGACCGATAAACTCCGCGCGCGCCTCGCCGCTGGGGAAAGCCTGGACGATGTGCTGCTGGAAGCCTTCGCCACTGTGCGCGAGGCCGCGAAGCGCGAATTGGGGATGCGCCCCTTCGACGTGCAGCTTATCGGTGGCATCGTGCTGCACCGGGGCATGATTTCGGAAATGCGAACCGGGGAAGGTAAAACCCTGGTCGCCGTGCTCCCCACGTACCTGAACGCGCTGCAAGGCAAGGGCGTGCATGTGGTGACGGTGAATGATTACCTCGCGAAACGCGATTCGACCTGGATGGGCCGGATTCATCGCCGCTTGGGAATGTCCACCGGCTGTATCGTCAATGGCCTGAACGATGTCGAACGCCGCGCAGCCTATGCCTGCGACGTGACCTATGGCACCAATAACGAGTTCGGCTTCGATTATCTGCGCGATAATATGAAGTTCCGCCTGGATGATATGGTTCAGCGGTCCTTCCACTACGCTATCGTCGATGAAGTCGATTCGATTCTAGTCGATGAAGCGCGTACACCGCTCATCATCTCTGGCCCGGCTGAAGATAGTTCCACGCTGTATAAGGCTGTCAATGTTCTTATTCCGCGCTTGGCCGAAGGCGATTTCGAGAAGGACGAGAAGGCCCGCACGGTAGCCCTGACCGAAGCCGGACAAGAAAAAATCGAGGAGCTGTTAACCGAAGTCGGCTTGCTGGAAACCGGCGCGCTCTATGATATTAACAATGTGAACCTGGTTCACCACGCCAATCAGGCGTTGCGCGCCCACGTGCTGTTTACCCGCGATGTCGATTATATCGTCAAAGACGATAAGGTTATCATCATCGACGAGTTCACGGGCCGCATGATGGAAGGCCGGCGCTATTCCGAAGGGCTGCACCAAGCGCTTGAAGCGAAAGAGGGCGTGACTATTCAGATGGAGAACCAGACTCTGGCCTCCATCACGTTCCAGAATTACTTCCGCATGTACCCGAAGCTCGCCGGGATGACCGGGACGGCAGCGACGGAAGCGGCGGAATTCCAGGAAATCTACAATCTCGAAGTGGTGGATATTCCCACCAACGTGGCCGTGCTGCGGAAAGATCACGACGACGAGGTGTACCGTACCGCCCGCGAGAAATACGAAGCCATCGCGGCGCTGATTAAGGAATGCCGCGAGCGCAATCAGCCGGTTCTGGTCGGCACGGTCTCGATTGAAAAGTCGGAGCTTTTGTCTGAACTGCTGAAAAAAGCCAATATCGCCCATTCGGTGCTAAACGCGCGCTACCACGAGCAAGAAGCCATGATCGTAGCCCAAGCCGGTAGCCCCGGCGCGGTCACGATTGCGACCAACATGGCTGGGCGCGGTACCGACATTCAGTTAGGCGGCAATGTGGAAGCCCGCCTTGCCCTCGAAGTTATGCCCACCGATAGCGAGGACGTGCGCGCCGCTAAGGAAGCGACCATTCGCGCCGAAGTGGAAGCCGCGCGCCAAATCGTGCTAGCCGCAGGTGGCCTCTATGTGATGGGCACCGAGCGTCACGAAAGCCGCCGGATTGATAATCAGCTTCGGGGCCGCTCGGGCCGTCAGGGCGATCCCGGTGCGTCCAAATTCTTCCTGTCGCTCGAAGACGATCTCATGCGGATCTTTGCGGCTGATCGGATGGACGGGATGCTGCAAAAGCTGGGGCTGAAAGAGGGGGAAGCCATCATTCACCCCTGGATCAACAAGGCCCTCGCTAAAGCCCAGCAGCGGGTGGAAGCGCGTAATTTTGAAATCCGCAAAAACCTGCTGCGCTTCGATAACGTGATGAACGATCAGCGCAAAGTGATCTACGAGCAGCGCCGCGAAATCATGAATGCTGAAGATTGCTCGGCCATGGTCACGGAGATGCGTCAAGAACTAGTGCAAGATTTGGTGAAGCGCTGCATTCCGGCAGCGGCCTATGCCGAACAGTGGGATATTAGCCAGCTTCACACCGAAACCTTGCGCCTGCTCTCCCTCGATATGCCCCTGGTAGATTGGGCTAAGGAAGAAGGTATTGCCGACGAGGAGATTCTGGAGCGCATCATGCACGCCTCCGACGCGGCAATGGCGGCGAAGGAAACGGAGTACGGGCCGCAGATTATGCGTATGGCCGAAAAAAGCATGTTGCTTCAGATTCTCGATCAGCTTTGGAAAGACCATCTGCTCACGCTCGATCACTTGCGCCAAGGCATCGGGTTGCGCGCCTACGCCCAGCGCGATCCACTGAACGAGTATAAACGCGAAGCCTTTATGCTGTTCGAAGATATGCTGGGCAGCCTGCGCGAATCGGTGGTTCAAGCCCTCACACATTTGCAGTTGCAGATGTCCACCCCGCCGGACGCCTTGTTCGCGGGCCACGATGCGGCAGGGGATGCGCCAGGGGCCGATGATAATGGCTGGTCGTTGTACCACGGCACTCGCCTGCGCCGCGATGATCCCGCCACCTGGACAAACCTGTCGCGGAATGTGGTATGTCCTTGCGGTTCAGGGAAAAAATACAAACATTGCCACGGGGTTATATAGAATGATTAAGTATTTTTCTGTTTTCTAGCTGTAAATACTTGAGTTAAGAAAAATCAGCCGATACTTTAGATCGGCTGATTTTTTTATAGGCATTTTTTCTTGGTCTTATCATTTTTCTATTCAGATATTATTTTGCATCAATGATTTTTTTACGCCTAAGAGCACTCTTCATGAAAATCAATAATGTCGAATGAGCAGATTGCGGAAGATGGGGCCGGGGGCATGGTCAGAATGACAATTAGGTTAACGATTAATAAATGATTTTACGTGTAAAATTGAAGCTTGTTAGCGCGGCCCCGTGTTGGCGCTTCTTTTTGCGTGTGCTTTTTAAGCGCCGCTCTCGTGCCCGTTGCGAGGATTAACGCTATGGCTCGACCTACTCTTCGTTACACGTCCCCCTTAGCGACACACCGGTCGCTTCGGCGTTTCAACCTGTCTTCCGGCGCGGTGGACTTAAAGCTCGAAACAGAGCTTTGGTCCGTCCTCGCCGTCATTGCGCTGGATCGACGGATACCGCTATCGGCACTCATAGACATCATCGACCAGCAACGCGGCCCGCAAACACTTGCCCGCGCCCTGTGGCGCTTTGCTATTGCTTACATGCAGGCCAGGGCGGAAGTAGCTCAAGCACCGCTACCGTTACGCGCCTATTTTCCCCGCGCAAGCCTATAACAATCTGCGGCCAGCTTTAACTATTCGCTACTCTTAGGTCTATATCTTGCGTGTTCTCGTTCTTTGCAGAGATGATCGGCAACCCGTGGGCGGCGGTACGGAAATAGGTTAGAATGAACATTCGCACCGATGCCGTAAAACTTAATCCAAGCGGTTGACCGTCGGCGATGAGACTGCAAAGCTGTGTCTGAGTATAACCCTCTCTGCGGGCAATCTCTGCCAAAGCATCCCACATTTCAGGCTCCAGCCGGATTGTCGTCCGCCGACCTTTAGCTGTGACGTTGCGTAGAACCAGAGCACTATCCCGATGTGTATCGACCATATGACGCATTGCGCGTTCAAAGATAGATTTGGTTCCCTCAGCGTTCACTGCCGCATCGGAGATTACTTTTCTCAAACCTTCAGCAATCAAAAGCGACGTCGCGTGGCTGATTAGTGTTTTGTCCCAAGAGTCCATCAACACCCCCGAATTAGCGGATCGTTCCGATTTTATCCGCCCGCCCTATGCGCTCAATCGTTGCGCCCGTTCGCGCGGCACCACTTTAGCGGGACGCACCCTAGAATGTTCCAGAACTCCAGGTACTTGCCAGGCACCTTCTGGCCGCAACAGCACGAGATCGTCTGCTCCATAGCGAATTGCTTCAGGGTGTGGATCGAACTCAACGACAACCGCAACGTATTCCGAATCGGAGAAATGAAACGGAGGGTGGTTTGTTTGATTAAACCCATGACGCCGCCAGAACCGTAGAAGCCGTTTCTGTGCATGACCATACACTTTTGTATAGCCTTTACGGCGGCAAAAATCGAATCCGAAATCTACCGCTGCCTCGGTGATTCCGGTCCCTCGGTACTCGGATCGTACCGCAAATCGCTCAAACTTCACGAATTCGGCAAAATAACGTAATCTAATTGTTGCAGCAGGTTCGCCATTAACAAAGCCAATTATATGAGTTGCCGTATTATCGTTACCATCAAACTCTTCATGATAAGGGCATTTTTGTTCACCGCAGAAAACAGCAGAGCGAATCATATAAGCCATTTCTCGCTCTTCAGCGGTAGAAGCCACTTTTACAGTGTACTCTATAGCCATAGCTCTCTCCTTTTATTATGGAAATACATATGTATTCGTTCTTCATCACTCTACTGTGCATCAGGGTATCGGCGTAACGGAGATAACTTGATACCCATATGCATTATTGCATAGGTAGGTTAGAGTGAGAACGCAGCTTCAAGCACAGAAGCACCTGTAAGCGTGACTTGTTCGGTCCCGGTTTCATTGAAGCGGTGGGTTGGAAAAGCAAACCGCAGCGTCGCCCACGCGGATATAAAAGGAGAGTGTTATGACATTCGTCTCAGACTTGAATGCAAATGTAGCCGATTCTATTGTTATGGGTGAAATAGACTGGAACGATCTTCGTTATTTTCTGGCCGTTAGCCGCATGGGCAGCTTTTCACGCGCAGCGAGCACTCTGAATACCCATCAAAGTACCGTCAGCCGCCGGATTCAGATTTTGGAAGATCGGTTACGAAGCCGTCTGTTTAGCCGAACGGCGCAAGGCGTGGTGCCAACGGTGGAGGGCCAAGCGCTGATTTGCCAAGCCGAGCGGGTGGAAGCGATTATGTTCGACCTAAAACGCCAGATTGCAGGCGGCAACAATAAGCTCACCGGCAGGGTGCGGATCGGCACTACCGATGGGTTCGGCCCCTATTGGATCACCCCGCGTCTGCCTGCACTCTCCCAGGCGCATCCCGGTCTGCTGTTAGACCTATGCTGCTCGGAGTTCGATCCCAGCCTAGAGCGGTTAGAGGCAGACATCATTCTGCGCCTAGGCGATGAAGTGCAAGAACCCAACAGCGATAATGAAACCCTGGGCCATATGCCGTTCCGCCTCTATGCCTCGCGGGACTATCTCAACCGCGCCGGCACGCCAACGACTTGGGACGAGATCGCCAGTCACCATAAAATCATCCTTCATGATTATTACCCAGACCTAGGGCCGTGGAAACCCTGGGCCGACCTCGCGCAGCACCCGCAACAAGTCGCCTATCGCACTAACTCGTCGGCAGCTTTGGTGGAGGCGACCAAGGCCGGTATCGGTATCTCGCTGATGTCAGGCTATATCCACACGCATCTGCCGACGCTCATTCCCCTCACCGATCCGCCCGGCTGGCAGCGCCCATCGCTACCTGTGGTGCTGGTCTATCACCACGACATGCGGCGGACGAAGCGGGTGGAAGTGGTTATTCGCTTCCTGCGCGATGCCTTCCGCGCCTGGGTGCAGAATGATCTGCCCATTATAACGTGAGCAGATCGACCGCCGCCCGGTCATAGCCCTGGCTGGCAGTGAGCAGTTGGCGCGTATAGGGATGCCGCGCCGTGCCACGGCGGATCAAGCCCATCTCGGCGGTTTCCACAATCTCGCCGTAGCGCATGACCGCAACCGCGTCGCACATATTGCTGAGCACGGCAAGATTGTGCGTGACGAGCAAATAGGTGAGGCCCTTTTCCGCCCGCAAACGCCGCAGCAGATTAAGGATTTCCGCCTGCACCGATACGTCGAGCGCACTCGTCGGCTCATCCAGCAGCAGAACGCGCGGCTCCAGAATGAGGGCGCGGGCAATGGCAACGCGCTGCCGTTGACCGCCGGAAAGCTGGTGCGGATAGCGAAAGCGGAAGGATTGCGGCAACCCTACATCGCGCAACACCTGTTCTATCCGCGCGTCACGGTCGCCGATGCCGTGGACGGTCAGGGCTTCGTCCAGCACGCGGTCGATCGTATGGCGCGGGTGCAGAGAGCCATAGGGGTCTTGAAAGACCATTTGCAGCTTCTTATGAAAGCTCTTGCTGCGCTGGCGGCCCTGAGCCTCGCCGTCGATCACTATGTCGCCAGTCCAATCGGGGTTGAGGCCGGAGAGGGCGCGAAGCACAGTCGATTTCCCAGAACCAGATTCGCCGACAATGCCGAAGCAATCGCCCTCTGCCACGGCAAAGGCAATAGATTTCACCGCCTGCACGTCCCGCGCCCCGGTGCGGAAGGTGATGGTGAGGCCGGACACCTCGATCATCGGGCGGCTCATGCCAGCGTCTCCGTCATCCAGGCTGGATCGCGGTTGAGGGTTGGCAGGTCCACGGGCGCGCCATCGAGACGCGGCAGAGCGCGCAGAAGCCCTTGGGTATAAGGGTGTTTGGCGGCCATCAGGTCTTTCGCCGCAAGCTGCTCCACCACCCGCCCGCCGTACATCACCAGCACTCTGTCGCAGAAGGAGGCCACGAGACTGAGATCGTGGCTAATGAAAATCAACCCCATGCCGCGCTGCGTGACGAGATCATCGAGAATCGCCAAAACCTGAAGCTGCACGGTAACATCAAGCGCACTCGTCGGCTCGTCGGCAATCATTAAATC
Source organism: Alphaproteobacteria bacterium (assembly GCA_013298565.1). Classification (GTDB taxonomy): domain Bacteria; phylum Pseudomonadota; class Alphaproteobacteria; order Elsterales; family Elsteraceae; genus Elstera. The sequence continues at coordinate 7,933 of JAAFIC010000062.1, read as the reverse complement.
CGGGTCCGGGATCAGCATCATGGCGATCATCACGCGCTGGCCCATGCCGCCCGAAATTTCGTGCGGATAGGCGCGATAAACCCGTTCCGAGTCGCGAATCTTCACGGCCTCCAGCATGGCCAGCGCCTTGGCGCGCGCCTCCGTGCGGCTAAGGCGTTGGTGCGTGAGCAAGGCTTCTTCGATCTGCCGCCCAATCGTCATGACCGGGTTCAGCGAGTATTTCGGGTCTTGCATGACAAGGCTAATGCGCTTGCCGCGAATCTGCCGAAGTTGCTTTTCGGTAGCGCCTTGCAAATCTATTCCATCGAACACCAGCTTGCGCGCCACAACCTCCCGCGCGGCTGGAATAAGCCGCAGAATCGAGCGCCCGGTGAGGGACTTGCCCGAACCACTCTCGCCGACAATGCCGAGCTTCTCCCGGCCCATCGAAAAGCTCACGCCGCGCACGGCCTCGAAAATCCCATCGGGGGTATCGAAGCGCACGTACAGGTCTTCGACCTCTAAAAGGGGGAGTTGGGTCATCATCGGCCCCTTATTTCTGCTTGGGGTCGAACACGTCGCGCAACCCATCGCCCAAAAGATTGAAACCGAGGCTGACGACCAGAATGGCAAGGCCCGGCATGGCCGCCACCCACCATTGATCGAGAATGAACCGCCGCCCGGCAGAGATCATCGCGCCCCATTCCGGCGAGGGCGGCTGCGCGCCAAGGCCCAGAAACCCAAGGCCCGCCGCCGTAAGAATAATCCCAGCCATATCGAGCGTCACGCGCACGATGAGGGACGACAAGCACAGCGGCACGATATGCCCCCAGAGGATGCGAAAGGGCGAAGCCCCCAGCAGGCGCGCCGCCGCGATAAAGTCGGACTGGCGCACCGTGAGAGTTTCGGCCCGCGCCATGCGGGCATAGGGCGGCCAGGAGGTGATCGAAATGGCAATCACCGCATTCTCAATCCCCGGCCCCAGCGCCGCCACGAAAGCCAGCGCCAAAATGAGGCGCGGAAAGGCCATGAACACATCCGTGACCCGCATCAGCGCCGCATCGACCCAACCGCCGAAATAGCCCGCGATCACCCCCACCGCCAGCCCCACTGGCGCGACGATGACCGCTACCAAGGCAACAACCGTGAGCGTAATCCGCGCCCCCCACAGCACGCGGGAGAGGATGTCGCGACCAAGATCATCCGTTCCCATCCAATGCGCGGCGCTGGGGGGCAGCAGGCGATTGTCCAACTCTTGCAGAATGGGCGAATAGGGCGCTATCCACGGGGCAAACGCCGCCACCAGAATCAACCCGAGCACAATCGCAAGGCCCACCAGCGCCAGCGGATTGCGCTGCAAGGCTAACCAGCGCCGATAGGCTTGACCGAAATGGGCTTGGCGCCGACTTTGCGGATCGGAACTCAGCAGCCAGCCGCGTAGAGTGTGGGGTGCCTGTGTCATGACTTCGCCCTCGGATCGACAAGGCGATACAGCGCATCGCAGAATAGGTTAATGCCGATGAAGGTGACGCCGATAATCAACGTGCCGCCCAACACGGCATTCATATCGGCATTCAACAGCGAGGCCGTGATATAGGAGCCGAGACCTGGCCACGCGAAGACGGTTTCGGTCAACACCGAGCCTTCCAGGAGATGAGCATAGGACAGGGCGATAACGGTAATCAGCGGAACCGCGATATTGCCCAAGGCGTGCCGCCACACAACCCGCCGTTCGGAGAGGCCCTTCACCCGCGCGGTGGTGATATACTCTTGGCGCAATTGCTCCACCATAAAGCTGCGCGTCATTCGGCTGATATAGGCCATAGAATTATACCCCAGCACGGCACTGGGCAGCACCAGATGGCTGAAGGCATTGCCAACCACCTCCCATTCCCCCGCCAGTGCGGCATCGAGCATCAGCACGCCCGTGACGGGATCGACGAGATCATCATAGGCAACATCCAGCCGCCCCGGCCCGCCAACCCAATCGAGCTTGGCATAGAATACCAGCAGCCCCATCAACCCCAGCCAAAACACCGGCGCAGAATAGCCGAGTAACCCAATAAAGCGGGCGACCTGATCTATCCATTTGCCTTGATGCACTGCCGCCTGAATGCCCAACGGCACCCCGAAGCAAACGCCGATCAACGTGCCGAACGTGGCAAGCTCCAGCGTTGCGGGAAAATAGTGCAGAACATCTTCCACAATCGGGCGGGACGTAAGCACCGAGCGGCCAAAGTCGCCCTGCACAACATTCGTCACGTAAATCCAAAACTGCATGAAGAGCGATTGATCTAACCCGAGCGCCTTATAAGCGGCTTGATACACTTCTTCCGTCGCCCGATCGCCAACGACAGCCAGAACCGGATCAATCGGCATCACGCGGCCAATGAAGAACGTCACGACAAGCAGTCCCGCAAGGGTCAGCACAATCGCGACGAGGAGCCTCAGCACTGCCGCGCCGCCCCGGCGTAACGCGCCGGAGGAAAGGGAAAGGGAGGACATTAGAGAGAATTTTCCATCCAGAAATAGCCTCTATCCCACCCCCCGAACAGGAGGGCGGGATAGAGGCGTACCGACTACTTGAGGGCCGCTACTTCGTGATTTGGGAGTAGAGGTTCACGTCGAAGGACGGGCCGATGACGAAGCCCTTCACAGTGGCCGGATGGGCAGCCACTTCGATTTGCTGGAACATCACCACGAAGGGCGAGGTGGCTTGATGCTCTTTCTGGAGGGCAAGGTAGGTGGCGGCGCGCTTGGCCGAATCGCGCTCTTCCACGGCCGCCAGCGTGCGCTTGGACATGTCGGGAATATCCCACGTATTGCGCCACGCCAGCGTTTTGGACTTGGTGGTATCGGAGTTATCGAGATTGATGGCGAAGGTTTCCGCATTCGTGTGCGGGTCTTGGTAATCAGGCCCCCAATCGCCGATGAAAATATCGTGATTGCGGGCGCGATACTTGGTCAGCACCTGCTTGCCATCGCCGGGGACCAGTTCGAGCTTCACGCCCGCCTTGGCCCAAGACGCCTGCACCGCCTGTGCCACATCGGCATAAGGCGCGACATTCCGAACGTCCATCGTGATGCTAAAACCATCGGGATGGCCCGCTTTTGCCAGCAACTCCTTAGCTTTGGCGAGATCGAAGCTAAACGGCGTTTCATTCAGCGCGCCCAAAAAGCCCTTCGGTAAGAAAGCCTGATGCGTGGTGCGCGTGCCTTTCAGAATATTCTCTTCAATCGACTTGTAATCGACCAACATCTTCAAGGCTTGGCGCACTTCGGGCTTGGCCAGAATCGGGTTCTTCTGATTAAGGCCAAGGTACATCAACGAACCTTTAACGCCCGTGTCCATCACGACAGACTTATTCGAGGCAAGACCGATGATCTGGTCTTTTTCCAGATTGCGGGCGTAATCCACGTCGCCTTTTTCCAGCATCAGGCGCTGGGTTGCCGCTTCAGCAATATGGCGGACGACGACACGCTTATTCTTCGGTTTGCCCGCCCAGTAACTCTCGTTAGCATCGAGCGTATAGCTCTCCTTAGCCTTCCACGAGCGCAACACATAGGCCCCGGAGGCAGCGGAATTGGTTTTCAGAAACTCGTTCCCAAAATCGCCGTTCACATCCTTCGTCTTGACCAACTTGGAATCGACCACCGACGATACGGTTGCCGTGAGGCAATAATAGAAGAAGCTGGGAGCCACCGGCTTTTGAACCCGGATCAACAGCGTTTCGGCATCGGGCGCGCGAATGCGGTCGGCCATATTGTCTTTGGTAAAGCCGAACTGCGTGAGGATGAAAGCCGGGGACTTGTTGAGTGCCACAGCGCGGTGCAGCGAATAGGCCGCATCCGCCGCCGTAACAGGATTGCCCGAATGGAACTTCATGCCTTTACGGATTTTGAACGTATAGGTCAGCCCATCTTCGGCCACAGACCAACTTTCGGCAACTTGGCCTTTGATGATCGAAACGTCCTTAAAGTCGTAGGACAGCAAACGATCATAGATATTACCGACGACTTCCGAGCCTGAGAACTCGAAGCTTTCTGCCGGATCGAGCGAAATAATATCGTCGATCTGTTTTGCCATCACCACAGTGTCTTTTGGCGTTGCGGCTTCTGCTGCGGTTAGCGCGCCGGTTAGGATCACGGCCAAGGATACCCCGGCGAGCATGGTTCCCGATAAAATTTTAGTGGACAGTTTCATGGTCAAAATCACCCCCTGTTAAGAGCATTATCCTCGATAACCATGCCTGCGGTTCCCAGCCGCAGGCATTTGAGTTGCAAAATATTTTTAATTTCACAACCCCGGTTCAATCGCTTGACATGTCAAGGGTTAGTCTTTGACCCGGCGGTCAAGTCTGTCAATAGGCCGGAAAAAGCGGACGTGTAACAAGATCGAGTATGCAGATTATGCATCGGCCAAAAGGTCTTGCGGTTGCTCCACATGCCTTAAAATTTGCTCGCGCAGTTTGGCCAGCGCTCGGTTTTCGAGTTGGCGAACCCGCTCTTTCGACACCCCAAGGCTTTGGCCCAAGCGTTCCAGGGTTACGCCCTCCTCGCTTAAGCGGCGCTCGCAGATGATCTGGCGTTCGCGTGGGCTAAGAGTATCGAGCGCTTCTTTCAGCCACTTGGACCGGGTTTCGGCATCGCGCAGGCCGATGACGATTTCCTCCGGCGAGGGGCCGGTATCGGGCAGGAGGGATTGCGCCTCGTCTTCGCTGGCGTCCGAAATCGGCGCGTTGAGGGATTGGTCGGCCCCCGACAGGCGCTGTTCCATTGTTCGCACGTCGGCTTTCGACACACCCAGAGTTTCGGCGATTTTGTCGCGGCCCGCATCGTCAAGCGCCCCGCCCGAGGCTTCCTCGATCTTAGCGCGTAGGCGTCGCAGATTGAAGAACAGTGATTTTTGGGGGGCAGTGGTTCCCGTGCGAACGATGGACCAATTCCGCAACACGAAATCTTGCATAGCGGCTTTGATCCACCACGTCGCATACGTGGAGAAACGCACATCGCGGTCGGCATCAAAACGCGCTGCGGCCTGCATTAGGCCCACATTGCCTTCCTGCACCAAATCGCCCGCTGGCAAACCGTAAAGCCTGAACCGGGAGGCCATCGCGATAACGAGCCTGCCATAGGCGCGCACTAAGGCGTGTAGAGCTTTTTCGTCCCCCTCATCGCGCCAGAGCCGCGCTAACTCAAACTCTCGTTCCCGCGACAATAGCGGAACAGTCATCGAAGTGCGGATATAGCCAATGTTGGCACGTTGCGTGTCGGTATCGTCGGTATGGGTCATGGCGCGTTTCCTTGTCGCAGCCTCACCTTCTGTTTACGCGGCGACAAAATGGATGGATCATCACACCGCCAGAAAATTGAGTCGAAAGGCGCATCCATTCCCTGCAATTTTCGGTACTCTTTATGAAAATGAGCAACGGCTTATTTCGGCGATAGGTTTCAGACAAGAGGGTAAGGCCATGCAGTCCAAGGCACGAGGCATCACCATCCGGCAGCGCATCTTGGGCGCTTTTGCGCTTCTGCTGATTATCACGCTGGCCCAGGGCCTGTTTGCGATGACGCAGTTGCGGGCCGTGAATGCCGCCGCCAATGACATCGAAACCCGCTGGCTGCCTGCGGTGGGGCAGGTTGGCAAACTTTTAGCGGCAATTGATGGGTTTCGCATTGCCGAGGGCCTTTTCATCCTCTCGTCCGATGAAACTCAGCGCGACGATCGGGCTTTCGAGATGGATGCCCCCCGCCGGATGCTGGGGGATATTCGCGCCGAGTTTAATACCAAGGACTTCGGCCCAACGATTGCCGCCCTGCTGCCGACGTTCGATGCTCAGTGGAAAACCTATCTCGATCAGAACCAGCAAATCGTCGAACTGGCCGAAAACAACAAAACTCAGGAAGCCGCCGATCTTTTCTACACAAAATCTAAAATCGCTTTTGATCGCCTCACCGAAACGCTGGATAAAATTGCGACAGCGGCTCACACCGCCAGCCGCGAGGCCAGCGCAACGAGCAATCTTCTGTACGACAGAGCGTGGTGGGCCATTCTCAGCGCGCTCGTGCTCTGTACGCTGCTGGTATCGGTGTTCGGCTTTGGGCTAGTGCGGATGATTTCCGCGCCAATCTTGCATCTTGCGGAAGCCATGCGCGCGCTTGCGGCGGGCGACCTTGCCCGCGATGTGCCGGAAACTGGCCGCCGCGACGAAATTGGCGAAATGGCCGCTTCTGTACTGGTTTTCCGGGAAGCCGGACACCAAAAACAAGCACTGGAGGCCATTCAAGCCACCGACGAGGCCGCGCGCCGCGTTCGGCAAGATACGATTGAAACCGCCATTCAGGGCTTTGGTCGCACCAGCGCCGACTCAACGCATCTGCTGGCAACCATTGCCGGCGACGTGACGCGCTCGGCAGAAGATCTAGCGCGCGTGGCAAAGGCCAACGTAACGCGCGCCACCTCCGTCGCCAGCGCGTCGGAGCAGGCAGCCGCGAACGTGCAAACCGTTGCCTCTGCTGCTGAAGAGCTGTCGGCCTCCGTTGAGGAAATCGGACGGCAGGTGGAACACTCATCGCGCATTTCCCAAGACGCCGTTGTCCGGGCCGATGCCACTGCCGAAACCGTGCGGGCGCTAGCGGATTCGGCTGGAAAAATCGGCGATGTGGTGAAACTTATTCAAGACATTGCCGCGCAAACCAATCTGTTGGCGCTGAACGCCACCATCGAGGCCGCGCGCGCTGGGGATGCCGGGAAGGGCTTTGCCGTCGTGGCCAGCGAAGTCAAAAACCTCGCCAATCAAACCGCGCAGGCCACCGAAGACATCTCCCGGCAAATCCAAAGCGTGCAGCAAGCGACCGATGGGGCTGTGGGCGCGATTTTGGGGATCAACGATATTATTCGCCAAGTTGGGATCATCAGCACCGACGTGGCGGCTGCTGTGCGCCAACAGGGCGCGGCCACGCAGGAAATCGCCCGTAATGTCGTGGAGGCGGAACGCGGTACGGTCGAAGTATCCGGCACGATCCATCACATTCGGGAAGATGCGACGCGCAATAGCGATCTTGCTGCCGTTCTGCTTAAAACCGCCACCACTCTGTCTGGGCAAGGCGACCAGCTCAAGGGCGAGATCGAGGCGTTCTTCAAGACCGTGCGAAGCGCTTAACCAAGGGCGAAAACCACCGTCAGCACGGCCCCTACGGCAATCACAAACTGGCGGACGATTTTAGCCGGGAGCTTGCGGGCAACCGATCCGCCAAGCCACCCACCCAGCATCGCTGCTACCGTGATCGCCAAACAATGCGGCCAACTCACCAGCCCGCCCGCGACAAACATCACCATCGCCACCAACTGAATAACCATTGCCAGCAGGTTTTTGAGCGCAGTCAGAATGTGATGATCTTCGCCCTCAGTAATGGCAAGACCGGCCAGCATGACAATACCCATGCCCGCGCCAAAGAAGCCGCCGTAGGTGGCAACGCAAAACTGGAACAACCGCCCCCAGAGACGGTTCGGGCGGGCAGACGGCTCGGACTCCCCGCGCGCGCGGATTTTGCGGGTCCAGGCTTGAATCCGTGGCCCCAGGCTGAACAGCAGCGTGGCAAAGCCCAAGAACCACGGCACCAGCGCGCGAAACTGCTGATTATCGACCAGCAACACGAGCGCCGCACCCAGAAAGCCACCCGCGAGACTAACCAGAATCAGCCCGATAAACCGCTGCCCATGGTGACGGATTTCCCGATGATACGCCAGCGCGCCCGTGATATTGCCCGGCGTAATCGCGACTGAACTGGTAGCATTGGCGGTGATAGGCGGCAGGCCAGTGGCGATCAGAGCCGAAAACGTAAAGAGAGTACCGCCGCCGGCAATGGCATTCACTGCCCCCGCGATAAGCCCAGCACTAGCAAGCAACGCAATCTGAGCGAGGCTCAACACATCCATAACTCACGCCTCGCT
>JAAFIC010000061.1 GCA_013298565.1 Alphaproteobacteria bacterium | reverse complement strand
GCGAGCGCCGACTCAATCCCGCGCGCCAAGTCGGCCCCGTCTTTCGGGTTCACCACCGGGCCGAATTTTCCGCCTAGCACCGCTTCCGAACTGGCGTCGAGGTTCGAGGCGATGGCCGGAATGCCGCAGGCCAGCGCTTCGATAATCACAATACCAAAGCCCTCACCCCAGCCCGCCAGCAAAAATACATCGGCGAGCCGGTAGGTATCGACTTTTTCGGTCTCCGGCACATAGCCCGCGAACACCACTTTGTCGGCGATACCGAGATCACGCGCCTTTTGCTCCAGCCGAGGCCGGTCGGTGCCTTCACCGCAGATAAGATAGGCGAGGTCTGGGTAGCGCGGCAGCAGGCCGGGCATGGCCTCCATCACTTCATCAAAGCCCTTATAGCGTTCGCGCGCCTCTAGCCGCCCCATGCCCATCAGCACGCGCTTGTTGGCGAGGCCATAGCGGGTGAGCAAATCGGCGCGCTTCGGGCCGGGGGTGAAGGCGGTAATATCGACGGCATTCGGCACCACAAGGCCCTTCGGCTCCGGCAAACCCGTCCAGGCCAGAAACTTATCCTTGGTGAATTGGCTGACGGCGAGGAACCAATCCAGCCGCCCAATCTGCCGCCGCGTTTCCGCCCCGCCAAACGGCTCCCACGCTTCCACCCCGTGCAGAATAAGGCCCATCGGCACGCGCTTTCGGATTTCTAGCAGGCGCATGAGCGGCAGCAGACGCACATGGCCGCAGATCACCAGATCGAACCCGCGCGGATCAGTGAGCGCCAGCAGTTCGCCCGCCAGAAACGCGGCCTTGCCGTACCGCGTCCAGGCCCAATAGGTTAGTTTTTCGGGTAGATTTTCCACCGGATCGACGATAACGCGCGGCAACGCCACAACCTCCGTCACCGCTGGATGCGCGCACAACGCACTCAACAGATCGCGGTTGAACTTGGCAATGCCGCCCCGGCCACCAAACGCATCATGCAAAAACACCAGAACGCGCATCGCGCTCCCACCCTTGGGCTATTTGTTCGAGAGTGGCTATCTAGCACAGGCGGGCGCGGGGGAGGGGTGAAAACTTGGTAAGGGTTGGAGAGCATTAGGGGTAGTTTTAAGGAAAAAGTCACAAAATTACTGCTTGAAAATATTCAAACAAGCGATAAAGCTTTGAGTTGAGTTTTTTGGGTTTGAAAAATTCACATCGCCGAATAAGTTTAGCCTAAACCTGAGACGAGGTGAGACATGCTGAATCACATTACAGTTTCAAATAAAATATATATTTTATCTGTAGGTTTTATCGTGTTGTTATTTTTTGTTTCTTTTGGTGCCGTTTTTGGAATGAGATCTTTACATACTGCACTCAATGATACTCATGAAACAAATGTAGAGACGCGGGCGGCCGGATTTATAAGAACGACACTGACTGAAATTAATAGGGCGCATTACATCCTTGCGGCAAACCCTGCCGAACTAGACAACGTCTTAAAAGGCCGCAATGACCGCTGGACGACGTTAAATCAGGCTATCAGCACAGCTAACGCTCACGCCGATGCAGAACAAAAAGAAATGTTGAAAGCCTTAGATAAAGAATGGGCCTTGTACCGAGTCGTATTGGAAGAAACTTTCGCGTTGGTTGCAAAAAATAAAAATTCTGAAATCAGTCAAGTGCAGAGAGAAATTCTCGATAAAGTGAATGGGGGAAAAGATAATTTAGAAAAATTACAAAAAAATCTCTTCGATTACGTATCTTCTGTGGAAGAGAACGAAAAATATGTTTATAAAAACGCGATTATACAATCAGAAAAAATTCAAATTGCAATTATAACATTCACTTTTTTTTCTACTGTTTGCGGAATCCTGATCGGCTGGCTGATCGGTCAAAAAGGTATTGTGAAGCCGTTGTCTGTGGCCCTGAAGTCCTTGAAGCAGTTGGCTGGCGGTAATTTGTCGGTCACGATCACGGGTGCTGGGCGGCAGGATGAAATTGGCGATATTGCCCGAGCCTTGCAAGTTTTCCAGCAAAACGCTTTAGAACGACAACAGATGCGAAAAATCGAGGCAATAGCCGCTTCCGAGAAGCTGGAACGGGCTGAAAATGTTAGAAAGTTAGTCATTGTATTCGAAAATCAGGTTGTCGAAGCTGTTTCTTTAATGAGTGCGGCTGCGACGGAATTAGAGGCAACCGCTCATTCCCTTGCTGCGACAGCCGAAGAAACTTCCGAGCAGTCGGGGGTTGTTGGTTCAGCCGCGACCCAGACCGCCGCGAACGTACAAACCGTGGCGGCGGCAACGGAAGAGTTGAATAGCACCGTGCGAGAAGTTGCGCGGCAGATGACGGAAGCGCGCCAAGTTGCCGAAACGGCAACTTTGGAAGCAGAAACCGCACAGCATCATGTCACCGCGCTCACATCGTCGGGGCAGAAGATTGGTGAGGTCATCGGTCTTATTCAAAACATCGCCGCTCAAACTAATCTGCTGGCGCTGAATGCGACTATCGAAGCCGCGCGGGCGGGCGCTGCGGGCAAAGGGTTTGCGGTGGTTGCGAGCGAGGTTAAAGCACTCGCCAATCAAACGGCCCGCGCCACCGATGAAATCCGCACTCAGGTGGATGCTATGCAAGGCAGCATCGGCACAGCAGTGCGGTCGATCGGGTCCATTGGCGCGGTCATTCTGCGGCTTAACGAGATGGCAACCGCCGTTGCTGCCGCCGTCGAGCAGCAAAGCGTCGCCACCGCCGAAATCGGCCGGAACGCCGTGCAGGCCGCTCACGGTACCAGCGAGGTCACGCTTCATATAGCCGAAATTCAGCACGCCTCTCACAATACCGCAGCAGGCTCCGGCCAAGTGCTCGGTTCGGCCCAAGAGGTCGCAGAACGGATCGTTGTGTTAAAGGGCAATATCGACAGCTTTATCGCCGACGTGCGCGCGGCGTAGCGAAAGATATTAGGGATTGCGGGTGCGCCCGCGCGGGCGGGGGGTGGCGCTAACTGGGAGAAAATCGTGAACTCCCGTCCTCTCACAACAACAGCGGCGTTTGCTGCTCCCGCGCTAGCGCATAAGGATCATCCGAGCGGCGGCGCTGGAGCATGTCGGACCAGAGGGAGCGCAGAGCGGGGGCGGCGACATAAGTGCGACCGCGTTTTTCGCCTTTTGGGACCAGCAGGTCCAAGTCGCACAGGCGCTTGAGGTCGCGACATCAGAACAGTCGCACTCCCCGTTGTCGGTTATCCTGATTCAATCCGTCGTCACGACGAAGACTAACCTACTTTCTCACCCCCTCATACACCGCCCGCAGCCGCGCCCCGTGTGCTGCGAAGGAATACAGCCCCAGCGCCGTCTCGAACGCTTTTCCTGCCATCGCGTGCAGACGGTCGCGGTTTTGGTCGAGGTCGCGCAGGGCCACCGCGAGGGCGTCCGGCCTTGGGGGAATGATGATCCCGGCCCCGGCGGCTGCAATATCGTCCGCCACGCCGACCGTGGGGGACAGCAGCACGGGGGTGCCTTGCACCAGGGCTTCAGTGGCAACCAGCCCGAAGCACTCGAACTGCGAGGGGACGGCCAGCAGGTCGATGGTTCTCAGAAACTGAGCCTTTTCCTCCCCGCCGATAAAGCCGAGGAAGCTGACGCGGGTCTCGATCTTGCGGCGGGTAACACGGGCGCGCACCTCCGCCTCCAACTCCCCGCCGCCTGCGATGTGCAGGCGCACGCCGGGGGCTTCGGCGATAGCGTCGATGAGGAGCGACAGGTTTTTCTTCGCATGAAACCGCCCGAGGAAACCCACCGTGAGCGGCGACCAATCCAGCTCCGGCCCTTGCAGGCGGCGCAGTGGTTGTGGGTCGGTTTCATCGAAGACCGGGTGGGGGATGATTTCGGTGCGGGGATGGTCGATGAGCTGCGAGTCGCGCGCTTCAAGGTCCGACGAAACGATAATCTTATCCAGCCGCCGCACGTACCAGTCGCGCAGTAGCAGTTTCGCCCAGCGCAACGGCGTGGAAGAGGCGTTGCCGATATCAAAGCGCGTTAGGCTTTCGTGGGGCATGAGCACGACCGGCTTTCCGGCAGCTTTCCCAGCGCGGACAGCGGCAACCGAGGTCCAAACCCAGCAGGAATGGGCGTGGATTACATCGTAGTAGCGCGCGTGCGTGAACAGCCAGGCATTCAGATCCGACGAAACCCCCCAGCGCACCGCGCGGCTGTGGCGACTGAACGGAAACGCGCGCACTGTCACGCCCGCTGCGGCTAAGAGGGCCACCGTCGGCCCCAGCAGCGGCTCCGCTTCCCGCTCGACTGGATAGAGGAGATCAACCTCTAACCCCGCCCGGCGCGCGGCCAAACAAACCGAAACCGCCGCTGTGGCCGTTCCCCCCGTGCGCGGATCAAGCCCGCTAGAAACAAAAAGAATCCGCATGGGCTAATACTATAAGAGGCGCGCTGGTCGGCTCAAGGGTGCAGGCTTAGTATTTCTGCAAAATCGCGTTATACAGGCCGGAGGCTTTGATCGCGACTAGCCCGGCGTTGAAATCCTCGGCCAATGCCGGATCACGGAAGACGGCGCTATAGTGAAGAGGTTGAAACAACCGATGTTCCATCGTTTCAGAGGAAGCATTCACGTTAGCGGTTGGATCTTTCACCAAATAGTTCAAAATTCGACGTTCGCCGATAACCACATCTAAGTTGCCGCTGAATAGGGCGCGCAACTGCAAATTTTGGTTGGTTTCTTCTCGGTAATTAGGGTTTGAACCAACAGCAGCCGCAAAATCTGGCCCAAGCGCTACGCGCGCGTTTTGAAACGCAATGACTCTGAGGGTTGAGAGATCGGTAAGAGTTTTTAGTGTTAGATTCGAGTTTTTTAAGGATAGACCAATATTTTCATAGGTCGTGAAGGGTTCTGTAAATTTTCCATCTAATTTGAAAGTGGGTAGCACTGGCGCCGCGCCATCGAGTTCTTGGTTATCGTTAAATGTTGCCGCTAACCGTGCAAATGAGAAAAATTTTAAATTCAAGGTATGCCCTTTGTGCGCTAGGGCGGCCGCTATGATCTCATGATCGAGGCCGGACACATCGGCACCATTCTTTATAACGTAAGGGCGTGCCTCCCTGGTTCCAAAAGTTATTTCTTTCGCTGTCGCCGACAGAGACATAAAAATGCCGATGAGTGTTGCAGAGATTTTTATCGAACACGATAAATAAACCATTATAGCGATCTTCCTTTGAGTGAATACGTGTAATTTATATAAAATAGATTTATTAAAATTTTATTAACGCTTCGTTGAATGATTTTACCGATGACCCTGCTCCAGCAAACCGCTGCAAGGCTGCGCCGTTTTGCGCTTTCGGCAAACTATGCTAAGCGTGCGGCGTTTTATGGAAGAGAGCCTGCCTCCCGTGTCTGCACCCCGTCCTGCCCCGCAAACCAGCCGTGTGCTGTTACGCCGTTTGATGCGCGAGCACGTGCGCCAGTATTGGCCGCGCTTTGCGCTGGCGGTGCTCATGATGGCCTTGGTGGCCGCGAGCACGGCGGCGCTGGCGGAGTTGATCCGGCCCGTCCTGGATGGCGTCTTCACCAATAAGGACCGGGATTTGCTCTGGCAAATCGGCGGGCTGATTATGCTCGCTTTCCTGGTGAAGGGGCTGGCAGGCTATGGCGAGTCGGTGGTGATGAACACGACCGGGCAGCGGATTATCTCGGATATTCAGCAGCGACTGTTCGGCCATGTGGTCCATGCCGATCTCGCCTTTTTCCAGTCTCAAGCGACGGGCACGTTGGTGAGCCGCTTTACCCACGATGTCGGGCTGATGCGGAACCTCGTGTCTTCCACGCTCACGGGGTTGGGGAAGGACGTGCTGGGCGTGATCTTTCTGGTCGCGGTGATGGTGCGGCAAGATTGGGTGCTAACGCTGGTGGCCTTCGTTGGTTTCCCCACGGCGATTATACCGATTGCGCGGTTGGGCAAGCGGATGCGACGGGTTTCGGCCAATACGCAAGTTGAAATGGGGCAGTTCACCACACTGCTGGAGCAGGTGTTCATGGGCGCGCGCCACGTGAAATCCTATGCCATGGAAGGCTATGAGACGGGCAGAGCCAAGACGCTGATTGACCGGCTGCAACGGCTGATCGCCAAAGCCTCCCGCGTACGGGCCATTTCAAGCCCGGTGATGGAAACCTTGGGCGGCGTTGCCATTGTCGGGGTCATCCTATACGGCGGCACTCAGGTGATTGATGGCTCGCGAACAACGGGCACCTTCTTCAGCTTCATCACCGCGCTGCTGTTGGCCTATGAGCCGATCAAGCGCCTCGCTAACCTCAATGTGTCGATGCAGGAGGGGCTGGCGGCGGCAGACCGTGTGTTCACCTTGATCGACACGCCCCCCGCAATTGCCGACGCGCCCGATACCCCGGCGCTGGCGGTGACGCGCGGCGAAGTGCGGTTCGAGGGCGCGCGGTTCCACTACACTGATCCGAACGCCCCGCAACTTGCGGGGCTTGATCTCGTTATTCCCGCTGGGCAGAAAGTGGCCTTGGTCGGGCCGTCCGGTGCCGGGAAATCGACAATCCTCAATCTTATTCCGCGTTTTTATGACGTTACCGCCGGCAGCATCCTCATTGATGGGCAGAACGTGCGGAGGGTCACACTCGCCTCCCTGCGCCGCGCCATTGGGCTGGTCAGCCAGGAAGTGAGCCTGTTCGACGATAGCGTGCGCGCGAATATCGCCTACGGTCGCCCGGAAGCCAGCGAGGCCGAGATTATACAGGCGGCGCGGGATGCGGCGGCCCATGACTTCATCACCGAGCTTCCCCAAGGCTATGACACGGTGGTGGGCGAGTTCGGGGTTAAGCTCTCCGGTGGCCAGCGCCAGCGCCTATCCATCGCGCGGGCGATGCTGAAAAACGCCCCGATTCTGCTGCTCGACGAAGCGACAAGCGCGCTCGATACCGAATCCGAACGCCTCGTGCAGGCGGCGCTGGATCGGCTGATGCAGGGGCGCACGGTGCTGGTCATCGCCCATCGGCTGTCCACGGTGGTCGATGCCGATTTGATTTATGTGTTGGAGCGCGGGCAAGTGGTCGAGCGTGGCAGCCATGCCGATCTTCTCGCCAAAACGGGGCTTTACGCGCGTCTGCACGCGCTGCAATTTGCGGAGCCGGTCGCCCTATGAAGAAGCTCGCTAAATCGGCCTTCGTGCAACGGCTGCTGGTGTGGTTCGCCTTCGCCTATATTCGTTTCGTTTGGCTGACCAGCCGGGCCGAACGCGATTGGCACCCGGAATCCGACGCGCTGTTGAAAGCCCGGCGGCCCTTCATCGCGGCGTTCTGGCACAGCCGGATTCTGTTGATGGCCTACCACTGGCCGCAAACCGGGGCGCTGGTGCATGTGTTGATCTCCCAGCACCGCGATGGCGCGATGATTGCGCGGGCAGTGCGGCCCTTCGGGGTCGAGGCGATTTCAGGGTCGTCGCGCCGGGGCGGCAAGGAGGCGCTACACGAAATCGTGCGCCTGCTGGAAGCGGGTAAGATCGTCGCGATTACCCCGGACGGGCCGAAGGGGCCGCGCCAGCGGGCGAAATTCGGTGTGGCCTATGCCGCGATTACGGCGGGGGTGCCGGTTGTTCCCATGACCTATTCGGTCAAACGGCGCAGGTTGATAGGCAGTTGGGACCGGTTTGTGCTGGCGTGGCCGTTCAACCGCATTCTGTTGCGGGCGGGGCCGCCTATCGCGCTGGGCGGCCTGTCCATCGAAGCGGCACGGGAGATCATCGAAGCCACAATGATCGCTCAGTTGGACGCAGCCGATGCCCATTTCGGCTTTCAGCCCGTACCGCCCGGCCCGCCGCTCGATACCGACGCGCGACCCGATGTCGCGTCTGGAGCGTAACCGATGCAAGCCCCAGGGTTTTGGCAGCGGGATGGCCTGTTGCCCCGGCTGCTTGCGCCGTTGGCTAACCGGGTGGCGGCAATTACCGCCCAGCGGCTCGCGACGATTGCGGGCATTGATCCCGGTTGCCCGGTCATTTGCGTTGGTAATCTTACGCTGGGCGGGCAGGGAAAAACCCCAACGGTGCTGGCCCTGGTCGCGCGGTTGCAGGCGGCAGGGCGGCAGGTGTTCTGCCTAACGCGCGGCTATGGCGGCGCGCTGCAAGGGCCAGTGTGGGTCGATCCGGCCGCGCATAGCGCCGCCGACGTGGGGGACGAGCCGCTGCTGTTGGCAGCGCACGCGCCGACGATTGTGGCCAAAGACCGTGCGGCAGGGGCTATCGCGGCACGGGCGGCGGGCGCGCAGGTGATCGTGATGGACGATGGCTTCCAGAACCCCACCGTTTGCAAAAACCTGTCGCTGATCGTGGTGGACGGCGCAAGCGGCTTCGGCAATGGCCGCGTGCTGCCCGCAGGCCCCTTGCGCGAACCCGTCGCGGCGGGATTGCAGCGGGCGCAGGGCGTTGTGTGCATCGGGCCGGATCGCGTAGGGCTGACGGACCTGCTTCCCCCCGGTTTGCCGTGCTTCAGCGCCGCGCTGGTGCCGGAGCCGGAGGACGCGGCGCGGTGGCACGGGCTGAGAGTGTTGGCTTTTGCTGGGATTGGCCGCCCGGAGAAATTCTTTCAAACGCTGGAGGCTGTGGGCGCGGAGATTGTGGCCCGGCGCGCGTTTGCCGATCATCGGCCCTATCAGGCAGCCGACCTGTCGGCCCTACGCCAACAGGCCAGCCGGGCAGGTGCAACTCTGCTGACGACCGCGAAAGATTTCGCCCGCCTCCCCCTTGCTGACCGGGTGGGGATCGCCGTTCTGCCGGTGCGCCTCGTGTTTGATGATCCGGCGGCGCTCGATGCCGTGCTAAAGCCGTTCCTGGAGCCTGCTGCGTGAGCCGCTCTCCTCTCCGTCGCCATCTGCGCGACCCGCTTGAAGCGGGGCTTGCCTGGGGTCTCTATGGCTTTTTGCGGGTGCTGCCGCTTGATCTTGCGTCGGGGATCGGCGGCTGCCTGGGGCGTCTCATTGGGCCGCTCCTCTCCGTTCACCGGGTGGCGGACGGCAATTTGCAACGCGCCTTTCCTGAGTTTTCAAGCACGGAGCGCCGTAAAACGCTGGCGGCGGCGTGGGACAATATCGGGCGGACCCTGTTCGAGTACCCGCACCTCGCTCAAATCATCGCCGAACGAGTGGAGATCATCGGGGCGGAGCATATCGCCGAGATGCGCGACGATGGCCGCGCCGGTATCGCTTTCTCCGGGCACCTTGCTAACTGGGAGATTCTACCGGCGGCAGCGGGGGTAGCGGGAATGCCGCTGACGAATGTGTATCGCGCGCCGAACAACCCCAAGGTCGATACGATCATTCGATATGCCCGCCGCCTTGCCGGGCCGAATTTAGTGCCGAAGGGCGCACCGGGGGCGCGTTTGTTGCTGAAAGCGCTCAAACAGGGCGCGCATCTAGGATTGCTCGTCGATCAGAAAATGAACGATGGCATTGCGGTGCCCTTCTTTGGGGAGGTCGCGATGACGGCCTCGGCCCTGGCCGATTTGGCCGTGCGCTTCAACGCGCCGCTGCTGGCGGCCCAGCCAATCAGGCTGCAAGGTGCCCGGTTTCGCTTGATTGTTAGCCCCTTGATCGAACCCGAAACGCTACGCGGTGGCCTGAGCGGCGGGGAGGGGCAGGTGGCGTTCATGGCGGCAATCAACCGGATTCTGGAAGGCTGGATTCGCGAGAATCCGTCGCAATGGCTCTGGTTTCATCGTCGATGGCCAAAATCTTAACCAAACTTCCGCTTTCGGCCCCCCTTATTCTTGACAGGGGGCGGGGGTCTTTTTATGGTGCGGCGCAATTTGCTTGTTCGCTTGGAACGGGCGATCAAGAAAGGCCGCGCCGATGACCGGGCCTGTAACCGGGCCGAATAAGGAGAGAGACGAGAAAGCCGATGCTTTCGCACAGCGCCTCGCCTCCTTAGAAGCCGAGCGGCTTGGGAAACCTGCCGCTAAAGGTAAAGGCGATATGGGTGTTGCCGCGCGGGTTGGGGTCGATCTTGTGTCGGGGGTTCTCCTAGGGGCCGGTCTTGGGTACGGGATCGACCTCTATGCCGGAACCAAGCCTTGGGGTTTAATCGTTTGCTTCCTGTTGGGGGCGGCGGCTGGGTTTATGAATGTGTATCGGTTTCTGAACGGGCAGGATGCGGGCGTCGGGTATCGGCGCAAAACTCCCGATCAGCAACCGCCGAAGCGAGAGGAATAGGCATCGTGGCAAGTCCGCTGGCGCAGTTTGAAGTCCATTCTATCGGCCCGCAACTCTCGTTGGCCGGGTACAGTGTGCCGTTCAACAATTCGGCTCTGTGGATGGTCATTGCTGTGATCGTTGCGACCGGCTTGATGGTTGCGGCTACCGCCCGCCAATCGGTCATCCCAGGGCGCTTGCAGTCGCTGGCTGAAGTATTGCACGGGTTCGTCGCTAATATGGTGCGCGAGAATGCGGGCAAAGAAGGAATGAAATATTTCCCCTTCGTGTTCTCGCTGTTCATCTTTGTGCTGTTCGGCAACCTGTTGGGCATGATCCCCTTCAGCTTTACGTTCACGAGCCACATCATTGTTACCTTCGGTCTTGCCGCAACGGTTTTTGTGACTGTGACGGTGATTGCGCTGGTGCGCCACGGCACGCATTTTTTCAGCTTTTTCCTGCCGCATGGCACGCCTTGGTGGATGGCGGTTATCGTTGTCCCCATCGAAATTCTCTCCTACTTCGCCCGCCCGGTCAGCCTGTCCATTCGTTTGTTCGCCAATATGATGGCGGGGCATACGATGTTGAAAGTGTTCGGCGGGTTTGCGGTATCGTTGGGCGTTATCGGCGGTCTGGCACCGCTGGCGCTGATCGTTGCCCTCACGGGTTTTGAAATTCTGGTCGCTTTGCTGCAAGCCTATGTTTTCAGCATTCTGACCTGCCTCTATCTCAAGGACGCGATCGAGCTTCACTGAGCACGGCCAACTTCTGAGACTTTTGTTACCATCACCCTTAAGTTACTGCGAAGGATCCTAACATGGACGCTCAAGCCGCCAAGTTCATCGGTGCCGGTCTCGCCGTTATCGCCCTTTTTGGCGTCGGCATCGGCCTTGGCAACATCTTCTCGACGTTGATTGCCTCGATTGCCCGTAATCCGGCTGTCGAATCCAACCTGCGGAGCGTCGGTATCCTTGGCTTCGCGCTGACGGAAGCCGTGGCGCTGTTCGCCCTGCTGATCGCCTTCTTGATCCTGTTCTCGTAAGCCTTATCCGTGCATCCTGGGCGCGCTTTTCTTAGGGAAGGTGCGCCCTTCGGGTACCCGTGATCGGGAAACCCAACTTCGGGGACTCCAATGCCACAACTGAACCCCGGCGTTTTCCCGATGCAGCTTTTCTGGCTGGCGCTTACTTTTGGCCTTCTGCTTGTGCTGATGGCGAAAGTGGCTCTACCCCGGTTAAGTCGCATTCTGGACGCCCGCAGCAGCCGCATAGATGGCGACATCGCCGCTGCCAAGGCAGCACGGGCGAGCGCTGAAGAGCTTCAGGCCGCTGTGCAGAAACAACTCGCCGACGCAAAAGCCTCGGCAGCAGCGACGCTTAAAGCGGTGCAGGATGCTGTTTCGGCGGAAGCCAAGCAGCGTGAAGCCGATTTGGTGCAAAAACTGGCGGCGGAAACGGCGTCGGCGGAAGCCAAAATCGGTGCTGCAAAATCTGCTGCGCTCGCCAACGTGCGGGCCGTTGCCAGCGAGCTTGCACAAGCGGCGGCCTCCAAGCTGCTGAATGTTTCTGTTAGCGATTCCGACGCTCAGGCCGCCGTTGCCGCCACCCCGCAAGGAGGGCAAGCCTAATGGCTATCGAACCTACTGGCGGGCTACTGCAAGATCCGAATACTTGGGTTGCGATTGGCTTTGTCATCTTCGTTGCCTTCGCCGGGAAAAAAATCTGGACGGCCCTCAGTGGTATTCTGGATACTCACGCCGATACGGTAAAACGCCAGATAGATGAGGCCACCACCCTTCGCAAAGAAGCTGAAGCGCTTCTGGTGGAGGCGAAAGCCCAATCTCACAAAGCGCAAGCCGACGCGGTCAGCCTAACGGCAGATGCCCATGCCGCTGCCGAGCGTTTGAAGGTAGAGCTTCAGGCCGAGATGGAAGCGACCCTCGCGCGCCGCCAAAAAGCGGCCCTCGATAAAATCGCTCAAGCCGAAGCCTCGGCCTTGGCCGACGTAAAGAATGAGACCATCCGGGTTGCTATCGAGGCAACAAGCAAACTCCTCGTGGCCCACGCCACCGGCAATGCCGCGACCCGCCTTGTCGATCAAGCAATTGCCGATCTACCGAACAGACTGAACTAATCAGACTGTTCGAGCAATTAGAGCGTTTCTCGTTTGCTTTGGCTCACGCTAAACGCTCTAACCCTTTTTTTAGCAAATTCGTCGTCGCGGGTGATCCCACCCGCTCGGGATTTGCTCTAAAAAACTCCGGTTCGGGAGAGCCGGAGTTTTTGTTTTTAGAGTTTCTGAAGCCTAGAGCGTCTTGCGTAAAGGTTGACGCACGACGCTCTAGTTTTATCTTAGCCCCCGCCGGGCGGGCGCATCCGCGCCCTTGGCCGCCGCCTCAATGGCGGCTTTTAGAGCCGCGCCAGAGTTAAGCCGCGCGGCTCTAAGCTGTATCAGCGTTTCGCTGGATTAACTCAATCTTATACCCATCCGGGTCTTCAATGAAGGCGATGTGGGTCGTGCCGTGTTTCATCGGCCCAGGTGCGCGGGTGATCTTAGCGCCGGCAGCCGCGAGCTGGTCGCAGGCCGCATAAATATCCGGCAGGCCGAGGGCAATATGACCAAAGCCCGTGCCAAGATCATAGGGCGCATGATCCCAGTTATGCGTGAGTTCGATCACCGTGTGATCCGCCTCATCGCCGTAACCGACAAAAGCAAGCGTGAATTTACCGTCTGGGTAATCGCTCCGGCGCAACAGTTTCATCCCCAGCAGGCGGGTATAAAAATCAATGGATTTATCGAGATCATACACGCGCATCATGGTGTGCAGCATTCGGGCACCGGTAAGGACAGTCATCGGGTAAACTCCTAAAGATCAGCGCTTCTTGAAACTTTTTGCCATCGCCAGAATGGCCCTTTGGTGTCCTGCCCCCGCTACCGGCGGCGGTGGGCCGTTGGGGTCGCGGCCAACGCCCTGCATCATCGCCTCTTCCGGGGTTTTCGGCTGCCGCACCGCCCGTTTTACTGGTGGTAGGGTTTTACCGATTTGATTGAAAATCGCATCCAGCGTTTCAGGCGGGATTTCCCCAGGTTTCAAGGCACGCCGTGCTGGTGCAGGGGCCGGTTTCGGTTTTGGCGGGGGAGCCGCGACCGCAACAGCCCGCGCGGGAATAGCCTCTGGCTCAGGCTTCGGCGGGGTTTTGATCGTTGGGGCTTGCACCGTCGGGGGCGGCGTGGTTGAAACCGACTGCGCCAAGATATGCGCGGGGGCGGAGGGGGCGCGCGTTTGCGCGGGCGCGAGGCTGGGATCCGGCGTTCCGCTTTTAGCGGCGGCCCGCGCCAGCACCTTATTCACCGCATCGAAGGCGATGCCGGGCAAATAGGGATCGGTCAGCGCGAGCAGCACTGCTGGATCATGTTTTGCGAGGGCCACCAGCCGCCGCGCCGCATCGGCCTTATCCCCGCGCGCCGCGATGATAGCCTGTTTCAGACTGGCGTTTAACGCCGCGCTCATGCCGATACCTCTTTGTTCATAGGCGGAGTTTAGCATATTTTTAGGGTGCCGTGTACGCTGCGGCGTGATGCGGCGTGTAATGTTTGAGTTTGGGTTTCAGTCTGGACCAAAAGGCGCTAAATTATGTCTATGCTGCGCCATCCAACCTATCCGAAAGCCCGTCGCGCCCTAATTGAACGGCGCACGCTCAACCAAACCCTTGCCGGGCTATCCCGTGTCGATGGGCAGGGGCCTGCCCGGCGCGCTGCCGTGTTTGCCGAGTTGAAGCAAGCCTTGGCACACGGGCGCGACGAGGTGAAGCGGCGTTTTATGGCCGGGTGTAGCGGTATAGAAGCCGCCAAGGCGATGGCCTATCTCACCGATCAGCTTATTCGCGTGCTCTACGACGATACCATTCTGCGCGTCTATCAAATCCACAATCCCACGCAGTCGGAGCGGCTGTCGATTGTAGCGGTGGGCGGTTATGGGCGCGGGGAGATGGCACCTTTCTCCGATGTCGATCTGTTGTTTTTGCTGCCCTATAAGCAAACCCCGGTGGGCGAGCAGATCGTTGAGTATATGCTCTATATGCTGTGGGATTTGGGGTTGAAGGTGGGGCACGCCACCCGCTCGGTCGAAGAATGCTTGCGAATGGCCCGGCAGGATCAGACCATCCGCACCGCCCTTCTGGAAGCCCGCTACGTGTGGGGCGATCAGCCGCTTTATGATGACCTCAAACGCCGTTTTGCCGCCGAAGTCGTCAGTGGCACAGCGCTGGATTACGTCGAAGCCAAGCTGCGCGAGCGCAACGCCCGTCACGAGCGTTTGGGCGATAGCCGCTATGTGCTGGAGCCGAATATCAAGGAAGGCAAAGGCGGCCTTCGCGATCTCCACACGCTCTATTGGATCGCCAAATACGCTTATCAGATGGAAGACGTGGCGCAACTGCCCTTGCGCGGTGTGCTCACGGCCTCGGAAGCCAACAAATTCACAAAGGCCGAAGGCTTTTTTTGGACCATTCGCTGCCACCTGCACTATCTCGCCGGGCGGGCCGAAGAGCGCCTAACCTTTGATGTGCAGCGGGAGCTTGCTGCCGCGATGGGCTATACGGATCGCGCCGGATCGCGCGGTGTCGAGCGGTTCATGAAGCATTATTTTCTGGTCGCGAAAACCGTCGGCGATCTCACGCGCATTTTCTGCGCGGCGCTGGAAGCCGAACAAAAGCGCAAACCGAAAGCCTCGGCACTGCACCGCTGGTTTGGCAGTAAGAAGTACGAAAAAGACGGCTTCATCGTGGAAGGCAACCGGATTTCCATTGGCGAGCCGGAGGCGTTTCTGAGTGATCCCGTCAACCTCATTCGGCTGTTTTGGGAAGCCGACCGCACGGGGTTCGATATTCACCCCACCGCCCTGCGGCTGATTACGCAGAACCTGAAGCTGATCGACGCTAAACTGCGGCTAGACCCGTCCGCCAACACATTGTTCCTCGATATGCTGGCGTCCCCCAATCAGCCCGAACAAGCCTTGCGGCGGATGAACGAAGCGGGCGTGCTGGGGCGGTTCGTGCCCGATTTTGGCCGCGTTGTCGCTCAAATGCAGTATGATATGTATCATGTGTTTACGGTTGATGAGCATACGATCTTCGCTATCGGCACGCTCGCGCGGATCGAAAAAGGCGAGTTGAAAGAAGAACTGCCGCTGGCGAGCGCACTGTTCCCCAGCCTCGTTTCCCGCCGAGCACTCTATGTCGCCGTGATGCTGCACGATATTGCCAAGGGGCGCGGCGGTGACCATTCGATCTTGGGCGAAGACGTGGCCTATAAACTCTGCCCGCGTTTGGGGCTAACGGCAGAGGAAACCGAAACCGTGGCGTGGCTCGTGCGCTGGCACCTTGCCATGAGCAACACGGCCTTCCGCCGCGATTTGCAAGACCCGCAATCCATTCAAGATTTCGTCGATCTGGTACAGTCGCCGGAACGGTTAAAGCTGCTGCTGATTCTCACCGTCGCCGATATTCGCGCCGTCGGGCCGAAGGTGTGGAACAACTGGAAGGCGGGGTTGCTGCGCGAACTCTACACCCTCGCCGAAGCCAAGCTCACCGCAGAACCCGTCGAGGGCATCAGCCCGGTAGAGCGGCGTATGCAAGCGCAACTGACCGAGTTGCGCGCGTTGCTGGAAGAGTGGCCGGAAGCGGATTTCGACCGTCACATCGCCCTCGGCACTCTCTCCTACTGGTTGTCTGCTGATCCGGCCTCGCTCGCCCGCCACGCCCGCATGATCCGCCGGGCGACCCTTGATGGTGCGCCCTTGTCGGTTGAAACCCGCGTTGATGCTAAACGCGGCGTGACCGATGTTACCATCTATACCGGCGATCATCCGGGGGTGTTCGCCCGCATTGCCGGGGCTTTGGCCGTTGCCGGGGCCAATATCGTCGATGCGCGGATTTTCACGCTCGCCAACAGTATGGTTTTGGATAGTTTTTCGGTGCAGGACGCCGAAGGCGGGGCCTTTGACCGCCCCGATAAACTCGCCCGGCTTGCCGTGTTGATCGAACAGGCTCTATCCGGGCGGCTGAAATCTTTAGCAGACCTCAAAACCCAGCGCAGCGGGCCAACGCGCACGCAGGTGTTCACAGTGCCGCCGCGCGTGCTGGTGCATAATTCCGCCTCCGCCAGTTCCACCGTCGTCGAAGTAAACGGGCGGGATCGGCCTGGGTTGCTGCATGATTTAGGCGCGGCGATTACCGGCCAGAATCTGCAAATTGGCGCGGCCAAGATCACCACCTACGGCGAAAAAGTGGTGGACGTTTTCTATGTGAAAGATATTTTCGGCCTGAAGCTGGAGCGCGCGGGCAAGGTCGCGGACTTGCAAAAGGCGCTGCTGGCGGTGCTCGATACCAACGCCCCGCCCGAACCTAAAACCGCCCGCCCGCCGCGCGCGCGCAGCCGGGTTAAGATTGCGGCGGAATGATCCGGCTTCTTCTGGCCCTCGGGGTTGCGAGCGGTGCGGCGCTCGCCCATGAGGTGCCGGAAACGCACATTCAGGTACTGGAAGCCCTCGCCCGCCAAGATTGGGCGGGGGCGCAGAGCCTTTGGCAGCCTTTGGCTGAGGCGGGGGACGCTGAGGCACAATATCAGCTTGGATTGCTCTTCGCCGCCGCCCCAACCCCGTACCGCAACCGGGCCGCATCGCGCGACTGGCTCGCCCGCGCGGGCGATCGTGGACACCGGGAAGCGCAGTTTCGCTTAGGTCTCTTGCTCGCGGGCGATGTGCCGCCAGACGAGGCCGGCGCTTTGGCACGCTTCAAAACCGCTGCCGCTTCCGGACATGTTTTAGCTGCCGCCGAGGCCGCGCGCCGAGAGGGGAAATCTTCCAACC
>JAAFIC010000060.1 GCA_013298565.1 Alphaproteobacteria bacterium | reverse complement strand
AAATGTCCCCATTCATGGCAACCCTACCAATCCTAAACTCTCTATCTCTAAAGAAGCTTAAAACCAGCAGCCAAACAGGCCGCCGACTCCAAACCCCTTCCCATATAATCAACAATGTCAAAGAACCCGTCGGCTTTCACCAACATTTGCGCCGCTGTTTCAACGAGGCAGGGAAGCGTTTTTAGCCGAAGCATCGAACCCTGTCAAACCGTTTATTCAGTCTCTTTCCAGATTTCTAAAGATCTTACGACCCTCATCAATTGATCCTGAGACAGCCTGTCCGGCAGCGCCGAAACAGGAGGCGGTTTCTACTGGTCCAATCGGTCAAGATCAAGCGCAAAAATGCTCAGACCCATCAGGTATCCAGCAGATCGGCCCGGCGCGCGCGAAGCCAGGGCAAAAGCTGATCGGTGCCGAGGCCTTCCGTGACGCTCTGCCAGCGTTCGGCCCAGGGGAGCAGCGCATCGGCAACCGCCGCAGGCTTTACATCGCGCAACCACGCGGTTAGCCCCGACGCATTGCCCAAGGCAAGAACGAGAAAACCGATAAAAAAGGCCGATAGGAGCGAGCGCATACAGCCTCCCTAGAACTGAAAATAGATGAACGGGGCAACACCCTGCGGCCCTAAGCCTTCGATAAGCAACAGCGCACTGCCCAAGACGATCCCCAATCCCCACCAGGGCAACCAACCCAGCCCGCGCGCTAATCGGCTCGAAACCGCTTCCGGGGTGAACTGGGCAACGAGCACCAGCGCTATCAGCGCCACAAGCGGCCACGTTAGCAGCGTCTCCGCGCCGCCGAAGCCGCCAAAAGCAAGACCGTGGCCATAATCGAGCACGCTGGCAAGGTCGGCGCTGCGAAACAGAATCCAGGCGCCGCAGACCGTGTGGAAAACGATCAGGATCCGCACCGCGCGCGGCACCGCCTGCCACGCGCGCCCGGCCCAACGCTCCAGACCGAGGGCGGTGCCGTGCAGCAATCCCCACAGCACAAAGGTCCAAGCCGCGCCATGCCATAGACCGCCGAGAAGCATCGTGATCATCACATTCCGCACTGTCGCGAGGGCACCTCCCCGATTGCCGCCGAGCGGAATGTAGAGATAATCGCGCAGCCAAGACGAGAGCGAGATATGCCAGCGCCGCCAGAAATCGGAGAAACTCTCAGCCCGATAGGGGCGATTGAAGTTCAGCGGAAAACGGTAGCCGAGCAGGGCGGCTGACCCCATGGCAATATCGCTATAGGCGGAAAAATCGCAGTAAATCTGCACGGCATAGCCATAAGCCGCCGCCCACAGGTCTGGCCAACTGGCGGTGATCGGGCTATTGAAAACGGGATCGACCAGATGGGTTGCCAGCGCGTCGGCGATGATAATTTTCTTCACCAGCCCCAGCAGAATCAGCAGCAGCGCCGCGCCAACCTGAACATCCGCAAAACGCGGCATTCGCTGCAATTGCGGCAAAAACTGCGCCGCGCGCACAATCGGCCCGGCCACCAACTGGGGGAAAAACGCGAGATAGAGCAAGACATCCAAAGGGTTGCGCGTTGCCCGGATCGTCCCCCGGCTGATATCGACGATGTAACTAATGCCATGAAAGGTGAAGAAGGAAATCCCCACGGGCAGAATGATCGACAGAAACGGCAAATCCCGCTGCCAGCCAATCAGCAGTAACAGTTCAGCCAAAGATTCAAGAAAGAAATTATAGTACTTAAACACACCGAGCAGCGCGAGATTGAGCGTAATACCTAGCACAAGCAGCGCCTTTCGCCGCACTGGCCACCGCTCCAAACCGAGGCCGATGGCAAAATTGGTGAGAGAACTTGCCGCCAGCAATACCGAGAAGAGCGTGCTCCACTGAGCATAGAAAAAATAGCTTGCCGCAACCAGCACAAGCTTGCGCGCCACAAGGTTCGGCATCGACCAAACCAGCGCCAAGATAAGCGTTAAAAATAATGCGTATTGAAGCGTTGGAAATAACATGATGTCCGAGAAACCTGCCGTAAACCGCTGAATTTTATACAGGAGGCGAAGGGGTTAGAGGGCGCAATTTCTGGCCGTCTCCACGTCCCCCATAAGCATATCACCGCTGCGCCACCGCCCTCGCGCTGGCTTTCCACGCTGCGAAATCGACCATGAGCTGATCGTAGAGCGCATCCGCCGCACGCGCATAGCCTTCGGGCCGATAATGCACGCGGTCTTGCCCTGCCAGGGGCGGATCTTGCAAAGACCAAGCATTGGCACCGCACGGCCCCATCACCTGCGACCAATCCCAGAAGAACAGCTTTTCGCGCGCGGCCAAACTGCTGAGGGTTTGGCGAACCATGCCAAGGTTCCCAGGAATCACCCAGCGGCAGACCGCTGCCGGTTTGCGCGCCCCTGGCTTCACTAGCGGCGGCGGTGGAACGGGCTGACCGGGAACGAGGCATTGCCGGGTCGCGGCGGGCGAACAGCCGGAGGTGGCAAGACGGTTGCCATCGGGCGGGCCGATCACGGCAATATCGACGCCCGGTGCCGCCCGACGCAACTCGGCGAGCGCGGCTGCGGCTTCGGCGCTATAAGCGTCGGCGGTCCAACCGTCCTGGAAGCCTTCGTTGGTGCCAAAAGCGAGCAGGATAAGATCCGGTCTGCGATCAGAGAGTTCAAATGCCAGCGTGGCCGGATCGAAACGGCGGAGCAGTTTGATCGTCGCCCCCACGGTGCCGTGGGCTTCCAGCACCACGCCCGGCTTTTGGCGCAGGCTACCCCAGGCGAGCAGATCCGTCGGCCCATCGGCGCGCGCGGTGAGCGTGGCTTGGCGCGACCCCTGTGGCACGGGGATCGAGAGTCGCGCCACCTGCGGGCCGGTATCGGCGGCAGTGCTGATCGCGGGCAGGCGCTGACCGTCAATCTCAAGCTCCAGCGTGCCCCCGAGCGGCTGGCGGAGAACGGTGAGCAAGAGAGTGTCGAATCCCGCTTCCTCCGTACTGGTCAGCATTGCCCGGTCGCCCGGCTTGGTCGCGCGCGCGCGAAAGCCGCTGACGCCAAACAAACCCTCGGGCTTCGCTGCCCCCGCCCGTGAGATGATCCAACCCGGCGAGGCCGTAATTTGCACCCCTTGCGGACGGAAATAATCGAACGGTACCGCCGGCGGCAAGGCCCCGCGCCCCGATGCGCCGAACTGGGCTTGCAGGCGCTCGCGTAAGCGCCCGCTGAAACGATCCCCCGCCGTATGACTATCCCCGAGTTGTAGAACCAAGAGCGGTTCTTGCCGCTCCCCCCGCTCCAACGCAGCAAGCTCGGTGAAAAAACCCGCCAGCGGGCCGCTGCCTTGGCGGAGACGGGTTGACGGTTTTGTGGGTGTCGCCCTGCGGGTTTCCGGCAAATGCCAGCGCGTGCCAGCTAGGTTCCCCGCTGCCTCGCTCGAAGATTTCTGAGGCGTCGAAGGCCCGCCCGCACAGGCCGCGAGCAGCAGCGAGAGCGTGAGGGACAGAAACCGGCGCGGGAGAGGCAGGCTCATGGGCTAGTCGCCACCCGCACCATCGGCGCGAGTTTTTGCAACAGAGCTTGCGCCAGGAGATCATAGCCTGCTGGGGAAAAATGCATCCCGTCTTCGGCGCGCAAGGCTCGCACCCGCCCGTCTGGCGCTTTCGTGTGAGAGGCGTAATCGCGGTTAGTATCAGCCGACATATCCCAGGTCGGGAAGAAGGTGGCCCCTGCTGCCAGAACCGCAGGCTGGTAAAGCCCGTTCAGAAATTCGGCGTCTTTCGACACGGCTGCATCGCGCATGATCGGCAGACCAACCCAGATAGTTGGGATATGGCGCGCCTGAAGCGGGGCGAGGAGGGCCTGAATCCGCGCGCTATAAGACGTGCGCCACGCCTCGGTGCGGAAATAGAACTGACGGCGGCCTTCTGCAAACGTGTCTTGCCGATCGTTCAGGCCGAAGGACAAGATCACCACGTCGGGCTTTTCCGCCTCCAACAGGGATGGCAAAGACGCGGGCCAGTCATAAACATCGGGCCGCGCGAGACCCGTGCCATTTTTGCCACGCCTGATGAGCTTTACCGTAGGGTCGAGCAGCAAGGCGCGGGTAAGCCCGCCCCACAAGCCATCAGCCATCGAATCACCGAATATCAGGATCGTTTTAGACGCAGGGCTAGATCCCAGTGGCGGCGTCTCGCTACTCCCCGCCTGCGCCCCGGCCCAGCCAGATGCCGAGAGCATGACAACCCAAGCCATTGTTATCGCAATTAAAATACAACGCTTGCCCATGCTTCGCCCCTGCTACGCTCTCGCTGTTTGCGCTCGACGGGTCTCCTTATAATAAGGAGTCGGTATTTTTATCGGCCCGCGTCTTACAGCCCGTTGTTTTTGCGCCCTCCTGCGCCGAAAATCAACTCTCGTGCATCCGGGAGCTGTTGTCATACGGCCACACTGTTGCGTCTTAACAACCCCCTTCCTGAATGAAAAATCAATAAAAACAATGAATTAGGTTGACAGCGCTAGTCTGTTTCACGAAGGTGAGCGGGCTTTGGATGGACGAACCATTCGGTGTGGGGCGGCTATTGCGCCACTTTTTATTTATTTTACTGAAAAGATCGCATCGCCCCATGATAAAGACGATGAAACATCCGATCACCTCTGGGTTTATTTTAACCTCGATCCTGTTTCTCAGTCTTTCTGCTTCTGCTGATCCTATTACTCTTCGGCGTGGGGCAAGTGTTGCCCCGCTAAAAACTTCGGCCCAGGCTGAAAACAGCGCGCCGGATATCAGTAGCTCTCTGGCCGAAAAGGCAAGTGTTGCTACCGAAGCAGGGGAACGCAAAAAGCAGCTAAACCAAGCGCAACCGGGCCACAAGCAAGACGTAATCGGCAAGGGCGATACGCTGGCGATTGTGCTCGCGCGGGCAGGTGCTCCAGCCAATCATGCCGCCGATGCTTTTGCCGCTGTTACGAAAATTTTCAACCCGAAGGATCTGCGCCCCGGCCAGCAGGTTTCAGTTCAGCTTACCCCAGCAGAAGACGGCGAGGGCGTAATTCTCCAGAGTTTCGCTCTGAAAGCCAGCGTTGAGCGCGACGTAGCCGTGATGCGTCAGCCGAACGGAACCTATAAGGTCGAAGATAAGCTGAAGCCGCTGACTACCGAAGTTTCCCGCGCCTCCGGCACGATTGACAGCAGCCTGTTCGTGTCCGGCACCAGCGCGGGCATTCCGGTTGATGTGATGATGGAGTTGATCAAAATCTTCTCCTACGATGTCGATTTCCAGCGCGACATTCAGCCCGGTGACGGGTTCGAGGTGGTCTTCGAGCAAAAGCTGACGCCGGATCGTAAACTCGCCCGCAATGGCCGTTTGCTCTACGCCGCGATGAATCTTTCCGGCACCAACTTGAAACTGTTCCGCTTTGAGGGCGACGATGGGTTTGTCGATTTCTACACCCCCAAAGGCGAAAGCGTGCGGAAAGCGCTGCTGAAAACCCCCATCGACGGGGCCAAGCTCACTTCCGGCTTCGGGATGCGTCAACACCCTATTCTCGGCTTCTCCTTAATGCACAAGGGTGTGGACTTTGGTGCGCCGACGGGAACGCCGATTCAGGCGGCGGGCGATGGCACGATTAAAGTTTATGGCGGCAATGGCGCTTACGGAAACTACGCCCAAGTTCAGCACAACGGCCAATATGCCACCGCTTATGCCCACATGAGCCGCTTTGCCCCCGGCTTGCGCGTTGGCAGCCGCGTGCGCCAAGGCCAGATTATCGGCTATGTTGGCACTACGGGCCGCTCGACCGGACCGCACCTCCATTATGAAGTGTTGGCAGGCGGTAGCCAGATCAACCCGCTCTCGGTAAAGCTCCCCTCAGGCCGCAAGCTCGAGGGTAAAGACCTGCGGGACTTTATGGTTGCCGTGAAGAGCCTAGAGCAAAAGCGCGATGGGCTACCGCAGCCGATCCAGGTTGCCAGCGCTCGGTGAGGGCAAAAAAGCAGTTGATTGTTCGACCCGTTTGGAGATGGCTAAACGCTTCTAATCTTGGAGCTACGCCATGTCGTCTGATCTCGCCCTTGTCGGGCTTGCCACGGTTCTACTGCTCGGTGCGATGAGTCCCGGCCCCAGCTTTATTCTGGTCGCCCGTATGGCTGTTGCCCAATCCCGTGCCCACGGTTTTGCCGCCGCCCTCGGCATGGGGATTGGCGGCGGGCTGTTTGCGCTGGCCGCCCTGATAGGGCTTCAGAGTCTGCTTGCCGCCGTACCCGCCCTCTATGTCGGCGTGAAGCTGTTCGGCGGAGCCTATCTGGTTTATCTCGGCGTGATGATCTGGCGCGGGGCAAAGCAGCCACTAGCCGCTGGCGAGGCAGGGGCGGCGTGCGGGTCTTCCGCACGATCCTTCGTGGTCGCGCTCGGAACGCAACTGAGCAACCCGAAAACCGCCATCGCCTATACCGGCATTTTCGCAGCTTTCCTGCCCGAAAAAGCCTCGATTTCGACCGGGGCTACTGTGTTGGCGCTGGTGTTAGCCATCGAAACCGGCTGGTACACGCTGGTTGCTCTCGTCTTGTCGTCCCCCGCTCCGCGCGCAGTGTATTTACGCGGCAAAACCTGGATCGACCGAGGCGTTGGCACAGCGATGGGGTTGCTCGGCCCGAACCTACTGTGGTCGGTTCGGGAGTAAGGGGAGTTACCCCCCTCACTCTCTCAATCATTCCGCCGCGCTCGCCTGAGCCACCACCGGCGTCAATGCCAAGCCGTCCGGGTCTGTGCTCACGCGCACGGCCTGGCCATCTTGAAGCGTGCCGGAGAGCACCAGTTCCGCCAGCCTGTTCTGCAACTGCCGCTGAATGACGCGCTTCAACGGGCGCGCGCCATAAACCGGATCATAGCCCGCATCGGCCAACCAGCGTAGCGCATCGGCTGAAACATCAAGCGTGATCTTGCGATCCGCCAGCAGTTTTTGCAGGGCCTGAAGCTGGATCGTCACGATACCGTCCATATGCGGGCGGGTAAGACGGTGGAACATCAGCACTTCATCAAGCCGATTGAGAAACTCGGGCCGGAAGGCGCTCCGCACAATCTCCATCACCCCATCGCGCACACGCGGCGGAATTTCGGTTTCGGTTTCCGCCGTATGGGCAAGCAACTCCGAGCCAAGGTTGGAGGTCAACACAATCAGCGTATTGCGGAAGTCCACCGTGCGGCCTTGCCCATCGGTAAGCCTACCATCGTCCAGCACTTGCAGCAGTACGTTGAACACGTCCGGGTGGGCCTTCTCGACCTCATCGAACAGGATCACCTGATAGGGCCTACGCCGCACGGCTTCGGTTAACGCGCCACCTTCTTCATAGCCCACATACCCTGGCGGCGCGCCAATAAGGCGCGCGACGGCGTGTTTTTCCATATATTCAGACATATCGACGCGCAACAGCGCCTTTTCGTCGTCGAAGAGAAAGCCCGCCAGCGCCTTAGCCAGTTCGGTCTTGCCGACCCCGGTCGGCCCCAGGAAGAGGAACGACCCCATCGGGCGGTTCTGATCCTGCAAGCCTGCCCGCGCCCGGCGCACGGCATTGGCCACCGCGTGAATGGCTTCATCCTGCCCAATCACGCGCAGGTGTAGAGCGTCTTCAAGGTTGAGCAGCTTTTCCCGTTCGCCCGTCAGCATCTTTTCCACCGGAATGCCGGTCCAACGCGCGACGACGCTGGCAATATCTTGATCGGACACGGCCTCCTTCACCAAGCGCGAACCGCCTGCGGCTTCAGCATCGGTTAGGGCTTTTTCAAGGTTGGGGATCACGCCATAGGTGAGTTCCCCGGCCTTGGCCCAATCGCCGCCGCGTTGCACGATGTCGAGTTGGGCGCGGGCGTGATCGAGGTGCTCTTTCAAGCGTTGCGCGCTGTTAAGGTTGGCTTTTTCAGCCTCCCAGGCAGCGGTCATCGTGCCGGCATCGGCTTCCAGCCCTCCCAGCTCTTTTTCCAGAGTGATGAGCCGGTCGCGGCTGGCGGCGTCGGTTTCTTTCAGCAACGCTTCCCGCTCGATCTTGAGTTGGATAATGCGCCGATCAAGCTCGTCCAGGGCTTCGGGTTTAGAATCGACCGCCATGCGAAGCCGCGCCGCCGCTTCATCAATCAGATCAATCGCCTTGTCGGGTAAGAACCGATCCGTGATGTAACGGTTGGAGAGGGTCGCCGCTGCCACAATCGCGCTATCGGTAATCCGCACGCCGTGGTGAACCTCGTACTTCTCTTTCAAGCCTCGCAGAATGGAGATCGTATCGGGCACCGAGGGTTCGGCCACGAACACCGGCTGGAACCGTCGCGCCAGCGCCGCATCTTTCTCAATGTACTTTCTATACTCATCGAGCGTTGTCGCGCCGACACAGTGAAGTTCGCCGCGCGCCAACGCCGGTTTCAGCATATTGGAGGCATCCATCGCCCCATCGGCCTTGCCCGCGCCCACCAGCGTGTGCAACTCGTCGATGAACAGCACAATCTGGCCTTCGGCGTGGGTTGCCTCTTCCAGCACGGCCTTTAGGCGCTCTTCAAACTCGCCGCGAAACTTGGCCCCGGCAATCAGCGCGCCAAGATCGAGCGAGAGCAGTTTTTTACCCTTCAGGCTTTCCGGCACGTCGCCCTTGACGATGCGAAGCGCCAAACCTTCCACAATGGCGGTTTTGCCCACACCTGGCTCGCCGATAAGCACGGGGTTATTCTTGGTGCGGCGCGAGAGAACCTGAATGGCGCGCCTGATCTCTTCATCGCGGCCAATCACGGGATCGAGCTTGCCGTTCGCCGCCGCCTCCGTCAGGTCGCGGGCGTATTTCTTCAGAGCGTCGTACTTGCCCTCTGCCGTGGCGCTATCGGCCTTACGGCCTTTTCGCACGGTTTCGATGGTCTGATTGAGATTTTGCGCGGTGACGCCGCCCGCCGCCAGCGCCTTACCGGGATTGCCGTCTTTCTCCAAGGTCAGCGCCAGCAGCAACCGCTCCACGGTTACGAACGCATCGCCCGACTTCTGCGAAAGTTTTTCGGCGGCATCGAAGAGGCGAGCGGTTTCTGGCGCAAGGTAGAGGTTCCCGGCCCCGCCGCCCTCAACTTTAGGCAGCTTGGCGAGATCGAGATCAATTACCGCTTCCACCTGCTTAGGGTCGCCGCCTGCGGTGCGGATGAGGTTGGCCGACATGCCTTCCGGGTCTTCCAGCAGCGCTTTCAAAATATGATCGGGTAAGAATCGCTGATGTCCCGACCGCAGAGCAAGCGCCTGCGAGGCTTGCAGAAAACCGCGCGCCCGTTCGGTGTAGTTCGCAAAATCCATTTGTCCCTCCTGTCATGCCGCCCCGGTTTTCCCGGCAGCCAGCTTCGCGCCATGCTGTGCATCGACGCCCTCGCCGTTTAAGGTGGCCTTCCGGTTTAGGTTTTTGAAGAGGCGTCATGCCCGTGCCCGCAGGTTTTTTAGGCCCCGACTTCTCCCACGAAGCTGCCTGGGATGGGCCGGTGGCCGGCGTGGATGAAGTAGGGCGCGGGCCGCTGGCAGGGCCAGTTCTGGCGGCTGCCGCTATTCTCGATCCACACCGCCTGCCGCCAGCGTTAATCGGCAGATTACGGGACTCGAAGAAGCTCTCGGCGCAAACGCGCGAAACCCTCGCGGCAGCCCTGTGGGCGGCCCAAGGGCAAGGCGTCTGGGCGGTGGTCGCCGCCGCCTCGGTTCAGGAGATCGACACTCACAATATATCGGGCGCAACCCATCTCGCCATGCGCCGGGCGCTCGACCGGTTGCCCCTGCGCCCGGTAGCGGCCCTCATTGATGGCAACCGCGCGCCGAAAGGACTGATTTTGCCCCATCGCTGTCTTGTCGGCGGGGATGATCGCAGCCTGTCGATTGCCGCCGCCTCGATTCTCGCCAAAGTGATGCGGGATCGGCTGATGGCCCGCCTTGCAACCCGTTACCCGGCCTATGGGTGGGAGCGAAATGCGGGGTATCCGGTCGCCTTCCACCGTGCCGCCTTGCTGTCGGACGGGATTACCCCGCATCATCGGCGGAGTTTTGCGCCCGTTCGCGCTTTGTTTAATTCATTATAATTCAATAGCTTGCATCTTTAAGCTAATTTCATCTCTTAAAAAAAGATGCAAGATTCAAAAAAATCTGTATGCTCCGATGTATCGCAAAACCACAAGGGCTAGCGGGCAGGGCTGGGTATAGCCTACTAGATTTTGATTTTTCTTAAGACATTACATTCACTTAGTCTTATAACATATTAAAAACACTCAATTTTTTTGTTGACGCTCATGTCTGACAACGGCATTGTCTGGGTATGACACAGCGCCTCACCCCTTCCTCAGCTCTCCCGTTGGACACGATCCTGATCGGCGACTGCATCGCTGAAATGGCGCGTCTTCCCGATAACTCGGTGGATTTGGTGTTTGCCGATCCGCCTTACAACTTACAACTCAACGGTGAGTTGCATCGCCCGGACAATAGCCGGGTTGATGGCGTCGATGCCGAGTGGGATAAGCTCGGGGATTTTGCGGCGCATGATCGGTTCACAAAGGCGTGGCTAACCGAAGCCCGCCGTGTGCTGAAGGATGATGGCACCCTTTGGGTGATCGGCTCCTACCACAATATTTTCCGCCTCGGCGCGATGTTGCAGGATATGGGCTTTTGGATTTTGAACGATGTGGTGTGGCGCAAGTCTAACCCCATGCCCAACTTCCGGGGTCGCCGTTTCACCAATGCTCACGAAACGCTGATTTGGGCGTCGAAAACGCCAAAATCGAAATACACGTTCAATTATTCGGCCCTCAAAATGGCCAATGACGATCTGCAAATGCGGTCGGACTGGGTGCTGCCGCTCTGCACGGGTCGCGAGCGCTTAAAGGTGAATGGGCGCAAACTGCACCCGACGCAAAAGCCGGAAAGCCTGCTGTTCCGGGTGCTCATGGCCTCTACGAAACCCGGCGATATCGTGCTCGATCCCTTCTTCGGCACCGGCACGACGGGTGCGGTTGCCAAGTATCTGGGCCGTCATTTTATCGGTCTTGAACGCGACGAAGCCTATGCCGCTGGTGCCCAAGCGCGGATTGATAGTGTCGAGCCTGCGCCCGCCGAAGCCGTTGTCGGCACTCAATCACCGCGCGAAGCCCCGCGCATCCCCTTCGGTAATTTGGTCGAACTCGGCCTCATCCGGCCCGGCGAGCTGTTGTTCGACGTGCGCCGCCGTTACTCCGCCCGTGTGCGCGCCGATGGCAGCCTTGCCGCCGACAGCACACGCGGCTCTATCCACCAGGTCGCAGCCGCTTTGCAATCGGTTCCAAGTTGCAATGGTTGGACTTTCTGGCACGTCGAGCGGCACGGGCAATCCGTACCTCTGGACACCCTCCGCAGCACCCTCCGAGAAGGACTACGCGCATGACCCCCCGTCCCCACTTCCCGCCGCCGCCGATGCGTGTCAAAGCTGTTGACAGTCAAGTCATGCTGACCGTGCGCGTCGAAGCCGAACTTGAGCGTCGTCTCGCCAATCTCGCCCGCGCCACGGGCCGCACCAAAAGCCATTATGCCCGCGAAGCGATCATGCGCCTGCTCGCGGAAAAAGAGACTCCCATCCGCGAAACCCCCTCGATGACGATGCCACGCTTCCAACCCGTAGTGGGTCGTTAGGGGCTATGCCCCAAAATTTAGAGATCTCTCTTGATTTCGTTAGGATTAGAGACGAAATATTAACCTATCTCAGGTTTTACTGAGATAAGTGATCGAGAGAAGAGCAACGCCTCCGCTCCTCTCTCGTGCCCCGCCCACCGAGCGCTTGTGCCTCTGCTGCTCGGTGGACGGGGTTTTTTTTATGTTGATCGTTATGCGCGCGATAAATCAGCCAAACTGCTCAGCCGAGCGGCGGCTGAACGAGCCATATTCAAACCCTTCTCCTGGGATAGTAATCGGCGCGTCATCGGTTAGGGACGAGCCGAAGCACATCAGCAGCGGCAGGAAATGCTCATCGGTTGGCAATGCGTCTTTTGCCCCTGGCGCTGCCGTCTCGAAAGCCGCTAGAGCGTCTTGCGTAAAGGTTGACGCAAGACGCTCTAGTTTTATCTCAGCCCTCGCCGCCCGGTGCGTTTGACGCGCCAAGCGCATCGCCGGGCGCATCCGCGCCCTTGGCCGCAGCTTCACCCGACACGCTTGGCGTGTCAAACACGCCTGAGGCGGCTTTTAGAGCCGCGCCAGAGTTAAGGCGCGCGGCTCTAAACCGTTGGAGGTAGAGGCGTTGCCATAAAATTGGCCGCCACAGCCGCATGATGTTCCGCCCCGCCGCGCACGGTGACAGCGTTGGAGGCGAAAACCACCCCAGCCTCGCGCAAGGCCGCATAGACGCGCTTTAAGGCTTCGCGCTGAAGCCAGCTTGCCCGATCCGGCTTGGAGGTAAACTTCAGCCGCACAACGATGGCGCTATCGTCGATCTCGGCAATACCCTGCATTTTAACTGGCAGAATCATCAGCGGCGCGAACTCGGGTGCCTCCGCCATCGCCAGCCCGACGCGCTTAATGGTTTTGCGCGCGACTTCAATATCGGTGTCGCGGTCCAGCCGAATGTTGAACTTCACCGTCGCCCACTCACGGCTGGAGTTGGTGACGGAGGAAATCTGCCCGAACGGTATCGTGTGAACCAGCCCGCTTTGGTGGCGCAACTGCACCGAGCGCAACGTGATGCGCTCCACCGTACCCTTCAGCTTGCCGGTATCAATATATTCGCCCACGCGAAACGCATCGTCGGCAATAAAGAAAATGCCCGAGACAATATCGCGCACCAGCGCCTGCGAGCCGAAAGAAATGGCGAGGCCCAAAATTCCGAACCCGGCCAACAGCGGCGAAATATCCATCCCCAACTGCGATAGACCGACAAGCACCGTCACCCCCGTCACTGTCGCCAGTACCGCCGCGCGCAGCAGCGGTAGAATCGTACCGAAACGACTGTGAACCTGATTTTCCGCACTCTCGTCTTCAGAATCAGGCCCAATCGGCCCCGTTGCCATGGTCGGCGGCGCATAGGCGGTGAAGAGCGCCGCCAGAAACGTCCAAGTAACCCAGCCCATCAGGACCACCGCAATTACCGAAATCGGCCCTTCGAGGGCGGCAACCTGAGTGGGAGTAAATATCTCGGCCAGGAAAAACTGCCACAATCGCCCCAATACCCATAGGCCGATAATCCAGACGGTCATTCCCGCCGTCGTTGCCGCAACCAAGGCCCAAGCCCGCATAATCGGGGTCGTGCCGATCAACCCAGTTTCGGCGCAGGGAGTTTGGGCGATCCACTCGCGGATCAGCGCGGCGATCCCAGCGGCGGCAATCGGCGTTAGCACAAGCAGAATCTGCGTCACCCCTGCCGCATTCGCCCAGCTTGCGCCATCGGGAGCCACTGCCGCGACACGGCCTACCGCCCAAATCAGCACGGCGGAGGCGATCAAAAACGGCGGCAGGGCCGAGGCCATCACCCGCCGCCCAAGGCTCGCCGGTTCCTGCCCCACGCACAAAGTGCGAATATCGCGTCGCCCACCCCAAAACCACCAGAGCTTATACAGCGTAATCACTCCGCCGAAGAGACTGAACCAGCCGGCAATGGCGAGGGAGGAGGAGCCGATACGGTTAAAAAGCTCGACCGTGAACAGGATCGACGGGCCGATAAACCCGTAAATCTGCAAACAGCGCGCGTGAAACTCGGCATTCGGCAGCGGCATAATTCGGCACTCGGGCCGACCGGGAGCCAACAAAAACTGACCCGTAGCACCATAGGCAATAAACCCAATGGCAACCGCGCTCACCCCTTCGGCGATCCAGCGCGCCAGATCGGGTTCCGGCAACAGCCACGCACTCAGACGCTGCGACAGCAGTAAAAATAGACCCAGACCAAGAATATGCGATAGCCAGGTGGCAAGACCGCCACCAACGCGCTCGATAAAGCCCCCCTCCGCCTGGGTTGGTCGCCAGGACAGCCGCGCGCGCGGCCACAGCAGGCGGACGAGTTGCATCATGCCGTAACCGGCCAGGGCAGATCCCAGCACAATCGCCGCCGCCACCCCGATAGCGTTTGCCGCCGAGCCGCGATTGCCAATCGCTCCCCACGCCCGACCGAGGTCATCGCCCAAGCGGGGAATAAACGGCAGCGAGTCCCAGCCGTACTGTGCGCCTACTCTGAAATTTTCCGCGAGAAGACCCCAGCCACTGCGTTCTGCATCGGGCGACAGCGGAGCCTGAAGGGCAGCTTGTGCCGCAGGCGTCATCAAGCGAAGTTCCACCATGCGGCCCTGGCGGGATGCGGCCTCAATCAGCCGATCTACCGTCCCCGGCGCTTCGTCGCCCGTTACGGTAATCACCACGGGGGCAGAGCTAGACGCCGCGTGCGCGTCGGCCAGACTGAAAATAACAATGAGCGCCGCTAAGAAACCGAAAAGCCCGAAAGCCCGGCGCAGCCTAACTCTCGGTGCCATTACCCCCGAACAACTTGGCACGATTGGGCAAGAGCGAGCGCAGCTTATCCATCGGCTTGGCGCGCGAACCCGATTCGGGTGCCGTTGGATTACCCGTGAGATCAATGAGTTCGATACGCCGATCAACCGAATGGCGGAACTCATCACTTGCCCCAGCCTTCATAGCTTTCGGCAGATACTCTTTTACCATCATGAGAATGGCGTGTTTCTGCTTCAAGCGTTGATCCTGAGCAGCGTCGCGGGCTTTTGCCAAAAGATCGTCAATGTAGAAGATATAACCTTCCTTCTCCATATTAACGATCGAGCGTTGCGCGTCATGGATTAAGTCACGCGGCAGCTTTGGATTTTTAATAAAAATCTGAATATTAGTGACAGAGCGCTCCATCGACGAAATCTGCCCTGTTTGAGCATATTTCATTCCATCGGCGATCAACTGATCGACGCGCTTGCGCGTTTGCTCGATAAATCTTTCGAGTTCTTGCGCTTTTTGAAGGTTCTCTCGGTTTCCAGTCATATCTCTCTCTTAACGCAGATTCTCGATAAAGTCCGTAAAAATCGAGTCTCTTACACAAGGGTATGCGGACGCATCCACACCGCCGTATCGTGAAAAACCGCACCGCCCGCCGGGGCGGGGCTATCGTCTGAAATCAGTGTATTGATCCCAAGACCCTCTGGGAAATCACTATTCCGCCACAGCCCTTCGGCCACCAGCAGCGCCGGGTTCATCCCATCGCGCAAGCCCGCAGTGAGCGTTACGGCCCCTTGGGCATTGCCGATTGTCACAGAATCCCCCTCGACAATACCGTTAGCCGTCGCCGTGTCGGGGTGAATCAACAGGCGCGGTTTGCCCTCGCGCACCCGCGACGCCCCAACATCGGAAAAGCTGCTGTTGAGGAACTGCCGCGCGGGCGGGGCGATCAGCTTAAACGGGTGCTCCGCATCGCGCTGGGCTATATTATCCCAATGGTCCGGCAAGCGCGGCAAACCGGGATTGTCGATGCCGACCGTGGACCAATCGGGCGCGAAGTGGAATTTTTTATCCGGCGTCCCAAAACCCGCGCCAAAGCGGCCTTCGTCGGACGCGGGCGTGCAATCGACCCAGCGTTGCGCCGCAAATGTCTCCAGATCAGGATAGCCGGAGGCGCGCAAAGTTTGATCGAGAATCTCCCGCGCCGACAGATCAAAGCCGGGCAGCCCGCCGACGCCAAGGCGTTGGCCCAAAGCATTGATTACCGCATGGTTGGAGCGGCATTCGCCCGGCGGATCAATTAGGCGCATCCCCACCTGCAAATGGCCGTGACCGCCTGCGGTGTAAAGATCGTCGTGCTCCACGAACATGGTCGCGGGCAGCACAATATCGGCCATCAAGGCGGTATCGGTCATGAACTGCTCGTGAACGACCGTAAACAAATCCTCCCGCGCGAAACCTTGCGCGACAAGGCCCGTATTGGGGGCCACCACCATCGGATTGGTGTTCTGGATCAACAGCGCCATCACCGGCGGCCCGTCCTTTAACTCCGAACGATCCCCCGTGAGATGCCCGGTGAGCGCGGCCCCAATGCGGCTCATATCCATCATGCGAACACCCGCGCGGCGCAGCGGTGTGCCGTCGATCAAATTCTTATCGAGCTTATAAAGCGTGCCGCCATAAGACCAAAACGCCCCGCCGCCCGGCACCTGCCACGCGCCCGTGACCGCCGGAAGGCAAACGACAGAGTGCATGTTGAGGGTGCCGTTGCGGACGCGGGTAAACCCGTAGCCGACGGCGAGATAGGTTTTTTGCGTCCTCGTATAGAGCGCCGCAAAATCTTCGATCTGCGGCACTGTGAGGCCGGTAATAGCGGCGGCCCAAACCGGAGTTTTATCGGCAACCTGAGCTTCGAGCGCGGCATAATCCTTCGTGTGAGCCGCAAGATAAGCCCGATCCGCCCGCCCATCGCGAAACGCTACGTGCATCACAGCACAGGCCAGCGCGCCATCGGTGCCCGGCAAGAGGGGCAAATGCACATCGGCAAGCGCGGCGGTGGGTGAGCGGTAAGGGTCGATCACCACGATCTTCGCGCCGTTCTGCTTGCGCGCCTTGCTCATCAACCCCGCGATATGAACGTGGGTCGCCACGGGATTGCCGCCCCAAATCACGATCACCTCGCTGGTCAGCATTTCTTGCGGGTGCGTGCCACGCTCGAACCCCGTGCCTGCCAACCAGCCCGCGCGCGGCAGAGCCGTACAAATTGTGCGCTTTTGATCGGAATAGCCGAGCGCGTGACGCAGGCGGTTAATGCCGTCGCGCTGCACTTGGCCCATCGTGCCCGCGTAATAATAGGGCCAAATGGCTTCGGCCCCGTGCGTCGCCGTAATATCCTTGAACCGCGTAGCGATTTCGTCCAGCGCATCATCCCAGGAGATAGGCGTAAACTGGCCGCTGCCTTTCGGCCCCGTGCGGCGCAGGGGCGTCATCAACCGGTCAGGATGATGCACACGGTCAGCATAGCGCCCAACTTTCGCGCAGAGCACGCCTGCCGTATAGTCATTATCGGACGCACCCCGAAACCGGCCAACGCGGTTATCCGGCAGAATCTCCACCTCCAGCGCGCACGTCGCCGGGCAGTCATGGGGGCAGGCGGAGGGCTTAAAAGCAGCATCACGGGGCATTCTTCAGGTCCAATAACGGCGATAACTAGGCGTATAGCTGACCAGAAGGCTGCGCCAAGGTAAAGCCCGAAAGGCTTAAAGCCCCGGCTCTTGCCGCCCTGCTGGGCTGGGTGCGCCTGCCAGAAACGGGTTTGGGCCGCGCGGGCGGGCGAAGACGGCTTGCCAGACAATCCAGCCGAAAATCCCAAAAATCCCCGGCACGGTCAACCATGGCCAGAACGACAGAACCCCCGGCTTCTCGGCTTGCGGCGCAACAACGGGCGGCGGCGCGGTCATCATGCGCGTTACCGTTACCTCCTGCTGCGGCACCGCCATCGGATTAGCGGGCGTGCGCTGGGAGAGGGGCGGACGGTTGCTGATCCCCGGCGGCAGAATGGGGGCGCTGGCTTGGGGCGTGCTCGGGAGCGGCGGCGCTGCACGGGACGGCACTCCCCCCGTAACAGAGGGTGCCGACATGGCACCACCACGCTGACCATAGCCCGTAATCACCTCTTGCGAGCCACCGAGCGCTTGCCCGGAAACGGAAGCCTGGGGGGCCGCCGCCACTTTCGGTGGCGGGGCTGCTGCTGCTGCTGCGGCTTGCTGTTGGCGCTTCTGGGCGCTTTCCAGGCTCAACGGATTGCTGAATTTGGTATCGCGGGTTTGCC
>JAAFIC010000006.1 GCA_013298565.1 Alphaproteobacteria bacterium | reverse complement strand
AGAAAGCGTGGCTGGGACGGGAGGGATCGAACCTCCGAATGCCGGAATCAAAATCCGGTGCCTTACCGCTTGGCGACGTCCCACCAGTTAACGTGGCAGACCCTAGCGAGGTTGGCGGTTGGGATCAAGCCCTTCTTGCACGCGGCGGGCGGGGTTAATCTTTAGCATTCCAACATGCGTCGCAGCAGTTCGAGATCTTCGGCGAGGCTGGCGTCGGTCGCGATCAATTCGTCGATCTTGCGGACGGCGTGCATCACAGTGGTATGGTCGCGCCCGCCGAACTTGCGACCAATCTCTGGCAGAGACTTCGAGGTCAGCGCTTTGCTGAGATACATGGCCATCTGACGCGGGCGGGCGACTTGCCGGGCACGGCGGGCCGACGACATATCGGCAATGCGGATATTATAATGCTCGGCCACGCGCTTCTGAATTTCCTCCACCGTCACCCGGCGGTCGTGGGCGCGCAACAGATCGTGCAGAACCTCCTGCGCTGTCTCTAGCGTGATCGAGCGGCCAACCAGTTGCGCGTGCGCCACAAGGCGGTTCAACGCGCCTTCTAGCTCGCGGACATTGGAGGCGATCTTGTGTGCCAAGAACTCCATCACCTTCTCAGGCACCGGCGTTCCGAGTTGCTCGGCCTTCGAGGCGAGAATACCCAGGCGCAGCTCGTAGGTGGTGGGGTGAATATCGGCGACCAGCCCCCACCCAAGGCGGGAGCGCAGCCGCTCTTCCAGCCCTTCCAGATCGGACGGGGACTTATCGGCAGAGACAATCACCTGACGGTTTTGATCGACCAGCGCATTGAACGTGTGGAAAAACTCTTCCTGGGTCGAATCCTTACCGCTGATGAACTGCACGTCATC
Source organism: Alphaproteobacteria bacterium (assembly GCA_013298565.1). Classification (GTDB taxonomy): domain Bacteria; phylum Pseudomonadota; class Alphaproteobacteria; order Elsterales; family Elsteraceae; genus Elstera. The sequence goes on along the minus strand of JAAFIC010000006.1, from coordinate 74,897 downwards.
AATCATCAGCACATCCACTGAGCGGAACTGATCCTTGAAAGCGACGGTATCCTTGAAGCGCAGCGCCCGGATGAACTGGTACATGAATTTTTCGGCGGAAAGATAAATCACCCGGCGCGAGGGGTCACGCTGGCGAATATGCCACGCAATCGCGTTCATCAAATGGGTCTTACCGAGACCGACGCCGCCGTAGAGGAACAGCGGATTGAAGGATACGGTCGCGCTTTCGGCCACGCGGCGGGCAGCAGCGAAAGCCAACTCGTTCGGCTTGCCAACCACAAAGGTCTCGAAGGTCAGGCGCGGGTCCAGCGGGACGGAGACCTGATCGGGCGAGAGCGGATCGACCTCGTTCATCTCGGCGCGGGGGGGCGCCCGCATCATCGCTGGGGCGTGCAGGTCGCGCGCGGTCAGCAGGGGCACCGCGAGCGCGGCGGGAGGCAAAAGGCCCGGTGCCAGCGGCTTCAGCTTGGGGGCCACCACCAAATCGACTGAGCGCAGACCCGGCATTTCTTCGGTAAGCAAACGGCGCACGCGATCGACATAATGGGTCGCCACCCAATCGCGCATAAAGCGCGTCGGCAGCGAAAGGCGCACCGCCCCTTCGGTCACATCTTGCAACGCCAGCGGCGCGAGCCAGCTTTTGAACGCTGCCTCCCCGACTTCCGACACCAGCCGAGTGCGGACGCGCTGCCAACAATCGACCATCGCGACCGGCACCCCCGCGAGATCGTCGGGGTCAACAGAAGCGGGGGAAAGTCCGGCGGAGGGGCGCATGGGGGGATTGATATGCCTAAAAATGATTGGGATGGTATCAGTTAAAATAATCGCCGTGAAATATCCAAGGGCGTTACCCGCCCTTAAGCAATAATAAGCAAGAAAATGTTACTTCTATATCCATGATTAATCTTTTTGCTTTCACGGGAAAGAAGCAAGCCTCGCAGAGACCTGATGAATTATTTTGGGTAACACCGCTTACCCGTGACCTAACAAGTTTACACCTGAAAGCAGCTATTGGATCGCTGGAAATACTGTAGGCGTGACTCGGGCGGTTTGGCAAGGTGATCTTAGCGCGAACGGAACCTGAAACGGGCACCGTCGCGAATCAATCACGGTTCCATCAGAATCGTTTCCCGACGGGGACGCACACATAGCCTGTAAGAATAACCAGGGAGCTGACTAAAATTCGGCAATCCCACAAAAAAATGCCTGACTCGGCCTATAGCCGAGTCAGGCATTTTTCTATTTTGTCTAAAGTCTCAGCGTGATGAACAGCATTTACTGCATCGCACCCGAAACATCCCACTCGAAAGCGGGCAAAGACTTAGCTTACGGCGTTCAACGCCTTAACGCGCGCCGACAAGCGCGACATTTTGCGAGCCACCGTATTGCGATGCAAGAGGCCCTTGCTCACGCCACGATCCAGCTCAGGCTGGGCGGCTTGCAGGGCGCTGCGGGCATCGGTGTAGTTCCCAGCGGAAATGGCCAACTCAACCTTCTTCACGAAGGTGCGAATCCGGCTCACACGGGCCTTGTTCACAGCCGTGCGACGTTCGGTTTGGCGAATACGCTTTTTTGCGGACAGATGGTGAGCCATTGCTCTACAAACTCATTCTACTGGCTAAAACAGAGGCGTGCTTGTACCGGGGGTAGGGGGCAGAGTCAAGGGCGGTTTCGCATCAAACCGTCATAAACCCCAAAGCCCCAAAGCCCGGCCTTAGCGGTGGGTGAAGGCCGGCGGGCGCTTTTCGGCGAAAGCGTTCATGCCTTCCTTCTGGTCTTCGAGCGCAAAGCTGCTGTGGAACAGGCGGCGCTCGAACTTCACGCCCTCGGCCAGAGTGGTTTCGTAGGCGCGGTTCACGGCTTCCTTCGCCATCAGCACGACGGGCCTTGAGAGGGTAGCGATCTGAGTTGCGACCTTTAGGGCCTCGTCCAGCAGGTCTGCCACGGGGATGATGCGAGAGACCAGCCCGGCGCGTTCGGCCTCTGCGGCGTCCATCTGGCGGCCTGTGAGGCACATTTCCATCGCCTTGGACTTGCCGACGAAGCGCGTGAGGCGTTGCGTTCCGCCCGAACCCGGAATCGTGCCGATAGTGATTTCGGGTTGACCGAAGCGGGCGTTATCCGCCGCCAGGATAAAGTCGCACATCATAGCAAGCTCGCACCCACCGCCGAGGGCATAGCCCGCCACCGCCGCGATAACCGGCTTGCGGCACAGGGTCACGCGCTCCCAATCATCAAGGCCGATGAAGTTTTGGGAAAAGGCTTCGACGAAGCTCTTATCCTTCATTTCCTTAATATCGGCCCCGGCGGCAAACGCGCGTTCCGAGCCGGTGATGACGATGCAGCCGATGGCATCGTCTTTCTCGAACCCGGTCAACGCTTCCGCAAGTTCGGCGATGAGATGTTTGGAGAGCGCGTTCAGCGCCTTGGGCCGGTTGAGGGTAATGAGGCCCACCGGCCCGCGCGTTTCCGCCAGAATCGTTTCAAATGCCATTGGTCTTCCCCCGTTTAGATGGTTTTTATAAAGTCGGTGCCAGCGTAAAGCGCACGGTGAGGGTGCGGGCAGGCGGGCCGAACTCTAGGCGCAGGCTTTCGCCGTCGCGGCGGAACAGCGTCTCCTCTTCCCGCCGCCAACCCAGTTGCGGCAGCGAAGTGGTGTAGAAGGCCAGCACGCTCGCCCGGTCGGTCGCCCCTTTGGCATAGCTGATAACGATGCGCCCCTGCGGACTATCGAAGCTGAACGGCGGCTCGGGCGTCGCCAACGCGGGGGCTAGCGGCACATCCTCCATCCCAGCGATATAGCGGCGCTGGGCAAGGGCTGCGCCGGAAGCGAGACCCAGAACTAGCCCAGCAAAGGAGTGCAACAGGGAACGGCGAAGCATGGCTTACAACTCTCTAGGGTTGACACGTCGCACAGAAAAAGCTGGAACGGCCCGACTGTACTAAGCGTTCGATAACGCTGCCGGTCCCGCAGCGCGAACACGCCTCGTTAGCCCGACCATAAACCTGAAAGCGATGCTGAAAATAGCCTAGCTCGCCATTTGGCTGCTGATGGTCGCGCAACGTCGATCCCCCCGCCACAATCGCCGCCGCCAGCACCGCTTTTACGGCCCCTACGAGACGCGAAGTTTCCGCATACGTCAAGTCGCCTGCCTGCCGGGCGGGGTGAATAGCGGCTTGGTGCAGCGCTTCACAGGCATAGATATTGCCAATCCCGGCAACTTGGCGCTGATCGAGCAGCACGGCTTTGATCGGGGCCAAGCGCCCTGCCAGCGCCTGCGTAAACTGCGCCACCGAAAAACCATCTTCCAGTGGCTCCGGGCCGATGTCGCGCAACAGCGGATGCCCTCTCTCCTCCCCCGGCTTGATCCAATCGACCGAGCCGAAGCGGCGCGCATCGTTAAAGCGCACGACCGGCCCCCGGTCGGTCTCCATCACAAAATGATCGTGGGTATCGAGTGCGTTAGGCCGCGCGGGCGAAATCACCATACGGCCCGACATGCCAAGATGAATAAGCAGCGCATCGCCGCCGTTAAGATCGACCAGCAGATATTTCGCCCGTCGCCGCAACGCCGTCACTGTGCGCCCGGTCAAGCGCTCGGCCAAACGGTCAGGGAACGGGCGGCGCAGGTTCGGGCGACGAACCAGCACGTGCGTAAAGGTCGCGCCCAGCAGCACGGGCGAAAGCCCTCGGCGGACGGTTTCGACTTCGGGAAGTTCAGGCATTTTGGCTCAGAGACTGTTTGGAAATTCTGCGGTTGAGAGGCTGCGAGGGATTTTTGTGACCTGATAGGAACCGAGCGCAGCAGATATCGAGAATATCTGCAAGATCGGCGACGCAGCAGGGCGCAAAAAGACCCACAGGATCGACCCGACCGACATTTTCAAACAGGCTCTCAGGAGCGCGGCGCGTGTTTGGCGAGAATGCGCTGCAATGTGCGCCGGTGCATCCGCAAGCGCCGCGCCGTTTCCGACACGTTGCGGTCGCACTGCTCGAACACCCGCTGGATATGCTCCCAGCGCACCCGCTCTGCCGACATCGGCAAATCCGGCGGCGGCGGCAGGGAGGAGCCTTCGCCGACGCGCAAGGCCGCTTCAATCGCGTCGGCATCCGCCGGTTTCGGCAGATAATCGACGGCGCCCGCCTTCACTGCGGCCACCGCCGTTGCGATATTGCCGTAGCCGGTCATCATGACGATTCGCATATCCTCCCGCGCGTCGCGCAGGGCGGCCACCACATCCAGGCCATTGCCGTCAGTGAGGCGCAAATCGACCACGGCGTAATCGGGCGGCGCTTCTTGGGCCAAGCGAATACCTTCCGCCACCGTGCTCGCCGATCGCACCTCGAACCCACGCTTTTCCATCGCCCGCGCCAAGCGGGTGAGCAACGGCAGGTCGTCATCCACCAACAGCAGGCTGCGCGCGTCCGGGCTGAGGGGTGGCAGATCGTCGTCCAGACTTTCGACGGCGGATAGATCGGGGGGCGGCGTGTCGGTCATGGGCGTTTCCTCGGTATTTTTTTATGATCCTAATCGCCATTCTTAGGAGGCGCTATTCTGCCGCGCGATCCCGCGATCCCGCAAGGGGGGCACTGAGCGGCGGGAGCGGGACGGCCCCCCAGCTTTTCCCGCCCCAGGCAAGATCCCCCGACAGTCGGTCGCGTTCCCAAGCGATCAGCACGCGCGCGCCGCCAAGCTCCGGGGGGCTATTGGAGTCGCTGCGCTCCGGGGGGCTATTGGAGTCGCTACGCTCCGGGGGGCTATCGGAGTCGCTACGCTCCGGGGGGGTATTGGGGTCGCTACCGGGGTCGCTACGCTCGCCATTGCCGAACTCCACCGTCGCGCCGGTATGGAACAGCAGCGTCGTGGCGATGAACACGCCCAACCCCATATGGCCGCTCTCCCCCTCGCGGGTGGAGATGTAAGGCTCCCCCAAGCGGTCCAGCACGGCTGCGGCAAAGCCGGGGCCATCATCATCAATCATAATTGCCAAGTCTTCGGCATCCCACAGCACGGTGATGGCGACGCGGCTATGGGCGAATTGAGTGGCATTATTGATGAAGTTGGAGAGACCGTGAACCAACTCCGGCGAGCGCGGCAAAGTTGGCTCCTCGCCCGAACAATCGGGGCTAATCACCATTTCCACTTCGGTTGCCAAGGTTTCAGCGGCTTCGGCAAGTTCGGTCAGCAGCACTGTAACGGGCGTAAGATCGAGCGGGGATTCCGATTTGCGCTCCGGCGCGTCGGTCAGCCCGGCCAGAATCTCCCGGCAGCGGTTGGCCTCGCTTTGCAACAGTTCGATATCGTCCCGCAGCGGGCTATCCAGCGGCACGTCGCGCAGAAGCTCCTTCGTTACAACGGCGATAGTGGAAAGCGGGCTACCCAACTCGTGCGCCGCCGCTGCCGCAATCCCGCCCACCGCCGACAATCGTTGTTCGCGCGCCAGGGCCATTTTGGTGGCCGTGAGGGCGTTCGCCATGCTCCGCGCTTCCGCCGCCACCCGCCACGCATAACCGCCGACGAACAGCACAGTCGTCACCAGCGCCACCCACACCCCGCCAAGATACAAACGCGGTAGCGTTAGCCCCAGCGTATCGGGCCAGGGCAACGGGCGGAACAGGAAGGCCAGCAGCGTCACCGCCCCAATCGCCAGCGCCCCCAGCGCCATCGTGGAGCGCAAGGGCAGAATCGTCGCGGAAATCGTTACCGGCACAATAATAATCATCGCGAACGGATTATGCAGCCCGCCGGTCAGGTACAGCAGCGCACTCACCTGGGCCACATCGAACGCCAGGTGCAAGGTTGCCATCCGCCGTCCGAGCCAAGCCGAGGAGGGGCGATTGCGTAGCAGATGCAGGTTCGCCACCGCCGACGCGGCAATCACCAGCAGGCACGGAAGCAGCGGCGTTTCCAGGTGCAGCAACACTTCGGTGATATAAATGGCAAGGCTCTGCCCGAGCACGCCGATCCAGCGCAAGTAGAGCAGCGTTCGCACGCGCACGGCCCCGCGCGCAGCGGGCAGTTCTTCCGTATTCAGCAGCGAGCGCTGTGCGCGCCCTGGCAGCCGGGAAGACGCCAAGCCCCCCGCCAAAGACCGATCTTGCGGCGAGGCCGCAGCAGGCGCGCTTTTCGGTACGGGTTCCCCCGCATCAGCCGCGCGCGCGGCGGCCCGGCTTTGTTTCCACGCCCGAAATCCTAGCATGGCATGACTTATAGAACGGATCGGGGCTGGACGCATGGAATAACTCCATGCACCATCGGCCCCAAAGAGACGATGCGACGGAACGCCCCATGATTCCCCATTTCCTGTGGGCCAAGTTCGATGCCCTCACCGGGCACCAAGTGCATGATCTGCTGCGCCTGCGCCAAGAGGTGTTCGTGGTCGAGCAAACTTGCCCCTACCCCGATATCGACGGGCGCGACCCTGCGGCAGAACACCTGCTGGCCTTCGACCCCACGCGCAAAGGCAGCGCGCTCATCGGCGTGTTGCGCTTGCTCGACGGTGCCGTCGCCCCCCACGGCAGCCCCCTGCCCACGCTCTTCTCCCCCGAAGCCACCAGTATAGGGCGCGTGGTCGTGTCACCCGAGTATCGCGGCATCAAACTGGGCGCAATGCTGCTGGCCGAAGCCATCCACCAGATCGAAACCACGCGCGGGGCGCATATCATGCAGCTTTCCGCCCAAGCCCATCTTGAGGGCTTCTATGGCCGCTTCGGCTTCGTGGCCGTGGGGGAGGCGTATTTGGAAGACGGCATTCCCCACATCGACATGCGCCGCCCCGCCCCGACTGCCGAGAGCGCGGCGTGAGGCGGCTCTGCGCGGGAGCAATAAACGAAAACCGCCCCACCCTCGGCTGAGGATGGGGCGGTGCTCTCAAGGCTTATAAGCCTAATGGCTTAGGCTGGGCGACGTGTCGGGCCACGACCCGCAGGCTTGCCGCCCGCTGCCGGACGACCGGCGGCGGCTTGGCTGCGCGGGCGGTCCCCGAAGGACCGTTCACCCTGCGGACGATCCGAGCGCGGACGGTCGCTGTGAGGACGGTCGCTGTGCGGGCGATCCGAATGGGGGCGGTCGCCGCGTGGGCGATCCCCAAACGAACGCTCGCCTTGCGGACGGTCGGTGCGCGGACGGTCGGCGTAAGGACGATCCCCTTGCGGGCGGTCAGTGCGCGGACGATCAGCGTAAGGGCGGTCGCCTTGCGGACGATCCCCCAGCGACCGGGCGCGCTCTTCACCGCCACGGGCAACTGCCGGACGATCGGAGCTGGGACGGTCTGAACGGGGGGCGCGATTATCGCCATAGCGGCTATCGCCACCACGACCGGCATACCCGCCGCCATTACCGGCGGGGCGACCGGCATAACCGCCACCATTGCCGCTGGGACGACCCGCAGGGCGCTTCGGCGCACCGAACGAACGATCATGATCGTCACGCGGCTCGCGGCGACGGTCATCAATCGGCAGACGCTGACGGATCAGCGCTTCGATGGTCCGCAGGAACGAACGATCTTCGTGTTCAACCAACGAAATCGCATTCCCTTCACGACCGGCGCGGCCCGTGCGGCCAATACGGTGAACATATTGTTCCGGCACATTCGGCAGATCGAAGTTGATGACGTGGCTAACGCCATCGACATCGATACCGCGCGCGGCAATGTCGGTTGCAATCAACACGGTCACATGGCCATTACGGAACGCGGCCAGCGCGCGCTCCCGCTGCGGTTGCGACTTGTTGCCGTGAATGGCTTCCGACCGAATGCCAACGCTATCGAGATGGCGAACCACCTTATCGGCACCGTGCTTCGTGCGGGTGAAAACCAGCGAGCGGGTGATAACCGGATCATTCAGCAAATCGGCCAGCAGCGCGCGTTTATCGTCGCGGTCTACGAAAATGGCCTTCTGAATGATGCGTTCCGCCGTGGTCGCAACCGGCGTGACTTCTACCCGTTCCGGCTGGTTCAGCAGGTCTTTGGCAAGACGCGCGATGCTATCCGGCATAGTGGCCGAGAACAGCAGGGTTTGGCGCTCGCGCGGGATCATGCTAACGATTTGGCGAATCGGGTGAATAAAGCCGAGATCGAGCATTTGATCGGCTTCATCGAGCACCAGCGTTTCCACCTTATCGAGGAACACCGCGTGCTGGCTCATGAGATCGAGCAGACGGCCCGGCGTTGCCACCAGAATATCGACACCGCGTTCCAGCGCGCGAATCTGGCGGAAAATCGGCTGACCGCCGAAAGCCACCGTCACCGACAGCGGCAGATTGCGGCCATATTGGCGGATATTGTCAGCGATCTGGCTGGCCAGTTCGCGCGTTGGGCTAAGAATGAGCGTGCGAACCGAACGCTTGAACGGGCGTTGGTTGGTCAGGCTCAGTTTGTGCAGAATCGGCAGCGCGAAAGCCGCCGTCTTGCCCGTACCCGTTTGGGCAATCCCGAGCAAATCCTTGCCCGACAACAGAATGGGAATGGCCCCGGCCTGAATCGGCGTCGGGGTTTCGTAACCTTCTTTAATCAGGGTATCGAGAAGGGCCTGGTTCAAACCCAGGTCAGCAAAAGACGTCATTTGGAGAAAATCTCGCAAAGCAGGCTCAGCCCGGCCTATCATAGGAGGCCAGGGACGGAGCGGGGGTGTAAAGACGCCCCCCGCGTGTCCGGGCCGCCCTATCGGGATTGGATAATGACAGGTCGCCGCTGGTTTGCCGCAGTCTTCCAAAAGAAGAGCCGACACGATCTCGGGCGATCACGCGCTGTCAAAAAGTGTCTGGGAAACTGACCTTCCGGCGCGCGCTTGTCAAGCCATGTTGCAACGCAACAGTGCAGATCTGCTATGTTAGGAGGCTTGCCCCCCTAAATCGGCCCCCTAAACCGGGCCGCTCACCCCCGCCTGATCGAAGGTGGCCATGCCCGTATGGCAATCGACCGCTGCCTTCAAAATCGTCACCGCCAAGGCCGCCCCGGTGCCTTCGCCGAGGCGCATCCCCAAATCGAGCACAGGGCGCTTGCCGATTTTCTCGCACAGCAGCCGATGCGCGGGTTCCGCCGACAGATGGGCGACGAGGCAATGGTCGATAGCGCGCGGATCAATCTTATGCAGCACCGCCGCCGCTGCCGTAACGACATACCCATCCAGCAGAACCGGCGTGCGGCCCATGCGTGCGGCCAGAATAGCCCCACAGAGGGCGGCGATCTCAAGGCCCCCAACAGCAGCCAGCCACTGCATTGGATCATCAACCGTGCCTGCCGCAGTCAGCCGGTCGCGGTGCTGCGCCACGCCCATTGTTACCACATTTAGCTTGGTCTCGAACACACTGCCCGTAACACCCGTGCCGGGGCCAACCCAATCGGAGGGGCTGCCGCCGTACAGACCGTGGCAGAGGGCTGCGGCCACCGTGGTATTGCCGATCCCCATTTCGCCCAAGCAGAGCACATCTATGCCCTGTTCCACCGCCATCATGCCGTAGGCCATAGCGCGGGCGCATTCCTGCTCGTTCATTGCGGGGGCTTCGACGAAATCTTGCGTTGGCGCGTCAAGATCAAGCTCATAGACGCGCAAATCTGCATCAATCAGCGTGCAAAGCTGATTGATCGCCGCCCCGCCTTGCACGAAATTTTCCACCATCTGCTTCGTCACTGTTGCCGGGTAGGCCGAAACCCCCCGATTGGCGACGCCGTGATTGGCGACGAAGACCGCCACACGCGGGCGGGTTAGCTTCGGTGTCGGGCGTCCCTGCCACGCCGCCAGCCACTGAGTGAAATCCTCAAGCCGCCCGAGCGCGCCCGCCGGTTTGGTCAACTGCGACTCGCGGGTTGCAACCGCACTCGCCGCCGCCAAATCCGGCCCCGGCAATTTGTCGAACAAAGCCCGCAACTCATCCAGCGTTACAGGCGCATCGGGCGCGGGCGTATCGTTGGCTGGACGGCCAGAAGCGGAGGACGGCGTGGAACTCATGCTAACGCACCTTTCCCAATAACTCTGAACATACCATAGGTCTTAGCCCCCTATAACCGGGCCAGCGCACAACCACAAGCGATTGCCATAAGCCCGATTGTCGGCCAGTGTCTTTCTCCCGTTCAAGACCTTTTTTAGAGAAGCTCCCCGCGCATCGTGTTGCCCCCGTCCCCGCCCGGTCTGCTGCGCCGCCTCCGCATTGCTTTGATGTTTCTAACCCGGATTCCGGTGCGGCTCGATCCGCCCCCCGAGGCACACGAGTTAGCGGAAGCAGGCGATATGTTCCCGGTTATCGGCGCGCTGATTGGGGCCGCGACCGGCGCGCTATTTTGGGCGCTCGCTGCCGCTGGACTGCCGCCGCTGGTCGCGGCGACCCTCGCCCTTGCCGCACAACTCCTGCTGACGGGTGCCTTGCACGAAGACGGGTTGGCCGATATGGCCGATGGCTTTGGCGGCGGTTTCAGCCGCGCGCGCAAGTTGGAGATTATGCGCGACAGCCGCCTGGGCACCTACGGCGGTGCCGCGTTAATGCTCTCCTTGCTCGCCCGCGCCGGGCTTATCGCGGCCTTACCGCCGGAGAGTGCGATAGCAGTGCTGGCGGTGGCGCAAGGGGCGTCGCGCTGGTTGCTCTCAGCCCTCCGCCTTGGTCTCCCCCCTGCCCGCACTGCCGATCAAGGTGGGGGATTGACCGCTGCCGTAGGCGCGACCGATGCCCTGCCGATTACCTTGCGGGCGACGATCCCGGCGCTGCTGCTCCCCCTGCTGCTGCTGGGATGGGATAGCCTGTTGCCCGTCGCTCTCGGCCTCTTCATCGTTTGGGTGGGGGTTCGTGCGCTCTGCCGCTGGCAAATCCAGGGCTTTACCGGCGACACTTTGGGGGCAAGTCAGCAGCTTGGCGAACTCATGCTGCTCTGCCTGCTCGCGACCCAATGACCGATAGCACACGCTTTTGGTGGTTGCGCCACGCCCCCGTTCCCGCCTCGGCAGACGGCACAATTCCCAGCATAGAGGCTGACGCGGACGTGTCGGACCTCTTGCGCGCTCAGGCGTTGCGCCGAGTGCTGCCGAGCCGGGCGCTGTGGATTGCCTCGCCCACACTGCGCGCTCGCCAGACTGTGAAAATCCTCACGCACGCCCGCCCGCTGGTTCTGGACGCCCTCGCCGAACAGGATTTTGGGGCCTGGACCGGCCAGCGGCATGGCGATTTGTGGGAGAGCGGGGATACCGAGTATCGGGCCTTTTGGGCCGATCCGGTTGGCCTTGCCCCGCCCGGCGGCGAGAGTTTTGCCGACCAATATGACCGCACCAGTACAACGATCACCGGGCTTGCGCGGGACCACGCCGGGTTGGATTTGATCTTGGTCGCTCACGCCGGAACAATCCGCGCGGCGTTGGGGCTGGCGCTGAGCGCCCCTGCCGAGGCCCCGCCCCTCAAAGCCGCGCTGAACTTCAGCATTGATCCTTGGTCGCTGACGCGGATCGACGCCATCGGCCCCGGTTGGCGCATCGGCGGCGTTAATCTCAGAAGCTAAACAGTCTTGCGGACCAGATAGCGGTTATAGCGCTTCTCCAGCAGCGCAAAAATCCGCGCAATCGCCCAAATCAACACGAGGTAGAAGGGCACTAACACGAGATAGACCTTCGAGTCGTAAGTTTGCGTAAAAGCCCGGCCCGCAGCGCCCATAAGGTCGAGCATCGTCACGAGGCTGACCAGCGTGGTGGCTTTCATCGTGAGAATGGTTTCGTTGGACAGTGCCGGAATAGCAATCCGCAGCCCGCGCGGCAGCAGCACTCGGCGCGTGAGCAAACGCGGGGACATGCCGCAGGCCAAGGCCGCCTCCCGCTCGCCATTCGGCACCGATTGAATGCCGCCGCGAATCGGCTCGGCCATATAGGCCCCGGTATTCAGCGTAAAGGCGATCAGCGCCAGCATAAACGGCGCATTCAGCAACGGCCAGAAGAACGACTCGCGCATCGCCGGAACATCGCCGCCGTAAAATTGCAACAGCACCGAGGGCAGGCCATAATAAATTAAGAAGACCTGCACCAGCAGCGGCGAGCCGCGAAAGCAGACCGAATAAACCAGCGCCGGGCCGGAAATCAGCCAGTTTTTCGATAGCCGCGCGAGGGCCAGCGGAATGGCAAGGCAGAACCCCAACAGGCACGACAGCACGGTAAGCTGCACGGTGGTCCAGAGGCCACGCAAAAACTGCGGCCAATAATCTTGAGCAAGCTCAAGCAGGGAGGAAATCAGGTCCATTCGCTTAACCCATCCGCACGCCGCGACGGGATTTCTTTTCAATCCAGCGCAGGAACAGAGTTGAAACCACGGTAATTGCAATAAAAATCAGCGCCGCGACCGAATAGAAAGTAAAGGGCGATTTAGTCACGGAGGTGGCGATTTGCGTTTTCCGCATCAACTCTTGCAGACCGACGACCGAGACTAAAGATGTATCCTTAATCAGCACCAGCCACAAATTGCCTAAACCGGGTAGCGCATAGCGCCACATTTGCGGCAGTTGAATACGGCGGAACACCGTAAACGGCGACATGCCGAAACTCTTGGCAGCCTCGATCTGGCCTATCGGGATAGCGAGAAATGCCCCGCGAAAGGTTTCCGACGCATAGGAGCCGAACACCAGCGACAGCGCCGCCACGCCTGCCGTAAACCCATCGACCTCAACAAAATCCTCGAAAATTGCATTAAAAAGATTCTGCACTCCGTAATAAAGAATAAGAATGGTCAGCAGTTCAGGCAAACCACGCAACAGGTTAGTGAGAATATCAACCCCGCGCGCCAGCCACCGGATAGAGGACATTTTGGCAATCGCGGCGGCAAGGCCAATAATAATCCCGAGAAAGAGCGAGACGGCGGCCAGCCGCAGCGTCATCAACACCCCTTCCAGCAGTTGCGGCCCAAACCCTTGAAGATCAATCATTCCGCTCCCTCTCCAGTTTGTTTCGCGCACTTTTTGGGTGAGGTAAGAGCTTATCGGCGTAGCGGCGCGATTTATGCGCTGAAAGCCTAGACTAAGCTGGGGCTGCTTCTTGCGCCGCCCCAGCTAGCCAGGTCAAAGGCCCCCTGTAGACTACTGCCTACGGGTGATTAGCGAATATCGAAGTCGAAGTATTTATTATTGATCTTCGTGTAGGTGCCATTGGCCTTAATCGCGGTAAGCGCTTTATTGAAAGCCGCGACAAGATCCTTATCGCCTTTGCGGACAGCAATCCCGGCGCCATTCCCCAAAATCGGGTCGCGGACGAAATCGCCAACACGCTCGAACTTGGCCGAACCGCCATTCGCCTTGATCCAATCGTCGATCACGGCGCTATCAGCCATGACGAGATCCAGACGACCATTGGCAAGGTCGAGGTTGGCTTCTTCCTGCGTCTTGTACTGCTTCAGATTAACGTCCTTGTAGCGGGCTTCCATGAACTGGGAGTGAGTAGTTTCCAACTGCACGCCCACGGCCTTGCCCTTCAGGTCGCTTTGCTTGTAGCCCGACCCCTTGCGCGCTACCATCATGCCCGGCGTGAAGTAGTAACGATCGGAGAAATCGACTTCCTTCTTGCGCTTTTCATTGATGGACATGGACGCGATGATCGCATCGAACTTCTTCGCTTTCAGCGCGGGAATAATGCCATCCCAATCTTGCGTGACCCAGTCGCACTTACGCTTCATTTCAGCGCAAAGTGCATCGCCGATCTCGATATCGAAACCCTGCAACTTACCGTTTTTATCGGTAAAGTTGAACGGCGGGTAAGCGCCTTCGGTGCCCAAACGCAGGGTTTTTGCGTTTTGAGCATAAGCGCCCGAGGTGAGGGCGATGCCCAGGGTTGCTAGAGCTAGTACAATCTTCTTCACGGTCACTCTCCCAAGTTCCAACGAAAAACCAAATCCCCTTCGGGATTCCCTATCCCTTTAGCGATGACGACAGAAACTGCCGACACCGTTCCGATTTGGGGTTGCCCAGCACGTCGGCTGGAGTCCCCTCTTCTTCCACGCGCCCTTGATGCAGGAAGACCACCTTATTGGAGACTTCCCGAGCGAATCCAATTTCGTGCGTTACGACCAGCATCGTGCGCCCTTCGGCGGCCAGATCGCGCATCACTTTCAAAACTTCCCCGACCAACTCGGGATCGAGCGCCGATGTTGGCTCGTCGAACAAGAGCGCATCCGGGTCCATCGCAAGCGCGCGGGCAATCGCCACGCGCTGCTGCTGCCCGCCCGAAAGCTCTAGCGGATAGCCGTCCTTTTTGGCGATAACGCCAACCTTCTCCAGCATCGCTTCGGCCTTCTCAATCGCCGCCTTGCGCTCCATCCCCAGCACATGAATAGGGGCTTCGATGACGTTTTCCAGAACCGTCATATGCTGCCACAGGTTGAACTGCTGAAACACCATCGCGAGCTTCTGGCGCAGCCGTTCCACTTGGCGCGGATTGGCGGGCGCGCGCAGGCCGCGCTTAGTGGTCATCTCGATCACCTCGCCCTTGACCGACACGATGCCATCGTCAGGCGTTTCCAGTAGGTTGATACAGCGCAAGAACGTGCTTTTGCCAGAGCCGGAAGAGCCAAGAATAGCGATAACATCATGGTCGCGCGCCTCAAGCGAGATGCCCTTCAGCACCTCAAGCGAACCGAAGCGCTTCCGCAAATCGCGAATAACGATTGCCTCCGCCGGGAGTGCCGCGTCCTGCCGGGAGTTGGTCGCTGAATCCATCGCTGCAATCGTCACCCTGTCACGCTCCCGTTATCCACCTATGTCTATCACAGCGCTTCCAGCCCCCGAGTCAAGCCGAGAAACTCACCGGGAAACGCAGAGGCTGGCTAACCTCAATCGGCGCGCTACTGGCTGCACACTAACCTCTCGGTTAAGAGAAAACTTAAAATTTAAGCCCAACGGTGCAAATCAAATATGCCGCGCGTCTTGAGACAGAAACGATGTTTTCTACAAAGCGCGGTTGTTACCGACACAATACCGCAAAACCAATCCTCTCCTCGCACGCCTCATAGCCGAAATGTTACGAAACTGTGCCTATTGTGCGACAAAAGCACCAGATACTTTCTAAAATCTCCCGCAGAAAGCCAGAATATTCCAAAAATGCCAGGGGCAAACGGTTAGAAACGCGGGGACAGCGGCAGATTTTCCGCACTTTATGCGGCACACCCAATTAAATTCACCGACACCAAAACACCCCCCGACAGGAACCGGGGGGTGCTGGGTAGGCTCGTCTGTAAAACCGTTTTAGACGAACAGCCGGGCAATCTGCACCGCGTTGAGCGCTGCACCTTTCAGCAACTGGTCGCCCGCCACGAAGAAGTCGATACCATGCTCGCCGAAAATCAGGCTCTGGCGGATGCGGCCCACGTTGCAATCATGCTGCATCGTGGCGTTAATCGGCATTGGATAGACCTTATTCTCGGGATCATCGAACAGCTTAACACCGGGGGCAGCCGCAATCGCGGCGCGGGCCGCTGCCACCGTAATCGGCTTTTCGGTTTCAATCGTCACGGCTTCCGAATGCACCCGCAACGTCGGCACGCGCACCGCTGTGCAAGAGATGAGCATATCAGGCGCGCCAAAAATCTTCTGGGTTTCCCAGGTAACTTTCATTTCTTCGCGCGTATAGCCGTTCGGCTGGAAGCTATCAATATGCGGGATGAGGTTGAAGGCAATCGGATGCGCGAACACCTTATGTCCTGCCGTGCCGCCATCGAGCACCACGCGCGATTCAGCCAGAAGCTCGTTCATCCCCTCAACCCCCGCCCCCGACGTGGCTTGGTAGGAGGACACGATCACCTTCTTCACCCCAAACGCCTGATGCAGCGGCCATAGCGCGACTGCCAGAATCGCCGTTGTGCAGTTTGGGTTAGCGATCAGCTTTTTGCCCTTAGCGGCGTCCGGGTTGATTTCCGGGATCACCAGCGGCACCGCATCATCGAGGCGAAAGGCGGAGGAATTATCAATCACCAGAGCTTTTTCCGCGATCTTCAGGGCGTATTCCTTGGCGAACTCGCCGGAAACGGCCAGAAAGACCACATCGCATTGCTGCGCGGCTTCCACGGAAAAGGCTTCAATGGTTTTTTCCCCGAAGGGAGTCATCGTCGTTTTACCGGCTGACCGTTCAGAGGCGAACAGATGAAGCGAGCCGACCGGATAGTTCAGATCGGCCAGCACACTCATCAATTCGGCCCCGACAGCACCCGTGGCGCCAACGATACCGACTGCGTGTTTGGCCATGATATGTCCCTTTACGACAAATCTACCCCGGCCCTAGTGCCGGGGCGGTAAGCCTTGCCCGGTTTCGGGCGCGCTGACAAATCGAAAATGCGAATGCGGGGGGTGCGATTGTGAGGCAGCCAGACGCAAACAAAACATAAAGTTACAGCCGCCTCGGCAGCACCATTCTTGCCCGTAAGCCCACCCGCGCGCGGTTGGAGAGTTCCAGCGTGCCGCCGTGGGCATCAATCACGCTTTTCACGATGGCTAACCCCAGCCCCGTGCCGCCCGTACCGCGATTGCGCGATTGTTCTAGCCGGTAGAAGGGGCGCAGCACATTGCCCTGCTCCTCCTCCGGGATGCCCGGCCCTTCATCGAGCACATCGACGATCACTTCTTCAGACGTTGCCTGCACCATCACGTCGGCAATCCCGCCATATTTCAGCGCATTATCAATAAGATTGGTCAGCGCCCGGCGTAGCGATTCAGGGCGGCAGCGCAGCCGGAGCGACCGGGCTTGATCGAAGGTAATTGGCGCGCGGGCCGTGCCTGAACCACTGGGGCCAAAAATAGTGCCTATTGTATCAAACTGAAGCGGCGGCGCTTCCGTAAGGCGCACGGGGCGACCGAGATCATGGTAATCGTCGCACACCGCTTGCAGCAGGCTGGTGAAGGCCACCAACTGTGCCTCCTCTTGCGCGGAGCCGTGTTTGAGATAATCGAGGGCGGCGGCGATCATCACGGTCATCTCGTCGAGATCGGCCAGGATTTTATCGCGTATCCCCTCGTCTTCGATCCATTCGGCGCGCAGCTTAAGGCGCGTTGCCGGGGTGCGGAGATCGTGGCTAATCGCGGCCAACATGCGCGTGCGGTCTTCAAGCAGCTCGGCCAGGGCCGCGCGGTTGCGGTCGAAGGCGGCTGCTATCGTCTGCACTTCCTCCGACGCCCCAGTCGGCACGGCCACGGGCAGCGGTGGGCCTGCGGCCTCGCGGCTGACGCTCTCGGCCAAGCGCTCGACGGGAAGGGCCAATATCCGCGCCAACGCGAAGGCCACGACGATTAACCCCACTGCCGCCGCCGTCAGCGCCAAACCGCGCGCAACGGGCGTCCAGCGGTTTTGCCAGAAGCGCGGGCTAACGAAGGTCAACCAGCGCCCATCGGCCAGGGGCAGCGACAGGCGCGCGTGCAGCCCCGTCGCGGCAATTTCTTCCGCAAGATCGGCCAGGGCCAACCCCAGCCCATCGCCCGTTGGGGTTAGATCGAGCCGCCGCCCTTCCAGCAGCGGGCGCGGCAGAAACAGCCGCGCTTCAAACGGCGCGCGGCCCTCCCACAGAGGCCTGAAGAAATACGCCGCCGTCGCGGCCCCCTGCGGCAACGGGCCAATCTCGAAGCCTAAATCCGTCACATGGCGGGTTGCAAGAGCGGCTTCAGGCGCGCTCCCCTCGGCCAAAGCCGCCTCTGCCGCGTGCCATAGGCTCGCCATCGCGGGGCCGAGGCGGTGGGCTTGGAAACGGTCGCGCTGCCGCTCCAAAGCCTCGAGCGCCACGATTGTTACCAGCACCGCCGCGACCGCCATCATCACCAGCAGCGCCAGCAGCACACGCGGCGATAGGCGCTGCGGGGGAAATAGCGGGGTCATGGGTGGCGGATCACCGAGGCGGTAAACTGATAGCCAATTCCGCGCACGGTTTTAATCAGCGTCGGATCGCGGGAGCTTGTTTCGATTTTGCGGCGCAGGCGGCTGATTTGAATATCAATGGAACGGTCGAACGGCGACAGCGCGTCCCCCTTATAAAACTCCATCAACTCGTCGCGGCTCACCACTCTTTGCGGCCTGTCCAGCAACGCCGTGAGCAGTTGATATTCCCCGGACGACAGATGCACCAGCACGCCATCGGGCGAGCGCAACTCGCGCTTGCCGGTATCGAGGCGCCAACCGGAGAACTCTATCTCACGAACGCTGAGAGTATCGCGCTCCTGCGGGGCCGCTGCCGCGCCCGAACGCCGAAACAGCGCGCGAATGCGGGCCAACAACTCACGCGGCGAAAAGGGCTTAACGATGTAATCATCCGCGCCGATTTCAAGGCAGATAATCCGTTCCGCCTCCTCCGTCACTGCCGTTAGCATGATGATCGGAATATCGGAGTCTGCCCTAAGCGCCCTGCACAACTCCACACCGCTTTCGCCCGGCAGCATAAGATCGAGAATAACCAGATCAATAGTCCATTGCGCCATCTGGCGGCGCACGTCGCGGCCATCGCCCGCTGTGGAAACCCGGAACCCGTGCTTCACCAAAAAATCATGCAAGAGTGCTTGAATCTCGCGGTCGTCATCAACCACCAACAGGTGCCGCGCCCGCTCCATTCACCCCCCTAACCCTGCGGCAGCGGGTCGCGGTGAACGGCCTCGCGGGCAAGCGGCAGGCGGGTTGCGCGCAGGTTGGTTTTGATGCGCGCCAGTAAATCATGCTTATCGGCCCCAAGGCAGAGTGCAACGCCCGTGGTCAGCACATCCACATGCACGAGATGAACGATGCGGGACGCCATCGGCGTGAACAAATCGGTATCTTCCGCCGATTCAACCGCCACCACGACCGTGGCAAGCGCCGATAGGGGCGACCCCGGTGCCGTCACCACAATAACCGGCACCTGCTGATCGCGCGCGCTTTGCGCCGCCTCCAGCGCCAGTTTCGTGCGGCCCGTGTTGGAGATGACCAACAAAACATCCTCCGGCCCCATGCTCGCCAGTTGAATCCGCAGCATCAACGAGTCCAGCACAGCTTGGCAGGGAATGCCGAAGCGCGCGAGCTTATGTTCCGCATCTTGAGCAATCGAGGCTGAGCCGCCGAGGCCGAAAATTACAATGCGCCGCGCGTGGGCAAGTAGGGCTATCGCTTTATCGGTCGAAGCCACATCGAGGGCCGTGCGGGCTGCGTGCAGCGCGGTCGCCGTAGCGTCGAAAATCTTGGCGGCATAGGTCGCGGTATCGTCGGTACTTTCGACCGCCGCTGTTACGAACGGCACGCCAGGCACAAGGCTTTGTGCCAGCTTCAGCTTGAAATCGGCAAAGCCTTCACAACCCAACGAGCGGCAGAGGCGGATCACTGTCGGCTGGCTAACGCCCGCGCGTA
This sequence comes from Alphaproteobacteria bacterium, assembly GCA_013298565.1. Taxonomy (GTDB): domain Bacteria; phylum Pseudomonadota; class Alphaproteobacteria; order Elsterales; family Elsteraceae; genus Elstera. Next base: position 55,597 of record JAAFIC010000006.1, on the reverse strand, counting down.
TCGCCACGACCGCAACCGGGCTTTGCAGCGTCCCCTGGGGGTCCGCTAGAATAGTCTGGGCAACAGCAGCCTCTTGCCGCGACAGGCGCGGCAGATGCGAGCGCAAGACATCCAACATATTAGCCATGCGTGGGCGATCCTCCCTCCGGTCTGTGGTAGCATCGCTTAACCCTTGAGGGAAGCCGCCTCCCGTGCCAAGGCTTCGATTCGGGCGTAATCACCGTTGGCAAGAGCGTCTTTCGGCACCAGCCAGGAGCCGCCGACGCAGGGCACGTTTGGCAGCGCGAGATATTGCTTGGCCTTGACCGGATCAATGCCGCCCGTGGGGCAGAAACGAATCTCCGGTAGCGGGCCAGACAGGGCTTTTAGATACGCAACCCCGCCCGCCGGTTCCGCCGGGAAGAATTTGACCGCCGTAATGCCGCGCTCCAGCAACCCCAGCACTTCGCTGGCCGTGGCCGCGCCCGCAAGATACGGCAAGCCGGTTTTATCCATTTCATCCAGCAACGACAGCGTGGAGCCGGGACTCACCAGAAACCGCGCGCCGACCGAACGGGCGGCATCGGCATCAATGGGGCGATTGACCGTGCCTGCGCCAACGATCACCCCCGGCACCTGCTGGCCGATCCGCTCGATACACTCGAGCGCGACCGAGGTCCGCAGGGTGACTTCCAACACCCGTAAGCCCCCTGCGACCAAGGCTTGCGCTAGCGGCACGGCGTGATCGACATCTTCGATCACCAACACCGGAATAACCGGAGCCAAGGCCATTAGGTCGAGAATTTTTTGATTACGATCCATGCACTCTCTCCTGATGGGCCTTTAGCCACGCCGCCGCCCCATCCAGGGCGGGCGTGTCGGCGAGAATTAAGTAGGTGGGAATGGCGTGCGCGTAGGCGGCCATGCGGTAGCGCGCTTCAAAACGCGCGCGGAACGGGCTGGCCGCGAAGAAATCGGCAAAACGCGGCACAATCCCGCCGCCGATGAACACGCCGCCGCGCGCGCCAAAGGTAACGGCTAGATTGCCGGCAAGGCTGCCCAGCAGCGCGCAAAACATACTCAAGGTGTCAACGGCCAGCGGTTCGGACCCATCGACTGCCGTGGCCGTAATCGCAGCGTTGCTTCTGTGCGGATCGACTTGGAAACCTCTTACCGTGGCAAGGCTGCGATAGAGCCGCTCGATGCCGCCCCCGGAGAGGAAGCATTCCGCCGTTACTGCCGCCTGCTCGGCCCGCAACACCGCTGCTACCGCCGCCTCTTCTTGGCTGACGATGGGCGCATCACAGTGACCGCCCTCGCCCGGCACAGGCACCCACTGACCCGACCCGTCAGGGATAATCGCGCCGACGCCAAGCCCGGTGCCCGGCCCCGCCACCGCCATCGCCGCCGTTGGGATTTTCTCCCCCGGCCCAATTTGCCGCAGCGCGGTGAGATGCGGTAAGGACAGCGCGAGCGCCTCGAAATCATTCACCAGCGCGAGATGATCCAGCCCTAACGCGGCCTTCGTGTCGGCAATCGAAAAATCCCAGGCTTGATTGGTAAGCCTAAAACGATCCCCCGTGACCGGTCCCGCCACGGCCACGCACGCGGCAGTCGGCTGAACAGGGCTAGGCAGCCCCGCCAGATAGGCTGTTGCAGCGCTCGCCAAAGTCCGATGTTCAGCGCTCGGAACCTTGCCGATATGGCCCGGCATCGCCCCCGCCGCCTCAATCAGCCCGAAGCGCGCGTTGGTGCCACCAATATCGGCTACCAACCACGGGCGGTGAGCGGTAGGTGTGGCAATTACCATGACAGGCTTCCTCGGATGATCTCTAAAATCCCCTCACCCGACGCCTGCGGCGTCCCCCTCTCCCCAAAGGGGCGAGGGGCATCGGGTGATCTCCAGAAAACCCTCTCCCCGAGGGAGAGGGAAGGGTGAGGGGCCGGAAACCGGCTAGCACTACTCATGCTCACGCCCCCTGCCGGTCCAACAGCGCCCCAAATACATGCGCGCCGCTCTCGGCCCCGCCAACGAGCGCGCGGAAACCGCCGAACAACTCGCGCCCGCAACCGAAATCATTGCCAGACACGTCGATCACAGCAGCGGCCCGCCCTGACAAATCGGCCTGCACGGTCAGCGTGCCTGCTTCGGCATCGAGGCGCAGAATATCGCCCGTTTGCAGCTTGGCAATCGGGCCGCCATCCAAGGCTTCCGGCGTCAAGTGGATGGCTGCGGGCACTTTGCCCGACGCACCGGACATGCGCCCATCGGTGACGAGCGCCACCTTAAAGCCCTTATCCTGCAACACGCCCAAGGCAGGGGTGAGCTTATGCAACTCTGGCATCCCATTGGCTTTCGGGCCTTGGAAGCGGATAACGGCGATAAAATCCCGCTCCAACGCGCCGCGTTTGAACGCTTCTTGCAGGGCATTCTGACTGTCGAACACTAGGGCAGGGGCTTCGACGATGCGATGTTCAGCCTTGACCGCCGACACTTTAATGACCGCGCGCCCCAGCGGGCCGGTCAGCATCCGCAAACCGCCATCCGCCGCGAACGGTTTGGCGACAGGGCGCAACACGGCCAAGTCCTGACTTTCGCGAATGGACGGCTTGAAGGTCACGCCGCCCTCGCCAGTCAGAAACGGTTCCTGCCGATAGGCCGACAGGCCATGCCCAAGGATGGTCCGCACGTCCTCGTGCAGCAGCCCCGCCTCCAACAGCTCGCCAATCACGAAGGGCAAGCCGCCCGCCGCATGGAAATGGTTCACGTCTGCCGAGCCATTTGGATAGACGCGCGCCAGCAGCGGCACGCTGGCAGAAAGATCGTTGAAATCATCCCAGGTTAGCCGCACGCCCGCCGCTGCCGCCATCGCGATGATGTGCAGCGTGTGATTGGTGGAGCCGCCTGTAACCAGCAGCCCGATAATGCCGTTTACAAAGGCGCGCTCATCCAGCATCTCGCCGATGGGGGTGAAGTTGCCGCCCGCCGTAATCGCTACGGCTTGCCGAACCGATTCGCGCGTTAGCGCCTCCCGCAACGGCGTGTTCGGATTAACGAAGCTGGAGCCGGGGAGATGCAGACCCATGAACTCCATCAGCATCTGATTGGAGTTGGCCGTACCGTAAAACGTACAGGTACCGGGCGAATGGTAGGAGGCGCTTTCGGCTTCCAGCAATTCCGCCCGCCCTACTTTGCCTTCGGCATAAAGCTGACGAATGCGGCTTTTCTCGTTATTCGGCAGACCCGACGGCATCGGCCCCGCCGGAATGAATACCGAGGGCAAATGCCCAAAGGCGAGCGCGCCGATAACGAGGCCCGGTACGATCTTGTCGCAGACGCCCAAATACAGCGCGCCGTCGAACATCGCATGGCTAAGGGCCACCGCCGTCGAAAGCGCAATCACGTCGCGGCTGAACAGGGACAGTTCCATCCCGTCTTGGCCTTGCGTTACACCGTCGCACATGGCGGGAACGCCGCCCGCCACTTGCGCCACCGCGCCCGCGTCGCGCGCCGCCGCTTTGATGATCGCGGGATAAGGCTCGAACGGCTGATGGGCCGACAGCATGTCGTTATACGACGTGATGATCGCAAGGTTGGGCTTCGCGGCCGCCTTCAAATCCGCCTTATCGTCGGGCGCGCAAGCCGCAAACCCGTGGGCGAGGTTGCCGCAGGACAGGCGCGAGCGGCGCGGGCCTTTATCAGCAGCGGCACGCAGACGCACAAGATACGCAGCGCGGCTGTCTTTCGAGCGCTCGATAATGCGCGCGGTAACGGTTTCCAGCGTGGGGTGCAGTGCCATTATTCGGCCTCCTCATTCCAGGTGCGACCATCGCGCTCGATCAGCGCAATAGCGGCTGCTGGGCCGGTCGTACCCGCTACATAGGGTTTCGGTGGCTCGGCGCGGTGCGCCCAGGTTTCAAGAATTGGCTCGACCCAGGTCCAGGCAGCTTCCACCTCGTCGCGGCGCATGAACAGAGTGGCGTTACCGCGCACCACATCCATCAGCAAACGCTCGTAAGCATCGGGGTTGCGGATTTTGAAGGCTTCGGCGAAGGACAGATTCAAGGACGCCGGGCGCAAGCGCAACCCGCCGGGGCCGGGTTCCTTCGTCATCATATGCAGCCGAATGCCCTCGTTCGGTTGCAAGCGCACGATAAGGCGGTTCGGATCAATCACTCCGGCATCGTTCGGAAAAATCGAGTGCGGCACCGGGCGGAACTGAATGGCGATTTCCGAAACCTTCTCGGCCATGCGCTTGCCCGTTCGCAAATAGAACGGCACGCCAGCCCAGCGCCAGTTTTGGATTTCCACTTTCAGCGCCACAAAGGTTTCCGTATGGCTTTCATGCCCAAGCTCTTCAAGATACCCCGGCACGCCTTCGCCGCGCGACGCCCCGGCTTTATACTGGCCGCGCACGGTATGGCTGAGAACATCGGGCGCTTTCATTGGCTTCAGCGCGCGCAATACCTTCAGCTTTTCGTCGCGCACCGCGTCCTTATCCATCTGCCGGGGCGGCTCCATCGCCACCAGGCAGAGAAGTTGCATGAGATGGTTCTGCACCATATCGCGCAACGCGCCCGACTTATCGTAATAGCCCGCACGGCTTTCAACGCCAACGGTTTCGGCAACGGTGATCTGCACGTGATCAATCCAGGCCGAGGACCACAGCGGCTCGAACAGGCTATTGGCGAAGCGCAACGCCAGCAGGTTCTGAACCGTCTCTTTGCCTAAATAATGGTCGATTCGGTAAATCTGCTGTTCGCTGAAAACCGCGCCAACCTCGTCATTGATTTTGCGGGCCGAGGCAAGATCGGTCCCAATCGGCTTTTCTAGCACCACGCGGCTATCGGGCGTTGCAAGGCCCGCCGCTTTTAAGCTACGGCAGATCGGCCCAAACAGGTCCGGCGCGGTGGCGAGATAGAAAACCCGCACTTTGCTGCCGCCATCGGCCAGTGCCGCCGCCAGATCGGCCCACCCAGACTCGCCGATAGCATCGACCGCGACATAGTGAATGCGATCAGCAAAGGCGGCCCAGGTCGCATCGTCGAAATCATCCCCCACTTGGCCTTTGAGCCAGTCCAGCACCTTAGCGAGATACGCATCGCGCGTAAGGGCGCTGCGCGCCACGGCGATAATGCGCGAGGGTCCAGTGATCTGTTGATCTTGGTGCCGATGATACAGCGCGGGCAGCAGCTTGCGGAGGGCGAGATCCCCCGTGCCACCGAACACGACATAATCGAAAGGCGCTACAGGGATAATCTGCGCCATACGTCCCTCCCAGGACTGATTTCAACCTTGAAATCAATCATAGGCGGTTCTATGTGGAACGGAAAGTAGTTTTATTACATTTAAGCGCAATGCCGACGACGGTTTTTACCGCCGCATGACCCAACCAATACCGTAAACGACGGCGTGCATCCCCACGGCGAAGGCGATGCCGTACAGAATTGAGGCTTCCCAGGTCTCGTGAAACTCGGAAACCTGAGAGAGCACTGTAAAAAAAGCCGCCGTAATGGGGGCTTGGCGCGCGTGAGCGGCAAGAGATAGATCGAAAATCGAGGCCACGGCGTTTCTCCCAGCTTTTATAGTTTACAGCTACCAGACCCGGCCTGCGGGGGCAATCCACCCGCCGACCAGGACAGGATGAGGCCGGAGGCCCAGCGGGGGACTCCGGCTTAAACGCTCTAAAACTCTAAGGCGCGCGCCTCTACCACTTGCGGCAATTTCCGCACCTTTTCAAGCAGAGCCGCCAGGATTGGCTGATCGACTTCCGTCAGCAATACCGCCTCTGCCCCCGGTGCCGTCCGCCCAAGGTGGAAAGTAGCTATATTCACATCCGCATCGCCCAGCAGCCCGCCGAGCGCGCCGATGAACCCAGGCTTATCGAGATTGCGGATGAACAGCATATGCTGCCCCAACTCCGCTTCCAGTGGCACATTACCGAGCTTCACGATACGCGGCAGCGTATTGCCGACGAGGGTGCCTTGGAAAGTCTGCGCGCCCGCATCGGTTTCAACGGTCAGCGACAGCAGCGTGTGATAATCCACTGCCGTATCGCGCTTCAGCTCGGCGATCTGGATATTACGTTCTTTGGCGACGACCGGGGCCGAGACCATATTCACCTCTTCCAGCGCGTGCTTCAGCAACCCCGTCAGGGCCGCCGCCGTCACCGGGCGCGTGTTAATGGTGCTGGCTTCGCCGTGGAACTCCACCGTTACGCCCTTGATACCGGCGGTTAGAAGCTGGCCTGCGAGGGAGCCTAACTGTTCGGCCAAGCGCATGTAGGGGCTGAGGCGCGGGGCTTCATCCGCCGACACGCTGGGGACGTTCACGGCATTCATTACCGCGCCATCCAGCAGAAAGTCTGAAATCTGTTCGGCGATTTGCAGCGCTACATTTTCCTGCGCTTCATTTGTGGAGGCGCCTAAGTGCGGGGTAACGACGACGTTTTCCATCCCGAATAGCGCGTTCTCCTTCGCGGGTTCGACCGCGAACACGTCCAGCGCCACGGCGGCCACTTGCCCTGAGCAGAGGGCCACCTTCAAATCGGCCTCAACCAGCAGCCCGCCGCGCGCGCAGTTGATGATCCGCACGCCCTTTTTCATTTTAGCGAAAGCGGCGGCGTTCAGAAGATCACGGGTTTCGTTGGTGAGCGGCGTGTGCAGCGTGATGAAATCGGCACGGGCAAACAGCTCGTCCAGATCAACCTTTTCAACCCCCAGCGCCTTGGCGCGGTCTGCCGACAGAAACGGATCGAAGGCCGCCACTTTCATCCGCAGGCCCACAGCGCGTTCGGCCACGATGGAGCCGATATTGCCGCAGCCGATGATCCCCAGCGTCTTGCCCGTAACTTCCACGCCCATGAACTTCGATTTTTCCCATTTGCCCGCGTGGGTAGAACGGTCGGCCTGGGGAATTTGCCGGGCGAGGGCGAACATCAGCGCAATCGCGTGTTCTGCCGTGGTGATAGAATTGCCGAATGGCGTGTTCATCACCACAATCCCGGCCTGGGTGGCGGCGGGCACATCGACCGTATCAACGCCAATCCCGGCGCGGCCAATCACCTTCAGCTTGCCTGCCGCCGCGATAACATCAGCGGTGACTTTGGTGGCCGAGCGCACGGCAAGACCATCATAGTCGCCGATAATCGCTTTGATTTCGTCCGGCTTCAGGCCGGTTTTCACATCGACCTCAATCCCGCGCGTTTTGAAAATATCAACCGCGCGCGGGCTGAGGGAATCGGCAATCAGAACTTTGGGCATGGTAAACCTCAACGGCAGGCGACCCGGTTTGACCAGGCCGCACAGAATTTTTCAGGACATTGCGAGGGCGGGTTAGGCCGGAACAGAGAGTTCGGCCTTTACCTCGGCATAGGCCCAATCCAACCACGGGATGAGGGCTTCGATATCGGCGGTTTCCACGGTCGCCCCACCCCAAATTCGCAGGCCCGGCGGTGCATCGCGGTAGCCGTTGATGTCAAAGGCCACCTTTTCCTTCTCCAGCTTGGCCGCAAGGCGCTTCGGCACATCCGCTTGCGCCTCGGCCCCCAGCGCCGTGAACCAGGTATCGACGATTTTCAAACAAATCGACGTGCAGGAGCGGGTTTCCGGCACGTCCGCCAAGAAATCGACCCACGCCGTCTTATCGGCCCACGCCGCGATTGCCGCCAGATTGGCTTCCGAGCGGGCAATGAGGCCCGCAAGGCCACCGACTTGTTCGGCCCAGAGCAACGCATCGCGGTAATCTTCAACGCACAGCAAGGACGGCGTGTTGATCGTCTCGCCCTTAAAAATACCCTCAATCAGCTTGCCGCCCTTGGTGAGGCGGAAAATTTTGGGCAGTGGCCAGGCCGGGGTGTAGCTTTCCAACCGCTCCACCGCGCGCGGGCTGAGAATAAGAATGCCGTGCGCGCCCTCACCACCCAAGACCTTCTGCCAGGAGAAGGTGGTTACATCGAGCTTCGGCCACGGCAGGTCCATCGCAAACGCCGCCGAGGTGGCGTCGCAGATCGTTAGGCCCGCGCGGTCGTCGGCAATCCAGTCGGCATTTGGCACGCGCACGCCAGACGTGGTGCCGTTCCAGGTGAAGACCACGTCGTGATCTTTATTCACTTGCCCCAGGTCCGGCAGCGCGCCATAGGCGGCTTTAAGGGTTCGCGCGCCCGGAATTTTCAGCTCTTTCACCACATCCGTAACCCATTCGGCCCCAAAACTCTCCCACGCGACCATATCGACCGGACGGGCGCCAAGCAGCGACCACAGCGCCATTTCCACCGCGCCGGTATCAGACGCAGGCACAATGCCAATGCGGTAATCGGCGGGTACTCTCAGGATCGCGCGAGTACGCTCGATCACATCGGCCAGCCGGGCTTTGCCGGCTTTACCGCGATGGGACTGCCCGAGAACGGCATTCTCCAAGGCTTGCGGGGTCCAACCGGGGCGCTTGGCGCAGGGGCCGGAGCTAAAATAGGGGGATTTCGGACGGGCTAAGGGCGTCGTCATGATTACTCTCCAAGGTCGGTGGCGCGCTGTCCGACCGGCTGCGTCGCGCCGAAATAAATGCTAGCGGAAGAGAAATTACCCGTCAAAGGTTACGCGCGCCCATTCCGTCGGCGACGAAATTGAAGTACGGTGCAATCCGAAGTATCCGCTTAGGGGATAATTAACATAATCGTATTGACGGCGTTATCCCTCCTCCATACGGTCCCTTTTTGTACCAGGGCGCGTTCTTCCGCGTGGCCTTATCTGGTACCCTTCAATAGGTAGTGCGATGCGCTTCTTTTCGGCAAAGAACCTTCCAACCATCACCACTTGGCAGATTTTGGCCACCCTTTTGGGGCTGAGTTTTGCCGCGCAAGGCCAAAGTGCGCGCCCGGCCCCGCCCGTTACGGTGGCGACGCCGCTGGCGCAAAAAATAACGCAGTGGGATGAATATACAGGGCGGTTCGAGGCAGTAGAGCGCGTTGAGTTGCGCGCCCGCGTTTCTGGCTATATCGAGCACGTGCATTTTCGCGACGGGCAAATGGTGAAGAAGAGTGATCTTCTGTTCACTATCGACCAACGCCCTTACGAGCTTGCGCTCGAGTCCACCCGCGCCGACGTAGCCCGCGCCCGCGCGCAGGTAAAGCTGAACGAAACGGAAGTCGCCCGCGCCGAAGGCTTGATCCGCAATCAGAATATCACCGGGCGCGATCTCGATCAGCGCCAAGCCAATCTGTCCGTCGCCCGCGCCCAACTTTCTGCTGCCGAAACCGCCGTGAAATCTGCCGCGCTGAACCTGGAGTGGACGCAGGTGCGCGCCCCCATCGCCGGGCGGATTTCCGATAAGCGCATAGATGTCGGTAATCTCGTGACCGGGGGCCAAGGGGCAACCCTGCTGACCACGATTGTGCAAAACGATCCGATCAACTTCGTCTTTGATGCGTCGGAAGCCGATTACATCCGCTACGCCCGCCTCGCCAAAGCCGGTCAGCGCCCGTCCAACCGCGATAGCAAGGGGACGATTCCGGTTCAAGTGCGCCTTGGCGATGAAACCGAGTGGGCGCGCCAGGGCGGACTGGATTTTATTGATAACGAGTTGAACGGGCGCTCCGGCACAATCCGGGGCCGCGCGCTGTTCGAGAATGCCGACCATTTTTTAACGCCCGGCAGCTTTGGGCGTTTGCGGCTGTGGAACGGCGAGGTGGATGCCCTGCTCGTCCCCGATTCGGCCATCGTTTCCGACCAAGCCCGCAAAGTGGTGATGACCATTGGCCCTGAAAACAAAGTCTTGCCCAAGGTTGTCACGCTGGGCGGCCTTGCCGATGGGTTGCGGGTAATCCGCGACGGGTTGAAGGGCGACGATAAAATCATTATCGGTGGCCTCGCCAATCCCTTCGTGCGCCCTGGCGTCCCCGTGGCGCCTATGCCGGGCGAGATTAAAGCCGGGATGCGGTAACGCTCCCCCGCTGATTTTCGGTCTATTTGTAAGAATCACCAGAGCTTCTGAATAGGATTGGGCAATGCGCTTTACGCATTTCTTTATTGATCACCCGATCTTCGCGACGGTGCTATCGATCATTCTCACCATCGCGGGGGGGATCGCACAAACGCGCCTACCCGTGGCCGAATACCCTGAAATTGCGCCGCCAACGGTGAATATTACCGCCGCTTATCCGGGGGCCGATGCGCGGGTTATCGCCGATACGGTGGCAACCCCCATCGAGCAGGAAGTGAACGGCGTCGATGGAATGCTGTACATCACCTCCCAATCCACGGGGGACGGGCGGCTGTCGGTTAATGTCGTGTTCAAGCCCGGCACGAACATTGATCAAGCTCAAGTTTTGGTGCAGAACCGCGTCGCCATCGCGCAACCGCGCTTGCCGGAAGAAGTGCGCCGCCTTGGCGTGAACGTGCTGAAAAGCTCCCCCGATCTCATGATGGTCGTCCACATGATTTCGCCCGACGATTCGCGCGATCGGCAGTATATCTCCAACTATACAACCTTGTTTGTGAAGGATGTGCTGACCCGCATTGACGGGGTTGGCAATGTGCTGGTGTTCGGCGCGCGCGATTACGCGATGCGGATTTGGCTCGATCCAGCCCAGGTTGCCGCGCGCAACTTAACCGCTGGCGAAGTGATTGCGGCCATTCGCGCCGCTAACGTGCAGGTCGCCGCAGGCACTATTAACCAACCTCCCGCGACTGCGGCGGGGGCGTTCCAACTTTCCGTCCAAACCCAAGGGCGGTTAACGACTGTGGATGAGTTCGGCGCGCTTGTGGTTCGGGCTGATCCCGACGGCTCCTCTATTCGGCTGCGCGATATTGCACGGGTCGAGTTAGGCTCGCAAGATTACACTCTAAACTCGCTCTTGAATAATAAGCCCGCGACTGCATTGGGGATTTTCCAGCGCCCCGGCTCCAACGCGCTGGCAACATCCACCGCCATTCAAAACACAATGGCCCAGCTTAAAAAGGATTTCCCGGCGGGTCTCGATTATTCGGTGGTTTACAACCCCACCAACTTTATCGCCGAGTCGGTGGATGAGGTGATTAAGACGCTGCTAGAAGCTGTCGTGCTCGTGGTCATCGTCGTCATTTTGTTTTTGCAGAAGTGGCGCGCGGCGATTATTCCGATTATCGCTATTCCGGTGTCCTTAATCGGCGCATTCCTGATTATGGGCGCAGTGGGGATTTCTTTTAACACCCTCTCGCTCTTCGGCCTGGTGCTCGCCATCGGGATCGTGGTCGATGACGCCATCGTTGTCGTGGAAAACGTCGAACGCTATTTACGCCAGGGCCTCACGCCGAAAGCCGCCGCCCATAAAACGATGGATGAGGTGGGTAACGCCCTGCTCGCCATCGCTCTCGTGCTGTGCGCCGTGTTTATCCCCACCGCCTTTATTTCGGGCCTGCAAGGCTCCTTCTACCGCCAGTTCGCGGTAACGATTGCGGGGGCAACGCTGATTTCGGCCTTCGTGTCGCTCACTCTCTCCCCCGCGCTGGCGGCCCTTCTGCTGAAGCCCCATAGCGAGGAGAGGCAGGGGCCGCGCTGGTGGCAGGCGCTGACCTTCCCGATTCGCTGGTTCTTTGCAAAGTTCGATGCCGCTTTCGAGGGCTTGGGGCGCGGCTATGCCAGCCTCACCCGCCGCCTTGTGCGCCTTAGCGTGATCGTGTTGGTCATCTATGCCGGGTTGCTGGGCCTTGCGTATAACCGGCTAGTGGCAACACCGACGAGCCTTATCCCGCAGTTGGATCGCGGGTTTCTGTTTGCGGCAATCCAACTGCCGCCTGGCTCGACATTAGACCGCACCGATGCGGTTGTGCGTCGGGCGTCCGATATTCTCAAAGCGCATCCGGGTGTTGCAAACGCCATTGCGTTTACGGGTCTCGATGGCTTGACGTTTACCAATGCGCCGAACAGTGGCGTGGTCTTTATCGGCCTCAAGGATTTTAAGGAACGCGCGGCCTTGAAGGTCACGACTCAGGGTATCCTTGTCGATTTGCAAAAGCAGATGTTTGGTATTAGCGAAGCTTTAATCTTCGTTGTTCAGCCGCCTTCTATACCGGGGATTGGGAGTGGCGGTGGTTTGAAAGCCTATGTTCAAGATCGTTCGGGGCGAGGTTTGCCCGCGCTAGAAGCTGCAACCTGGGCGCTCGCTGGGCCGCTAGGGCAAACTCCCGGTATCCTGTCGGCGTTTACGCAGTTCAATGCGCGCACGCCGCTAATTTATGCCGATATTGACCGCGTGAAAGCGGAAACCTTGGGTGTCCCCATTTCCCGCGTGTTTGAAACTCTGTCGATCTATATGGGATCGTCGTTTGTGAACGACTTTAACATTCTGGGCCGCACCTTCCGCGTGACCGCCCAAGCCGATAACCCGTTCCGGCTGGAGCCGCGCGACATCGCCAATCTGAAAACCCGCAATCAGGATGGGCAGATGGTGCCGATTGGGGCGGTCGCGAGCTTCAACGATGCGACCAGCGCCTTCCGCGTGCCGCGCTACAACCTCTACCCAGCAGCGGAAATACAGATTGCCTTGGCGCGTGGTTATTCCAGCGGCGAGGCAATCAAGGTGATTGAGCAACTGGCCGCCGAAAAGCTGCCGCCCGGCTTCGGTTTTGAATGGACCGATATCGCCTTGCAAGAAAAGCTGGCGGGCAATACCGCCCTCTATGCCTTCGGGCTGGCCGTGGTTTTCGTCTTCCTGCTGCTGGCCGCGCTCTATGAAAGCTGGCTATTGCCCCTAGCCGTCGTGCTGATTGTGCCGATGTGTATTTTGGCGGCGATGCTCGGTGTCGGCGCGCGCGATCTGGACCGGAATATCCTGGTCGATATTGGTCTTATCGTGCTGGTTGGCCTTGCCGCGAAGAACGCCATTCTCATCATCGAGTTCGCCAAACAAGCCCATGAAGAAGGTATGAGCCGGTTCGAGGCTGCGATTGCCGCCGCCCGCACGCGCCTGCGCCCCATCGTGATGACCTCCCTCGCCTTTATTCTCGGCGTGGTGCCGCTGGTTCTGGCAGAAGGGGCCGGGGCAGAAATGCGCCAATCGCTCGGTACCGCCGTTTTCGCGGGGATGATTGGGGTTACACTGTTCGGCCTGATCTTTACCCCCGTCTTCTACGTGGTCTGCCAAGGCTTCGCCGACCGCGCGCGCGACAAGCGTGTAGCGCAAACCCCTACGCTACTTACTAAATCACCATCGGACACAAATGCCGAGTAAACACAAAACAAGAAGATAAAAATCAGAAAATAAAGGATGAATGAGCTTAAAAATAGCATATTTCCCGATTTAACAATGCCGAAATACGCCTTTTAAGATACGCTTCCCTCTCGATTTTGGTCGGGGCCTGCTCTATGCTGCGGTACTATAAGTTTGTACCTGAGTGTAGGAATATGCTGGTTTTGAGATCGGCAAGGGGGAAAAGCTAATATGACGAAAAGCTCCAAAACGGTTTCTGGGCGCGGGCTTGCGGGGAAATTGATTGCCGCAATGGGCATGATCGTTGCTACCACACTGGCGTCAGCCGTTGTTGGTGTTCTGTTTGTTCGCGATTTCACGACAACTTTCCATACTCTCTCGGAAACGCAAGTCCCTGCCGTGCGGTTTGCGGGTGAGCTGTCGGAAGCCGTTGGAACACTTGTGGCCGCAGCCGGTGACATCGGCAATGCCAGCAGCACCAACGATCAGGAAGCGGCTTTCGCTGCGTATAAAATCGCCACTGTCAAGCTGAACAATGCCCTGACGGCCATCAAATCCCTCTCGGCGCAAGATGAAACCTTACGCGCAATTGATGGCTATACGACGAAACTCACCGATCTGATTGATCTACAAAATAAGCTGACGACGCGGCGTTTAGAGCTTTCCAATGCTCAGACTCAGACAATGAGTGAATTACGCAATCGCCACAGCAAACTTCTCGATCTTTTAACTGGCCCGATTGGCAGTTCTAACCGTCAAATCGGTATTGGCATTGCTTACATTACTCAGCGTTTAGAAGAACTCAGTCAAGCCCCGGCTCAGGATCAACGCGCCCGCCTTTCCACAACACAAGCCCAGATTAACGCTCAGCTTGAACTCATCGAGCGCGATAGTTTCGGCAATTTTCGCCGCTATTTGACCGCCGTATCGAATGCTAATCTGTTCCTCGGGTACATGGCGGAAGCTGCAAATACCTCCGACGGGGGCCGTTTATCGCTGATCAAACTGCGCGCCGATCCATTGGCCGCTGAATTGCGCGGGCTTGGTATGCGCCTGCGAAGCGATCAAGACCTGGGGGCTGTTGGAGCAACGACATCTCAAGCGATCGAAGATATGCTGGTCTACGGCTCGGCCCCGCAAGGCCAAGCGGGCGCAGAAACCATTATCAAGCGCCGTCAAGAAGAGTTGCGCGTGCGGGCGGAAGCTGTGGCGGCCTTCACCGAAACAACCGCCTACGCCCGCGCCCTACAATCCGCCGTATCGCGGCTGGTGGGCGACGTGCAGGCAATGGTGAGAACCCAAACCGAAGCCGCCAATGCTCAAAGCCTGCAAGCCCAAACCGTGTTGATCGTGCTGGGGGCCGTTGCCTTGGTCGCCGCGCTCCTCATCGGTTGGCTCGTGGTGCTCCGCTCTATTGTCGGGCGTCTGTCGCGCCTGTCGGCAGCAATGCGCCGCTTGGCCGGCGGTGATTTGACAGTGGCAACGCCGAAAAGCGGCACGGACGAAATCGGCGCGATGGCAGCGGCTATGGAAGTGTTCCGCGCCAACGCTCTTGCGATTAAAGAAGCCGAACAACACGCCGCCGATGAAAGTACCCGCGTGACGTTAGAGCGCCGCCGCGCCCGCCTGGAACTCGCCGATACCTTTGAAGGCACCGTGAAATCGGTGGTCGATCAGGTGGCAAGCTCCGTTCACAGCCTGCGGAACACCGCCGATAGCGTGTCTCAGAACGCCGACGAAACCCGGCGGGAGGCGGGGGAAGCTGCCACACTCTCCCAGCACGCCACCCAGAACGTGCAGACCGTCGCTGCCGCTGCCGAAGAGTTGCTGGCCTCGATCCGCGAAATCTCCCGGCAGGTCAACCGCTCCTCCCAGGTCACGCGCGTGGCCGTGCAAGATGCCGAGAAGACCAATTCAATCGTCGATACCCTCAATAGCGCCACGGGCCGCATTGATGAAGTGGTGAAGCTCATTAACGGCATTGCAGGGCAAACCAACCTGCTGGCCCTAAACGCCACCATCGAGGCGGCCCGCGCCGGCGATGCCGGTAAAGGCTTCTCCGTCGTCGCCTCGGAAGTGAAAAACCTCGCCGGGCAAACGGCCAAAGCGACCGACGAAATCCAACGCCACATCGCCCAGGTTCAAAGCACCACCGGCGAGGTAGTGTCGGCTATCCGTCAGATCGTGCTAACGATCCAACAGTTAGATGAAATTGCCTCGGTCGTCTCCGCTGCCGTGGAGCAGCAAGGGGCCGCAACGCAAGAAATCGCCCGCAACGTGTCGGAAGCCGCCAATAGCACCGGCGAGGCCCTGGGCCGCATCACCACGGTGACGGAAGCCGCTGTTCTGGCCGGAAAATCGGCGGGCGTGGTGCAACAAGCAACCCACATGATGGCGCAGAACACCGATATTCTCTCAAGCGAGGTGCAACGCTTCCTGAGCCAAATCCGCGCGTAACGGCCGCTCTCAACAGAACCCCCGGCACTTTTCGCAAGTGCCGGGGGTTCTGTTTGGACGGGATGGAAGGGGCTTTGCCCCTCGCCCCACTCAAGGGGCTGCGGCCCCTTGAGAATCCGCGTTGTCTGGTTCCCCGGACAGGATAGAGAGAAAAGACAACGCCTTCTAAGTTATAATCCTTAGAGAAAATCCCGAATAAATCGGATCACCAGGACGAGCTTTCACCTAACACAATAAAAATTTAGAGTGTTGTTCGTAAGTGGATGCGAATGGTAAAATGCTCTAGCAGCGTGCGGCGGTAAGGTAAAATAGGGTTAAATTACATTTACTTCCCAGGCAAGAACGCCGATAGTCTCGCCCTATTTATGGGTCTTTATATTCTCTTGCTCTTCTCTACATCTAGTATCAGCCTCAAGATTTTTTCTTTCTACCGCTTTTGAGGGCGGGTAAGGGTGCCTCGGTCACATCCTCGAAAAAATCTCGAATATGACAACTAAGGGCACACGCGAGTCGATCTAGGAGGCCCACGGTAGGGTTTTCCTGATTCCGTTCCAATCGACTCACGTAGGTTCGGTCAATCGCAGCATCGACCGCTAAGGCTTCTTGAGAAAGCCCGCGCATGACGCGGATGCGACGGACATTCCATGCTACTCGTTCACGGGAATCCATGCACGAGTTTAACGATCTTGACGTTCACAAAAACACGGTTTATTAATCCACGGACTATATAGCACCTATTAACGCAACAAGGCGTTATGTGAGTTGGCCTAATCAGAGGAGAAACGGGAAATGGCGGCTAAACGTTGGAAAGCGCGTGTTCGGTTATCAAATGGGTCTTCGCAAGAAGTGCAGGTGCAAGCTGATAACTATTTTAATGCCAAAGCGATGATCGAAGCTCAGTACGGAAAAGGATCAATTGCTTCAGGGCCGACTGAAGCTTAAATCATAAAGGTTTGGGTGCTTCTGAATGCACCCAAACCTTTCACTCCATAAATCAAGAGTTAGGTAAAAACAGAAATTCTGTTGATTTTCTGTAACGCTGTTTTGTTGAGAAAGAGAAAATTATGCAAACTACTCGTGTTGAACAAAAAGCCTTCACCTATATGGCTTACATGAATAACAAGCAAAACCAAGACAGTTTTGCATACATTGTTGATCAATACAAATCCATGGGCGCAAATCACGCCTATCTCGGTGCCACAACCGAATGGGAAGAAACAAACGGGCGATTTGATCCACTTGGCGTTCACAATATCAACGGAAATGCACGTGTTGGCCTTTCAATTAATGAATTGATGAATCGCGCCGATTATCTACATTCTCAAGGGATGGCTGTTACCTTGCGTCAACAAGTGACAGATTTTTACATTGAAAACGGGCAAGAGAAATTCCGTAATTGGAATGAAAATAACACAAATGTCGGCGATAAAGCCGCGTTCTTTCAGCAATATACCGCTTACATGGTTGATTTGGCGAAAGCCTGTCAATCAAAAGGAGTTGAGGCAATTGCTATTGGGAATGAAATGCTTCATTTCACAACTGGCGATACAAAGGGGTATTGGGAAAATCTAATTTCTCAAATTCGTTCAGTTTATTCTGGTAAATTAACATATGCTGCTTTTGTTTCTTTCAATCCGACTTGGAAAGAAAGCGAAATGACCCAAATTAAATGGTTGGATAAACTTGATTATATCGGTGTTGATTTTTATCCACAATTAACAGTGAGCAAAAACGCCACGTATGATGATTTTGTAAAAGCGCTTTATGGTAATAATCCTCAAAAAACTAATTGGGTAGAGTATTTACGTAATTTATCTGAAACTACTGGCAAAAAAATTATGTTTACCGAAGTGGGCGTAGCTAGTTTTGATGGTGCGGGAATTATGAGTAACTCTGCCAACCATCAAGATAATTCCCTTCCTGCTGACCAAAAAGAACAAGCAGATTGGTATAAGGCCATTTTCTCGGTCATGAGTAGCGAACTTGGCGATAAATTTATGGGTACAGCTATTTGGGATGGCTTAAGTCGCTCAACGGCTGAAAATAACGGAAATAATAACGATTTCACGGTCATTGATAAGTTAGCCGAAGATGTTGTGCGAACCGCCTATACCGATGGCGAGTTAGATGGCCTCGTTAAGACGGTTTCCGGCTCTTACAGCGGCACTTTCAATAACGATACGATTACAGGTTCTTCGGGTGCCGATAGCGTTTCTGGTGGTCGTGGGAGCGATAGCATCAATCTTGGTGCCGGAAACGATACCGTTGTTATCAACGCTACGTACAACGCCAACGTCCGCCTCAAAATCGATGGGTCAACCCTCATCGTCAAATCCGAAGATGGAACGGATCGATTGACCAATGTCGAAACAATCCAATTCAATAACATGAAATTGGACGTATCGGTTTTCAGCAGTTCTGCTGACCCGCTGAATATCTATCGGTTTTACAATACACAAACCGGGACACATTTTTATTCCAACAGCCCGACCGAACGAAACGCTGTTCTGAACACTATCGATCAATTCGTTTATGAAGGTGTGGGTTTCAAGGCTTTGGCCAAGGGCGACGATGCCGTTTATCGCTTCTACAATGCCAATACCGGAACGCACTTCTACACAATCAGCGATAAAGAACGCGATACCGTTAAAGGTTTGGCGGGTTTCCAGTTCGAGGGAATCGCATACACCGCAAGCGATACCAAGATTGAAGGTTCGCATGAGTTATTCCGTTTCTATAACACGAAAACGGGAACTCATTTTTATACCGATAGTGTTGGTGAACGCGATGCTGTGAGGCTTTTGGGTGGGTTCCAATATGAGGGAGTGGCTTATTATGTCGGGTGATTAGTATTTTTGGAGACTAGCCCGTTTCTCGTTCACATTCGTTCACGATAAAGGCTCTAGAGCCGCGCGCCTTAACTCTGGCGCGGCTCTATAAGCGGCCATTGAGGCGGCGGCCAAGGGCGCGGACGCGCCCGCCCGGCGAGGGCTAAAAGAAAGCGAGAGCGTCTTGCGTCAACCTTTACGCAAGACGCTCTAGTCTTTTGTTTTGTTGAGCAAAGGCTAGGCGCGGGTGCCGGCGCGTTTGACGCTCAAACCGCATCGGGCACCCGCTCGGGATTTGCTCTAGCGCGCCAGTGGTTTATACTTAATTCGGTGCGGCTGATCGGCATCGGTCCCTAGGCGGCGTTTGCGGTCGGCTTCATAGTCTTGGTAATTGCCCTCGAACCACACCACTTGGCTATCGCCTTCAAACGCGAGAATGTGGGTGGCGATGCGATCCAGGAACCAGCGATCATGGGTGATGACCACGGCGCAGCCGGCATAGTCCAGCATGGCTTCTTCAAGCGCGCGCAGCGTATCGACATCGAGATCGTTGGTCGGCTCATCGAGCAGCAGCACATTCGCGCCGGTTTTCAGCATTTTGGCGAGATGGACGCGGTTGCGCTCCCCGCCCGACAGCATCCCGACTTTCTTCTGCTGATCCGCGCCCCGGAAGTTGAACAGCGCACAGTAGGCGCGTGATGGCATCTTGCGGCGGCCCAGGTCTATTTCATCGTGCCCGCCGGAAACTTCTTCCCAAACACTCTTGTTCGGGTTGAGCGCATCGCGCGACTGATCGACGTACCCGAGCACCACCGTTTCCCCAACGCGGAAAGTGCCGCTATCGGGCTTTTCCTGCCCTGTAATCATGCGGAACAGCGTGGTTTTACCCGCGCCGTTCGGGCCGATAACGCCGACAATACCGCCGGGGGGCAGGCGGAAGGAAACATTATCAACCAACAAACGGTCGCCAAACCCCTTGGTTAGATTCTCCGCCTCAATCACAATACCACCCAAGCGCGGGCCGGGCGGCAGCACGATTTGCGCCGAATCAGGGGCCTTTTCCTTCGACTGATTGACCATTTCTTCGTAAGACGCGAGCCGCGCTTTGGATTTCGCCTGCCGGGCTTTAGGGCTTTGGGACACCCACTCAAGCTCTCGGTCCAGCGTCTTCTTATGGGCCTCTTCCTGCTTGCCTTCGAGTTCCAGGCGTTTTTGCTTATCGCGCATCCAGCCCGTGTAATTCCCCTCGAACGGGTAGCATTGACCGCGCTCGACTTCCAAAATCCATTCCGCCACTTCATCGAGGAAATAGCGATCATGGGTCACGGCCACAACGGTGCCTTTATAATCGTGCAAGAACCGCTCTAACCACGCGACCGACTCGGCATCCAAATGGTTGGTCGGCTCATCGAGCAGCAGCATGTCCGGCTTTTCCAGCAGCAGACGGCACAGCGCGACACGGCGGCGTTCGCCCCCTGAGAGCTTGGTAACATCGGCATCGCGCGGCGGGCAGCGCAGGGCATCCATGGCGATATTGACCGTGCGGTCGAGATCCCAGCCATCCATAACATCAATCTGCTCTTGCAACTCGGCCTGTTCGGTAATCAGCGCGTTCATCTCGTCTTCCGACAGTTCCTCCCCGAAACGGGCGGAGACGGCCTCGAAGCGGTCAAGGATTGATTTGATCTCCTTCACGCCGTCCATAACATTGCCGAACACGTCTTTTGTGGGGTCCAGGTGCGGTTCTTGCGAGAGATAACCAACTTTGGCACCCTCGGCAGCCCAGGCTTCGCCACCGAATTCCTTATCGTACCCGGCCATAATTTTCATCAGGGTCGATTTACCCGCGCCGTTCGGGCCGATAACGCCGATCTTCGCACCGGGCAGGAAGCTAAGCCATACGTCCTTCAGCACCGTTTTGCCGCCGGGATAGGCTTTCGACAGTCCCTTCATCACGTAAACATACTGATAAGAGGCCATCTTGCCTCACTCCCTTCACATCATCTAAAAACGCTCCGCCTTGTGCCACAGCGGGCGTTTTGAAACAATCTCGATCATCGCGGCGCGATCATTGTAGGGCGATCATCTGTCGGCGGGGGGCGGTGTCGTCAAAACCGAGCCAACGGGGTGCGTTACCCGCATGAGGTTGCGGTTATGGGTTTCGCTTAAGAACAACATGCCGATCACCGCCGACGCCGTCGCAACGACGATGGGGTACCAAAGGCCCGCGTAAATATCCCCCGTCTCCAACACCATAGCGAAGGCAATTACCGGCAACATCCCGCCAAACCAGCCGTTGCCCAGGTGATAGGGCAACGAGAGAGAGGTAAAGCGCACGCGCGTTGGAAAAAGCTCGACCAGAAAGGCTGCAATCGGTCCATAAACCATTGCAACGAAGATCATCAGCAGCGTCAGCAAGGCAATCGCCATAGGGTGATTGATTTGCGCCGGGTCCGCCCGCTCGGGGTAGCCTGCGGCCCGCAAGGCTTCGGTTAACCCTGTCAGCGTTTCATCGAGCGGTAGCGTCACGTTATTGATTTTTACCGTCAGCAGCTCGCCCGGTACCGCAGTCCAGCGATAAGGGATGCCGCCGCTGGCCAGTTGCGCGCGGGCAAGGTCGCACCGCGTCGTCTCGTTATGCCAGAGCAGACCGGAGCAGCCATCGCCGCTAATTTCAATCGGGGCCGTCTGCATTGCCCGCACGAGGGCCGGGTTGGTCGCCAGCGTCAGGCCCTTGAACACGGGAATGAAACTGCACGCTGCCAGCAAGCAGCCTGCAATCATAATCGGCTTCCGGCCAATAATATCAGAGAGATAACCGAACAACACCACGAAGGGCGTGCCCAACAGCAGCCCCGCCGCCACCAGCATCGTCGCGGTATCGTGCGGCAGCTTTAGAGTGCTTTGCAGAAAGAACAACACGTAAAATTGCCCGGCGTACCAAATCACTGCCTGCCCCGCCGTCGCCCCAAACAAGGCCAGCAGCATCCAGCGCAGATTGCGCCAGCGTAAGAGCGCATCGCTAATCGGCTGCTTCGAGGTTTGGCCGCGTGCCTTAAGGTCCATAAACAAGGGTGATTCATGCAGGCGAACCCGAATATAGACCGACAGCGCCAGCAGCACGATGGAGGCGATAAACGGTAGCCGCCAACCCCACTCCAAAAACTCTTCAGGCGACAGCACACTGCGGCAGAGCAGCACCACCAGCAACGAAATGCAAAAACCCAAAGTCGCCGTTGTCTGAATCCAACTTGTGTGAAAGCCGCGCCGATTGGGCGGGGCGTGCTCGGCCACAAAAATAGCCGCCCCGCCATACTCCCCGCCAAGCGCCAAGCCTTGAGCCAACCGCAGCAGGATCAGCAAAATCGGCGCGGCAATGCCGATTTGCTCGTAGGTTGGCAGTAATCCCACCAGCGCGGTCGAGGTGCCCATCACGAGAATAGTTAGCAGAAACGCATATTTCCGCCCGATATAATCGCCAAGCCAACCGAAAACCAGCGCGCCGAAGGGCCGCACGGCAAAGCCCGCACCAAAGGCGGCAAGGCTGGCGAAAAAGGCGAAATTCTCGTCGATGGGCGGAAAAAACACATGGCCGAGCACGGTTGCCAACGCGCCATACACATAAAAATCATACCACTCGAACATTGCGCCCAACGACGCCCCACCAATAATGCGGAACGAGTTATAGCGGCTTTTGCCGGCCCCGCGCGGCGGCGGGGCTGCTATTTCTCCAGGTATCAAACAGCCCCCCTGTCACCGCTCTTATGGCGATGTTACGCGGATTATCCACTTGGCCTATGTTAAAGGTTTTCGAGCCAGTGTAAATCATCCGCGCGTCAGGAAAGGCTCACCAAACCGGATCAGACAGGCTCGCAAAGGCGTTTTGCAACGAACCCGACCATTGATGGCGGATAATGTTGAAATAAGGGTCGGTCTCGTCGATGCTTCGGTGCATTTCAAGGCGCAGCGCGTCGGTGCGGTAGAGCACTAAATCCAGCGGCAGGCCGACTGAGAGATTGGAGCGCAGGGTTGAGTCCATCGAAATCAGCCCGAGCTTGATCGCCTGAGTCAACGCCAGATCATACCTCAGTGCGCGGTCCAGAATAGGCTTGCCGTATTTGGTTTCACCGATCTGGAAATAAGGCGTTTCAGCCGTGGCCTCAATGAAGTTGCCTGCCGAATAGATCAGGAAGAGGCGCGGTGTCTCCCCCGCAATCTGCCCGCCGAGCAGGCAGGAAACACTAAAGCCGGTGCCATCTTTCGCCTCCAGCCGCGCGCCATCAATGCGGTGAACTGTGCGGATCGCCGCGCCGACCAACTGCGCCGCCTCAAACAGATTACGGACGGTCTTCATCGTGCGCGGCTGGTCTTGCCCCGGCAGCACTAGACCATCGTTCACGTAATGCACCACCGATTGACTGATGGCGAGATTACCGGAGGTCGCCATAAGAACCGTACGATCCCCCGGCACGTCCCAAACGCGCATTTTTCGGAAGATGGAAATCTGATCAATCCCCGCGTTGGTGCGCGAGTCCGACAGCATCACGAGTCCCTCCCGCAGGAGCATTCCAAGGCAATAGGTCATTATTTTTTCTGAATTTGTTACTGTTGCGTCGCAGTATAGGGGCCATAGGGCCTGCGTTCCAGTGGCGAGACGGAAACATTCACCGCCAAGGTCTCGCCGCCACCACCACCGCGCACACCGCGCACGGGGCAGCCGTCAGTATAATCAATCCCCATTGCAACCCGCACGTAAGAGGCGGTGGGGCAAATGCCGTTCGAGGCATCGAACCCAACCCAGCCTAAGTTCGGCACATAGGCTTCCGCCCAGGCGTGCCCCACGTCTTGCGGCCCGGAAATCGACCCCGAGAGCAAGTAGCCGCTCACATACCGCGCCGGAATGCCATTGGCCCGCGCCACCGTAATGAAGAGATGGGCATGGTCCTGGCACACGCCAGCGCCTAGGGCCAGCGCTTCTGCCGCAGTGGTGCCCACTGCCGTTACGCCCGTTTTATAGGGCAGCTTATCGACAATCACCCGCAGCAGTTCGTGCAGAAAATCCAGCCGCTGCGCCGGGCGGTGCCGGGTAACATCACGAATGAACGCCCGCAACTGCTGCCCCAAAACTCCCGAGCCAAGGCCCGTCAGCGGCCCTTCCCGCAGCCAATAGTCCGGCGGTAAGGCACCCGCCCCATCCTCGCCTATCACACCGGATTGATCGACCGTTTCAACCCGCCCCCGCGCCACCAGTTCGATTTCGCTTAACGGTTCGTGAATATAAAGGCTGTGAACGAGATTACGATGCCCGTCGCGCCAAGGAAACAGATCGCCCGGCGCATCCACTACCCAGGAATGCACCTTCTGGCCCCCGCTGTTCCCAGGAGATAGGCGCAAATACTGCACTGCCGTCGTCGGTCCATCAAACCGATAGCGGGTGCGATGCGTAATATCCAGGATCAGACGGGAGGCCACAAGAAGGCTCCTTATTCCAGGCAAGGTTAGGGGTTGATGAGATAATTGCGCGTAATCTCTGCCCCCAAGGCATTGTTCTTATCAATGAATTCGACCAGGAACTCATGCAAGCCCCGCTCGAAAATATCATCGACCTTGCCGTAGCGCAGGCCCGACGCCAGCACCCCGCAAAGCCGATGGCACTCGTGCCGTGTCCCATAGACCAAGCCTAATCTGTCAAGATTATCCATGATTTGGGTTAAACAAAAGTGCAAGGAGCGCGGCAAATCGGAGCGCAAAATCATCAATTCCGCCACGCGCCACGGCAACACCGCGCTGCTATAGACCCGGCGATAGGTTCGCAGGGCATTGATGCAGTTGAGAATTTCCGTCCACTGGTAGTAATCAACGCCGCCGCCCACCTTCTCGCCCTGGGGCAAGAGGATGTGATATTTCGAATCGAGAATGCGGGCGGTATTGTCGGCACGCTCGATATAGGTGCCGAGCGACAGGAAGTAATAGGCTTCGTCGCGCAGCAAGGTAGTTTCACACGCGCCCGCCACCAGGATCATCTGGCGCTTGGTCCAGTCCAAAAAATCCTGAATAGCGCTGCCCGTTAGCGGTTTATCCAACTTCTCGCGCAACTGGATGGAGGCTTCGTTGAGATATTCCCACACCGAAACGGTCAGATTATTCCGCTCCGACCGGGCGTTATTGCGCGCCGCTTGAATAGACGCGGCGATGCTAGACGAATTGCCGCTATCTACCCCCATGAAGGTGACGAAATCCCCTACCGAGCGTTCGGGGTATTTCTGTTCAAACTTCTCATCCAGCCCAAAGGCCATGGCCAGCGATTGCCATTCCCGACTGCCGCCTGCCATGAGCCACATCCGGTTTGTGGCTTCCAACATGCGGGCAGAATTGGTGGCGCGCTCGATATGACGCCCCATCCAATACACATTTCCTGCGGTGCTACTCAGCATCCTACGCCCTTCCTATCAATGATCCGCGAGCACCCAAGTATCCTTGGTACCGCCGCCTTGGCTGGAATTCACCACGAGCGACCCTTTTTTGAGGGCCACGCGGGTTAATCCACCGGGCATGATCGTGATTCGCTCCCCCGACAGCACAAAGGGGCGCAAATCCACATGGCGCGGCGCAATCCCTTCTTCCACAAAGGTGGGGCAGGTACTGAGCGACAAGGTGGGTTGCGCGATGAAGTTAGCCGGGTCGGCCAGCAGCCTTTCCTTGAACGTCTCGATCTCGGCTTTCGTCGAGGTCGGGCCAACCAACATGCCCGCGCCGCCAGAGCCGTGGACTTCCTTGACCACGAGTTCCTTCAGATTTTCCTTCACATAGGCCAAGTCCTGCGGCTCGGAACACCGATAGGTTGGCACGTTCTGCAAAATCGGCTCTTCACCCAGGTAGAAGCGGATCATATCGGGCACATAACAATAAGTGGCCTTATCGTCGGCAATCCCCGTGCCGCAGGCATTGGCAAGCGAGATATTACCCGCCCGGTACGCCCCAATTAGCCCCGGCACGCCCAGCATCGAGTCGGCCCGGAACGCCAGCGGGTCCAAGAACACGTCATCGACACGGCGGTAGATAACATCCACCTGCTTTGGGCCACGCGGGGTTCGCATATAGACCTTATGGTCATCGACGAACAAATCGGTACCCTTCACCAACTCCACACCCATTTCATCGGCCAGAAAGGCGTGCTCGAAATAAGCGCTATTGTAGGAGCCGGGGGTGAGCAGCACGACGTTCGGATCGTTGCTGGCAGCAGGGAACGCGGTTGCTTTTAGCGTGTTCAACAGCTCTTCGGCATATTGCGCGACGGGCAAAATCCGTTGCTGCGTAAACAGCGACGGCACGAGGCGCATCATCACTTCGCGGTTTTCCAGCATGTAGGACACGCCAGACGGCACGCGGCAATTGTCTTCCAGAACGTAGAACTGGCCCTCGGAGACCCGGACTATATCAATTCCGCAGATATGGGCATAAATGCTGCCAGGCAGATCGAAATCCTGCATGACCGACAAGAACTGATCGTTCCGCACAATCTGCGCTTCCGGGATTTTTCCGGCGCGGCAAATATCCCGCCGATGATAGGCGTCGTGCATAAAAGCATTCAGCGCCCGCACGCGCTGGCGCAAACCCGCCTCCAGCGTATCCCATTCCGATTTGCCTAAGACGCGCGGAATAAGATCGAAGGGAATCGAGCGTTCGTGCCCTCCTGCGGCCCCATAGGAGCCGAAGGTAATGCCCATGCGTTCGTATAAAAGATCGGCCTGCAACTGCATACGGCCATGTTCGCCCTCCGGCATAGTCGATAACCAGTTGTCGATGCCGGAAAAAGACGGACGGATAATTCCATCCAAACCCCGCATCTCGTCGAAGATGGGGTGGTGTGCTGCGGTGTCGGCCATGCGTCCCCCCTTTTGTGGTGAAGCTCCCGCAACAACGATGCGTTGAAGCCGCGAAACTCGCAAGAGGATGACGCAATTTTGGTGGATTTTATCTGAACATTGCTCGTTTTTTCCGCAAATGCCGCCGAAAGCCGCAGGCAGCGCCTAGGTTTCGGGCGATCATATGTACAGTCTTTCCCTCTCAAGGCCCTTATAGAGGTCCGCCACCCACGCGCCATAGCCATTGAACAGCCGAGTGGGAACGCGCTCGCCGGTCAAGGTGCGCTCGCTGGCTTGGCTCCAGCGCGGGTGCGCGACTTCCGGGTTCACGTTCGCCCAAAACCCATACTCGCTGGCCTGAAGCTGCTCCCAATAACTCACCGGGCGCTTATCAGTGAAGGTTACTTTCACAATTGATTTGATCGACTTGAAGCCATATTTCCACGGCAGCACGAGCCGAATGGGCGCGCCCATCTGTTTGGGCAGCGGCTTGCCATAGGCCCCGGTAGCAATAAAGGCGAGATCGTTGGTTGCCTCGGCAATCGTTACGCCTTCCACATAGGGCCAGGGTTGCCAGAATTGCCGCTGGCCGGGGGCCATGCTGGAGTCAAGGAACGTCTCGAAGCGCACATATTTTGCCGCTGCCGTCGGCTGGGCCAGTTTCACGAGGGCCGCGAGCGGGAAGCCGGTCCAGGGGATGACCGCCGACCAGGCTTCGACACAGCGCAAGCGGTACACGCGCTCTTCCAACGGCATTCGCGCAATCAACTCTTCCGCATCAAACGTCAGCGGCTTTTCCACCATGCCGTCGAGCACCATTTTCCACGGGCTTGGTTTAAGCGCTTGCGCGGCGGCGGCGACTGATTTGGACGTGCCGAATTCGTAGAAATTATTATACGTCGTCGCTAGATTTTCCGGCGTTTCGGCCCGCTCTGGCGGATAAGCACTGCTGCGCGGGTAAGGATAACCCGCCGCAAGCGCGTTACCCGGTGCTAGCAGACTCGCGCCCGCCGCCAGCAGCGGCATAGTGCTAATCGCCTGCAACAGGCTGCGCCGGTTCATAAACAGGCTTTCGGGGGTTACGGCAGAGGCGGGCAAAGCCCAAGGGCGGGAGCGATAAAGGGGCATACGCGTCTCTTCCGTAGAAAGGGCGTGTTGGCAGCGATAGTTTGCCGTGCCAATCATTACACTAAGATGGAGTTCGTTTCGGAACCCGGCAAGGTTACGCTTCGTTGATCCGCACCCCCCGACGGATTTGGGGTGATCCGGCAGCCCGTCGCCGCCGAACAAAAGAACAGACAGCCGAAAGTTTGGATTATTCGTGACCGCTCCCTTGCCTCTTCTCGTTTGGTTTCGTCAGGATCTGCGGATCGGGGATAATCCGGCGCTGACCGCCGCCCTAGCCCGCGCTAAAGCCGATGGACACCCGGTGATAGCGCTTTATTGCTTAGACGAAACAAAAACCAGCAGCCGAGCGTTCAGCGGGGCCGCGCGCTGGTGGCTACACCATAGCCTGAGCCGACTTGCCGAGGCGCTGGCCGCTTATGCCATTCCCCTGATTCTGCGACGCGGGGCGGCGGAAACGCTGTTGCCCGCACTGATGGCCGAAACCGGGGCGCGGCACCTTTATTGGAACCGGCAGTACGAAGCCGCTGCGATTGCGCGCGATACGGCTCTGAAATCCGCGCTAACCGCCCAAGGCGTTTCCGTGGAAAGCAGCAATAGTTTGCTATTGGTAGAGCCTTGGGAGGTGAAAACCGGGCAAGGCAAACCGTTCCAGGTCTTCACTGCCTTTTGGCGCGTCGCCCGCCCGCTCGCAGCCGCCCGCCCGCCCCTGCCAACCCCCGCGCCTCTTCGCCTACCCGCGCCGCCTGCGGTTCATTCGGAAGCGTTGGAAACCTGGGATTTGCGCCCAACCGCACCCGATTGGGCGGGGGGAATGCGCGAAACCTGGACCCCTGGTTCTGCCGGCGCTTTTGCGCGGCTTGAGGGATTTCTGGAGGCGCGCCTAAGCGCCTACGCTGACGCGCGCGACCGCCCGGATACAAGCGGCACCAGCGCCCTCTCCCCCCACCTTCGTTTCGGCGAAATCAGCCCGCGCCAAATTTGGGCCGCGCTCGATCAGGCGTGCCACGGCCAGATGAGTGAGCGTGGCCCCGAAACTTTCGCGCGGGAGCTTGGGTGGCGGGAATTCAGTTATCATCTGCTATATCAATATCCCGAGATACCGCAACGCCCGTTACGATCTCAGTACGAAAATTTCCCTTGGCAGCCCAACGCCCCAGCCTTGCACGCTTGGCAGCGCGGGCAAACCGGCTACCCGATCATCGACGCGGGGATGCGCCAACTTTGGCACACGGGCTGGATGCACAACCGTGTTCGGATGCTCGTTGGCTCGTTCTTAGTGAAGCATCTGCTCCAGCCCTGGCAGGCCGGGGAGGCGTGGTTCTGGGATACGCTGGTGGATGCTGATCCCGCCAGCAATCCCGCCAGTTGGCAGTGGGTTGCCGGGTGCGGGGCCGATGCTGCGCCCTACTTCCGCATCTTCAACCCCGTGCTTCAGGGCGAAAAATTCGACCCCGACGGGGCCTATGTGCGGCGCTGGGTGCCTGAATTGCAGCATTTACCGAATGCCTTCATTCATAAACCCTGGGATGCGCCGCCGTTGGTGCTCCGCAGCGCGCAACTCTTGCTCGGGCAAACCTATCCCCGCCCGATCGTCGATTTGAGCTTTGGGCGCGACCGGGCGCTGGCCGCCCTCAAAAGCCTCTCGCACTCTCAACCGGAAAGCCTCTAGCATGTCATTAACTGCCTCGCCCGCGCGTATCGCGATCATTGGCAGCGGAATTTCCGGTCTCGCGGCGGCGTGGTCATTGCGGGACCGCAACATCACGGTTTTTGAAAAAGAATCACGCCCCGGCGGTCATTCCAATACCGTGGATATTGCTATTAATGGGCAGCAGGTTCCGGTTGATACTGGGTTTATTGTTTATAACGAGCGCAATTATCCCAATCTTACTCAGTTCTTCGAGCATCTCGGCGTTGTTACGGCTGACAGCGATATGAGTTTTTCTGTTTCGGTCGATGGCGGGCGACTTGAGTATTCTGGTAATTCTCTTGCTACTCTCTTCGCTCAGAAGCGCAACTTATTGAACCTGCGGCACTGGCGGATGATTCGCGATATTCTGCGCTTCTTCCGCAATGCCTCGGCCCTGCTGGATGATCCTCAAGGCGACAGCTTAAGCCTGGAGGATTTTCTGGTACGGGGCGGCTACGGCCAAGCCTTCATTCAAGACCATTTGTTGCCGATGGCCGCCGCCATTTGGTCGGCACCCATGAGCATTTTGCGCGCTTTTCCCGCCCGCAGTTTCGCCCAGTTTTTCGCCAATCATGGCCTCCTGAGCGTTAATGATCGGCCCCAGTGGCGCACCGTGGCGGGGGGCAGCAGGGCTTATGTGCAACGGGTGCGCGCTGATCTTCCAAACCTTCAGCTTAATTCCGGTATCGAAACAATCCGCCGTACCGAAACAGGCGTTGATGTTAGGCATCAGGGCGCGTGGCAGAGTTTTGATCGTGTGATCCTCGCCTGCCATGCCAATGAAGCCTTGCGCCTGCTGGACGATGCTGATGCGACCGAATGGGGGTTTTTGGAGGCGTTTCGCTTCCAGCCGAACGTCGCCTACCTTCACCGCGACGTTAGCCTAATGCCGCGCCGTCGCCGCGCCTGGGCAAGCTGGAACCACCTCTCACGCACGGTCGCAAACGGGCGAGACGAGGATGCGGATGTGTCCGTCACCTATTGGATGAACCGGCTGCAACCGCTGGCGACAAAAACCGACGTGTTCGTTACCCTGAACCCGCTAACGGAACCCGATCTTGCCCTCACTCATGCCCGCATCGAGTACGATCACCCGATTTTCGATCAGGCTGCCGTCAGCGCACAAGCGCGCCTTAGCAGCGTGCAAGGTCACCGAAATGTCTTTTATGCGGGCGCGTGGACGGGCTATGGTTTCCACGAAGATGGGTTGCGCTCCGGCCTGCAAGCCGGTCTTGCCCTTGGCGGAAGCATTCCGTGGACACTGGCAGCGGCTGCGAAAACCAATGCCAAGCCCCTCCGGGACGTGGCGGAGTAGGGGCCGCGCGATGCTAGAAACCTGCTTTTATCGCGGAACAGTGGCACACACGCGGCTCCTGCCGTTTCGCCATCATTTCGCTTATCGGGTGTTTTCGGCGTTGGTTGATCTCGATACGCTATCGAATCAAAGCCGACAAAACTGGCTATTTTCCCATAACCGGTGGAACATTCTCTCCGTCTTCGACCGCGACCACGGCGCGCGCGACGGCACGCCCCCCCGCGCCTGGATAGAGGGGCTATTGCAACAGAACGGCTACGATTCGCAAGGCTGGCGCGTTTGGCTGCACTGTTTTCCGCGCCTGTTCGGGTATGTGTTCAATCCACTCTCAATATATTTTTGTTGCGACGCTGACGGCGTGTTGCGCGTTATTCTTTATGACGTACGAAATACGTTTGGCGATAAACACGGGTATTTGATTCCAGTCGAAACACCGGAGGGGCCGATTCATCAAACCTGTGCTAAGGGCTTTCACGTTTCGCCGTTTTTTCCGGTGAAAGGCGGGTATAAGTTCGATCTTATGCCGCCGGGCGCGCGCTACACCGCCCGCATTACGTTGGAAGTTGACGGAAAAGCACAGTTTTTCGCCACTCAAACCGGTCAACGCCGACCGTTTTCCGACAGGGAAATTCTGAAACTGGTGGCGGCGCACCCGTTGATGACCCTGAAGGTGATCGCGGCGATTCACTGGGAAGCCTTATGGATATGGCGCAAGGGCGCACGCTTCTACGGGCGCCCAACCCCGCCCGAAACAGAGGTTACGGCTATTATTTCGGCTTCAAAACAAACACCGCAATCGCGGCCTTTAGCGGGATGAGGGCAGTATGAGTGATCGTCTATCCCACCACAGCCTGCTGCCGGAAACGCCGGGCCTACACCTTAGCCCCCCCACGGCGCGGCTGCCGGCGCGGCTAAAACCGCTGATTCGCGCTCAGGATCGTTTCAAAACCGGGTGCCTGACGGTCGAGCTTCCAAAAGGTCTGCGCCTTACCTTGCGCGGCACCGATCCTGGGCCAATGGCACAGCTTCACCTGCACAACCGCCGGTTCTTCCGCCGGGTGCTGATGGGCGGGCATCTGGCTTTCGCCGAATCCTATATTGATGGTGACTGGGATTCGCCCGATTTGGCCGCACTGATTTCCTATTTCGCTCAAAATGAAGCCGCGCTGTCGATTGATGGCCACTGGTGGGCGCGGGCGCTGGGCCGAGTAGTCCACCGCTTTCGCCGCAACAGCAAGCGCGGCTCGCGGCGGAATATTGCGTTTCATTACGATCTCGGAAATAATTTTTACCGGGAATGGCTCGACCCAAGCATGACCTATTCGTCGGCGGTCTATGCGACCGGCACCGAGACGCTGGAGCAAGCCCAAGCCGAAAAATACGCCCGCATGGCCGATAAAATCGCCCTTAAACCTGGCGACCGCGTGCTGGAAATCGGCTGCGGCTGGGGCGGTTTTGCCGAACTCGCGGCCCAACGCGGCGCGTTCGTGACCGCCCTCACGCTGTCGAAAGAGCAAAAAGCCTATGCCGAAGCGCGGCTTGCGGCGGCAGGTCTCGCAGATCGGGTAGAGGTGCGCTTGCAAGATTACCGGGATGTGACGGGCCAGTTCGATGGCATCGTGAGCATCGAGATGATCGAGGCGGTGGGGGAAGCCTATTGGCCCGCCTATTTCGATACGCTGCACCGCGTGCTAAAGCCGGGCGGGCGGGCCGCCCTTCAGGCGATTACGCTGGAGCCTGCGCGGTTTGAAGCGTACCGCCGCTCGCCGGATTTCATTCAGCGCTATATTTTTCCTGGCGGGATGCTGCCCACTATCGAGCGGCTTCAGCAAGAAAGCGTCCGCGCCGGACTGGCGTGGGAAGGACTTGAAACCTATGGGCGGGATTACGCGCGTACTCTGAAATTGTGGGGCGAGAAATTCGACTCCGCGTGGGACCGTATCGCACCGTTAGGCTTTGATGAGCGTTTCCGCCGCACTTGGCGCTATTATCTGGCTTATTGCGAAGGTGGTTTCGATGCCGGATCAATTGATATGGTGCAAATCGGCCTACAGCGGGGTTAGCACCAGCGAAGCCCCAAGGCTGGCCATGATGAGCGCAATAATCCCATCTAGCACGCGCCACGTGACAGGGCGGGCGAAGAGCGGGGCGAGCCAGCGCGCGCCAAAGGCCAAGCCATGAAACCAGAGGAATGAGGCCAGCACCGCGCCGCCGATGAACCACCACCGCAGATCAATCGGATAGCGCCCAGCCAAGCTGCCGAGCAGCACGACCGTATCGAGATAGACGTGCGGGTTCATGAGACTAACCGCGAGCGTGGTAAGCAGCGCCGCCCCCAACGAAGGCACAGCGGGGGTCTCTGTCGTTAACGCCGAGGGGAATGCCGCGCGCTTCAGCGCCAGCCCTGCATAGGCGAATAAAAACGCCGCCCCGGCCCAGCGAACAAAAGTGAGCAGGCCCGCATTTTGTTGCACAAGCGTACCAAGCCCCAGGCTCCCTGCTAAAATCAGCAGCGCATCAATCGCAAAACATAAGAATGCAATGGGCAGCGGGTGGTGGCGGCGCAAACCCTGGCGCAGCACGAAAGCGTTCTGCGCGCCAATCGCTATAATTAAAGAGCCACCGAGGCCGAAGCCTGCCGCGAAAATATCCAGGGTCTGCATTGCTAAACTATCCTCAAACGCCAGTATAACTTCGTTCGGCGCGCACGGGTGAGGTTCCTAATACCGAACCTTATCCTCTTTCCGCTCCCACTCGTCAAAAGCAGCTTTCGCGCGTGGGGCTTCTAGTTGAGCCGTCGGGATCGACCGGGCGTCGATAGGTTTTGGCAGTTCTTGGTACAGAAATTCGTCATCAAACCCAATCGCTGCCGCATCTTGCCGGGTATTGCCGTAATAGATACGGTCAAGCCGCGCCCAATAGATAGCGGCGAGGCACATGGGGCAAGGCTCGCAACTGGTATAAATCTCGCAGCCTTTCAAATCGAAGGTGCCAAGTTGCTGGCACGCCCGGCGAATCGCGGTTACTTCGGCGTGGGCGGTGGGATCGTTGGTGGATGTTACCTGATTCCAGCCCTCGGCGATCACCGTGCCGTCTTTCACGATCACCGCCCCAAACGGCCCGCCGGCGCCTTCACGCATCCGGCGAACCGACAGATTGATCGCGTGGCCCATGAAGTCGGCGGGCGTCATGCGGTAGCGCCTAGGCGGGCGGCGCGAACGCCCGCAGCGAGTTCCTGCACCAGCGCCAAGGTTTGCGGTACGGTGTGCGGCGTGGCTTTGCCGTTCAACAGGCTATCGGCTAAGGTTTGCACAATGGCCGAGCCAACAACGGTCGCGTCAGCAACCCGCGCCACGGATGCGGCAGCAGCGGGGGTGCGAATACCAAAACCCACGGCAATCGGCAGGTCGGTCGCGGCGCGCAGGCGGCTCACCGCGTCAGCAATCGCCTGATCGGTGGCGGAGGCCGCGCCCGTAATCCCGGCGATTGAGACGTAATAGACAAAACCGCGCGTATGCCGCATCACGGTTTGCAGGCGGTAAGCGTCGGTCGTCGGCGTTACCAGCCGGATAAAATCCAGCCCCGCACTTTGCGACGGCAGGCAGAGTTCGCTATCTTCTTCCGCCGGAAGATCGACAATAATCAACCCATCAACCCCGGCGGCTTTGGCGCGCTCCAAAAAGGCCGGAACGCCCATCGAATGAATGGGGTTGTAATAGCCCATTAGCACGATGGGAGTGGTTTGATCGGTCGCGCGGAAGGCTTCCACCAGCGTCAAGGTTTTCGCCAAGGTCTGCCCGCCCGCGAGCGCGCGCAGATTGGCGGCTTGGATCACCGGGCCATCGGCCATCGGGTCGGTAAACGCCATGCCAAGCTCGATAATATCCGCGCCCGCCCCCGGTAGGCCGCGCAGCAGGGCAAGGCTGGTGTGGTAGTCGGGGTCGCCGGAGGTAACGAAAGTAACAAGCGCCGCGCGGTTTTCCAACTTTAGGCGGTGAAAGGTCGCATCCAAGCGGCTCATTACAGGCTCACTCCCAAAGCGCGGGCGACGGTGAAAATATCCTTATCGCCGCGACCGCAGAGGTTCATCACAATGATTTTATCGCGTGCCATCGCGGGGGCTATTTTAACCACTTCGGCCAGCGCGTGCGCTGGCTCCAACGCTGGAATAATGCCTTCGAGCTTCGAGAGCATCTGAAACGCATCCAGCGCCTCGGCATCCGTTACTGAATGATATTGCACGCGGCCAATATCGTGCAGGTAGGAATGTTCTGGCCCAATGCCGGGGTAATCGAGACCCGCCGAAATCGAGTGCGCGTCGATGATCTGCCCGTCATCATCTTGCAACAGATACGTGCGGTTGCCGTGCAAAACCCCTGGACGACCGCCCGTGAGCGACGCCGCATGACGGCCTGTATCGACCCCCTCGCCCGCCGCTTCCACGCCGATCATGGCAATCTCTGTATCATCCAAGAACGGGTGGAACAGCCCCAGCGCGTTGGAGCCGCCGCCGATGGCCGCCACCAGCAGATCGGGCAAACGGCCTTCCTTCGCCATAATCTGTTCGCGGGTTTCAATGCCAATCACCGATTGGAAATCGCGCACCATCATCGGGTAGGGGTGCGGGCCTGCCGCCGTGCCGATCACGTAGAAGGTATCTTCGACATTCGTCACCCAGTCGCGCAGGGCTTCGTTCATCGCGTCCTTCAAGGTGCGTGATCCGGATTCGACCG
This sequence comes from Alphaproteobacteria bacterium, assembly GCA_013298565.1. Taxonomy (GTDB): domain Bacteria; phylum Pseudomonadota; class Alphaproteobacteria; order Elsterales; family Elsteraceae; genus Elstera. The sequence goes on along the minus strand of JAAFIC010000006.1, from coordinate 20,418 downwards.
GCTTCACCTCTGCGCCCATTAAGCGCATCCGAAATACGTTCGGTTGCTGGCGTTCAATATCGACCGCGCCCATATAGACCGTGCAGGGCAGACCGAAGAGCGCCGATACCGCCGCCGTCGCAACCCCATGCTGTCCCGCGCCGGTTTCGGCAATTATGCGGGTGCGGCCCATGCGTTTCGCCAACAAGACTTGGCCAAGGCAATTGTTGATTTTATGCGCGCCGGTATGGTTCAACTCGTCGCGCTTGAAGTAAACCTTAGCACCGCCGAGTTTTTCCGTCAGCCGTTCAGCTAAATAGAGCGGGCTGGGGCGGCCCACATAGTCGGCCAGATAATAGTCCATTTGCCGTTTGAATTCGGGATCGGCCTTGGCAACGCCATAGGCTTTTTCAACGTCCAAGATCAGCGGCATCAGGGTTTCGGCCACATAGCGCCCGCCGAAAATGCCAAAATGGCCCTCGGCATCGGGTCCGGTACGGTAGGAATTGGGCAGCGGGCGCGTCATTAGGGCGAAAACTCCGGGTCACGAAAACAAGGGCGAATGATTACAACTCGATCTGCGTGCCGAGTTCAACCACGCGATTGGCGGGGATTTTGAAGAAGTCGGTAGCACTGACGGCATTTTTCGCCATGCTGATAAACAGCTTCTCCCGCCAGCGTGCCATGCCGGGGCGAATGGTGGAAATCAGCGTTTCGCGCGACAGAAAGAAGCTCGTATCCATCATGCTGACGGCAAGACCTAACTCCTTACAGCGCTGCAACTCTGCCGGAACATTGGGGTCTTGGGCGAACCCGTAGCGCAGTTGAATGCGGAAGAAGTTTTGGTCGAGCGGTTGCAACACCAGCCGGTCGCGGTCGGACACATAGGGTACGTTCTCGGTGCTCACGGTCAGCAGAATCACGCGCTCGTGCAGCACTTTATTATGCTTCAGATTATGCAGCAGCGCGTAGGGAACCTGCTGGTTATTGGCGGTCATGAACACTGCCGTTCCCTGCACGCGCGTGGTTTTGCTGCTGGATTGACGGGAGAAGAAAGACGCCAGCGGAATCGTGCCTTCTTGCAAGCGTTCGGCCACAATCTCCCGCCCGCGCTTCCAGGTTGCCATGAGGGTAAACAGCATCGCCCCCATAACCAGCGGGAACCAACCGCCATCGACAATCTTCAGCAAGTTTGCGCTCAGAAAAGCAAGATCGACAAACAAGAACGGCACCACCACCAACAGCGCCCAACTGCGCGGCCATGCCCATTTATGCCGCACGATCACGTAAGACAGCATCGCCGTCATCACCATCGTTCCCGTCACGGCAATGCCATAGGCTGCCGCGAGGTTGGAGGAGGATTGGAACGAGACCACCAACCCAATCACGATAACGTACAGCCCCCAGTTTACCTGGGGAATATAGATCTGCCCAATCGCCTGCTCGGAGGTGTGCTGCACGTCCATGCGCGGGGAATAGCCAAGCTGCATGGCCTGCCGAGTGATCGAAAACGCGCCGGAGATCACGGCTTGGCTGGCAATAACCGACGCGCAGGTGGCTAGAAGCACCATCGGGTAGAGCGCCCAGGAGGGGAAGGCGAGATAGAACGGGTTTTCGAGCGCATCGGGATTATGCATCAACAGTGCGCCCTGGCCGAGATAGTTCAAGATCAGCGCGGGCATAACGAACCACACCCAGGCTGCCACAATCGGCTTACGACCAAAATGGCCCATATCGGCATAAAGCGCTTCCGCCCCTGTCAATGCCAGCACCACCGCGCCGAGCGTAAAAAATCCGTAGAACTGATGCGTGATAAAGAATTTCACTGCGTAGGACGGACTGATCGCGAGCAACACGCGCGGATTATCTATAATCTGATAAATCCCGCACAGGGCTAACGCCAAAAACCACAGCGCGACGATGGGACCGAAATAGGCCCCCACTTTTTCCGTCCCCCGGTCTTGAATCATGAACAGGCCTGTGAGCAAAACAAGCGTGAAGGGCACCACAAACGGCTCGAACAGCGGCGTTGCTATCTTCAGCCCTTCCATTGCCGATAAGACCGAGATTGCGGGCGTAATCACGCTATCGCCATAAAACAGGGCCGCGCCGAACAACCCAAGCGCCACCAAGGTTCCCGTGCCATAACGCGCTTTCTTCACGTGCCGTAAAGCGAGCGCCAGCAAGGCCAACACCCCGCCCTCGCCCTCGTTATCAATGCGGGTGACGAACACCACATATTTGATCGTTACAACAAAAGTAATCGACCAAATAATCAGCGACAGAATGCCAAGAATATTTTCATCAGTCAGCGCTAAGGCATGGTGGCCACTAAAGCATTCCCGCAGTGTATACAGGGGGCTTGTCCCAATATCGCCAAAAACAACCCCAACGGCTGACAAGGCCAGTTTTAGGAGGGTTGCCTGATTCCCGTCTGCCGCGCCATGCGCCATGCTGGATTAGCCCCTTACCGTCAATTCGTCTTCGGACGCCATCGCCCGAGAGTGTCAAAACTCGCGCGCACAGGCGTGGAGCGGCAGGCAATGTGCGCTGACGCGCGACCGATTGCAAGAGCCAGAGAAAACCGTACGCAGCCTCTACAACTTACGTTGTTTTCTCCAAAGACTTAAGCAGCGCCTCGATTTTCAACGTCGAGAAATTAGAGAATGTGTCTGAAACCGCGTAGGGCAGAATGATGCTCGGCACATAGCCCGCCCGGCGAGGGTTAAAAAAAGCGAGAGCATTGCGCGTCATAGTTGACGCTCTAGTTTTATCTTAGCCCTCGCCGGGCGGGCGCATCCGCGCCCTTGGCCGCAGCCTCACCCGTCGGCACATAGCCCGCCCGGCGAGGGTTAAAAAAAGCGAGAGCATTGCGCGTCATAGTTGACGCTCTAGTTTTATCTTAGCCCTCGCCGGGCGGGCGCATCCGCGCCCTTGGCCGCAGCCTCACCCGACACGCTTGGCGTGTCAAACACGCCTGATGCTGCTTTTAGAGTTGCGTCCGATTAATCGCACGCAGCTATAAGGCAACAATGGCCCCGCCCGCCTCACCCCCAAAAATACCGAACTCATGCTGAAGCGAGACAAGATCAATGCACGCAGTATTGAGCCTATCCGCCGCGTCCCGATATTCGCACAAGCAGGTTTCGCGAATCTGCATCGGTCATCGCCACAGCCATAATATTCTCCAGATTCGCGGCCACGCTGGTTGCCCGCGCCGCCTGTGGCATACCGTTATTTGGGCCGGGCGGGCAAATCGCCGGTAACATCGACGTGGGCGACTGTACTGGCTGGCGGTAGGGCTTTTTCGGAAAAGCGGATATCGAGTAAGCGACCGTCGTCGGTCAGCAACTGGACATCTTTTCGGCCAAAGACATCGCCAAGCGCGCCTGCGGACAGGCGAATTTCCCCGCTGCTGGTCACGCCGTTAGGGGGCTGAAAAAAGCAGTCGAAATTATAAGCAGCGCGGCTCACGGGCTTGCCGTTACACTTAACCGTGCCGTTACCGGACAGCGCGCCCATATATTTCATCACCGCCCCCCATTTTCGATCTTTCACTTTTTCTTGCTAGGCGTTAACGGCTCCAAAGACCCTTTGCTCATGAAAGACGCCGCCGGGGCTGTTGGCGCGGTTTTAACGGCTTTCGGCTTTTTAGCTTCGCGGCTATTCCGTTTTTGAGCTTTCGCCATAAAGATCTCCAATCACGTCAGATAAAGGGCAAGGAACGCGCTGAGGGTCAACGCGGGCGGCGCTTGGCACGGTAGGTTGCGGTCGCCCCCTTCGGCCAGAACGGCACGCCTGAATGACCGCCAGATTGTACGGTTTCCGCGACAGGGAGCAGGCCCGTCTGATGCTCTAATCCGTCTGCCCGTTCAGGCTCCGGGTTGGCCTGTCCTTCGGTAACGGGGTCTTGGCGCGTGGGGCGAAACACATTCATAGGCTGAAAACTCCGTCTCATATCGGCCCCGCGCCCCCTTAAGGAACGCACTTGGAGCCGATGCAGAATGCTGATGCCGCTAAGGCTAATCTCCCGTCACCGCAACCGACAGGCTCGGAAACTACTCACGCTGTGCCGGGCGATGGGCGAAAGATCGTGTTTCTGCGGCAAACCTGATACTATCGGGAACCCGTTGCCCTACCGGACGTTTCCCCTCTGGAAGTTCCTCACACGGAGGTCAGCGTTCATGCTCTCGTATCATTCCATCGGCTATGCCGATGCCAAGGCCCGCATCGCAGATCTCGAAATTTTGCTGATGCAAGTGACTGCCGACTTAAAGAGCGCACGCCTCTCCCTCTGTCGCGAGCTTGCGGCAGAGCGCGCGGAAGAAGCGGTGCCCTCTGAGGAAGCCGAGGTGGAGACGCTCCCGCCCCTGCTGGTTAAAACTCTGGCGACGCGGCGCATTTCCCGGCTCACCTCCCGGCAGCGGCAAGTCATGGAGCTAGTCTTGGCCGGGCATCCGAGTAAAAATATCGCTGTCGATATCGGTATCAGTCAACGAACCGTCGAAAATCACCGCGCTGCGATTATGCGTAAAACCGGCGCGTCCTCGCTACCGGCTTTGGCACGCCTCGCCTTTGTTGCAGGATGGGTCGATCCAGAAATGCACGATGTTCAATAAAATATAGAATATTCAAAATAATTTAGTCGGAAATTAGAAAAAACAACATAACTTAAAAAATAATATATCTATATGAGTATTTTCCGATACTTGGAAAAATCTCGATATATGAATAAATTATATTTAACCATACGTAAATGGCACGGAAAATTTTGTTCGCATCGTCTTAATAACGACGATTTGAATGAATTTCATGCCTCTCTCTTCGAGAGGTTTTTTTAAGTCTTTGAAAGGAAATCTTATGTCCAGCCCCATTATCGACCCGGTCATGGTTAACTCACCCTTGATGACGCCGACGGTCATTCTGACCGCCGTTTCCCCGACGCGGATGATGAATAGCCATCGTGGCTCGCGGTTTATCGGCAGCACCATCGTTAATGAAGCCAAGGATACAATTGGCACCATCGACGATTTGATCATCTCCCCGACCGAAAAATCTGCCTTTGCCGTTCTATCGGTTGGTGGGTTCTTAGGGATTGGTGCCAAGTATGTTGTGGTACCCTTCAGCAACCTGGAGTTACAAGCAGAAAATTCGCACTTGCTTCTGCGCGGCGCAACGGAAGCATCTCTGAAAAATCTGCCCGGGTATAAATATAGCACCTAACTCTTGATCGAAAGAGGCCCGAGCGGCGGGTCTCTTTCTAAGCGGCTTGCCCTCATTACCCTGAAAAGGGGCTTATCATGAGCGTTAGTCTTATTCTGCTGATCGTCTTGGGTTTATTGCTCATCGGTGCGTTGCCGCGTTGGCCGCATAGCACCAGTTGGGGCTATTACCCGAGTAGTGGGTTAGGAGTGGTGCTGCTTATCGTCATCATCCTCGCCGTGACCGGACGGATTTAGAGCAAATCCCGAGCGGACAAATCTCTTCCCGTCTCTACTTGTCCGAAAGGATGTATCATGACCCAGACTAAACCTTTGAAGACGCTGGCTCTGCTGGTTTTTCTTGCCAGCACGGCGCTATTGAGCGCGTGTAACACGATGGCCGGGGCCGGCCAAGACATTACCAAGGGCGGCCAAGCGCTCGAAAAAAGCGCCGATAAACACGCTCCGTAAACGATACCCACGCGGGGGCCTCCTCCCCGCGTTAGGTCTCAAAGTCCACCCCCGGTCTGCATCTTGCTCATGCGCCGGGGGGTTCTGTTTTTGGGGGGGGAGGGCTTGCCAAGTCAACAAGCCCTCCCGAAAGTTACGCCGCGACCGTGACCGCCGCAGGTGTGGCATGGGGCACCGCGTGGGATTCGACAAACCATAGTTGACGGTCGATCCCGCGCGAGACTTCGGTGAACAAATCGGCGGTATCGGCGTCGCCATAGGCCGTGCTGATCACGATAGCCTCGCGGGCGGCTTGGCTAAAGGCGGCAAGGCTGGCAGAAACGGCAAACACATGCTCGGCAACCCCCGCGACTCCCAAGGGATACGGGATTAGAAACGAGCGTTTGGCGGCAACTTGCACCGTACCGAAAGCCGTACCGCCCAAACCGCCCGCGCGCTCCGCCATCTGATCGGCAATCTCGGCAACCTCGGTCGCCACCGTATCGAACAGCTCATGGATGGCCATAAAGCCGGGACCGCGCACATTCCAATGGGCTTGCTTTAGCTGCGCCTGAAGATCAATCGCCGCCGCTAAATGCTTGTTGAGCAAATCAACGGACTGAATCCGAATGGGTTCAGGGAGTGTGTTGTGGGTGAACTGCATAGGGGGAACTCCAAACCTTAAGAAATAGGAAGTTACCCTGAAGCCTATCGCCTCCCAGCCACGCGGAGCAGCGCCGGAAACTACTCAACCTCAGCCAAAACCTTTCGGCGGAGTTACGTCGCCGTCATGGGATGTCGGCGGTAAAAGCGGTCGCATAAGCGTTCCGCCATTCTGCTTGCACATCATCACGGGGACCGAGGGCGATGATGCCAGAGGGAAGCACCCCCCGCAGTGAAGGTAATTGGCGTCCCCGGCGGGATTCGAACCCACGGCCTACAGCTTAGGAGGCTGCCGCTCTATCCTGCTGAGCTACGGGGACCGACACGGAAAGTTTATACGAGATGACGGCTGCCAGAGCAACTTATCAGGGGGCAACTTATCAGGGGGCAACAAGAGACGCTAAATCCAGCTTATAGCGTTCGGTAGCGCGGACTAGGGCGGCGCGGATGCCGGGTTCCAGTGCGGCGTGCCCGGCGTCGGGCACTATCACCAAGTCGGCTTCGGGCCACGCCTGCTTCAGCTCATAGGCTGAAACAGCGGGGCAGACGACATCGTAGCGCCCTTGCACGATTGTACACGGCAGGCGGCGGATGCGGCCAACTTGGGCGAGCAACTGGCCCTCCCGCAAAAACACGTCATGCACAAAGTAATGGGCTTCCAGGCGGCTAATCGGCAGGAACGCTGCGCTCGGCTCTTGCGGGAGGTCCGCCGTGGGCAGCAGTGTGGAAATACGGGTCTCAAACTGGCTCCAAGCGTGAGCGGCGGGCAGATGAACCGCAGGGTTGGGATCAATCAGGCGGCGATAATAGGCCGCCAATAAGCCTTCGGGCGTGCGCGCGCCTTGCTCGGTTGCGGGCAGCGCCGCGATAAAATCTTGCCATACATCTGGAAAAATCTCGCGAACGCCGGTTAAAAACCACGCCACTTCCGATTTGCGCCCCAAAAAAATGCCGCGCAGCACGAAACCCAGGCAGTGATCCGGGTGCGCTTGCCCATAGGCCAGCGCCAGCGTTGATCCCCACGAGCCGCCGAACACTAGCCAACGATCAACCCCCAGTTCAGCGCGCAAGGCTTCAATGTCGCCAATCAGATCTTGCGTGGAATTCTCGCGAATTTCCGCCAGGGGGCGGGAGCGGCCACAGCCGCGTTGATCGAACAGAATGATACGATAAGCGTCAGGATCGAAAAACCGCCGATGCGTTGGCGACGCCCCGGCCCCCGGCCCGCCGTGCAAAAACAGGACGGGAATGCCGTTGGGGTTGCCGCATTCCTCCCAGTAGATCCTATGCAGGGTGCCGCGCGTTAATAGGCCGTGACGGCTAAGATCAATAGGGGGAAAGAGGTCGGTACGCATCTTACGGTCTCCACAGCGAAAGGGGGATGCGCCTGCTCCCGTTTCCACAGAACAGGGTTCAATCATCGGGTTACAAGCAAAAAACACCCGTTGCACGCGGTCATGCTATCCTTGCCCCCAGATGAGGATGAGATGAGACGCATGATGAGGCTTGTGGCGCTCTTGGGAGCGTGCGTGCTGCTGCCGGTCGTTTCGATGGCCACCAGTCCGCAGAGGGTGGAGAAACTCGACGGGCAAACACTTGTTCTGGCCGACGGCCAGCGCCTCTGGCTGCTGGGCGTTTGGGGGCCGCAGCCGGGGGCTAACCCAAGCCAAGGCGAGCCTGGGGCCGCGAATACCGAAAGCGCGCTGGCGGCAGATGCTGTCGGGCGGGATGCCGCCGCCGCGTCCCTCCTTGGGCCGGATCGCAGCGGGCGTTTTGGGGCGATTGTTACCCTTGAGGGCGATAGCGCGTCCTTGAACGAACGGCTGGTGCGCGGGGGTTGGGCGCGCGCCTATCTGCTCCCAGGATTGCCGAAAACCGACGATCCGGGGCAAAGCTTGTTACCGCTGCTGTTGAGGGCGGAAGCGGCGGCGCGCGCGGAAGGGCGCGGCCTGTGGCAGTTCCCCGCCTACCGGGTTCGCCAAGCGGGAGCGGAGGATTTATGGTCGCTGCGCGATCAGTTTCACATTCTTGAAGGCCGCGTGCGACGGCTGACGAAGCGCGCGGGATCGGGCGCAGACCTAACCTTGGGCGATGGGCGGTCGGCGCTGAAACTAGTCGTCTCCAGCGCGGTGGGGCGGGTGCTGAAGGCGCGCGGCCTCGATCCCCATGATCTTATGGACGCGAAACTCCGCGTGCGCGGCTGGGTTGGCGTTGGGGGCGGCTTGGCGATCACGCTGGAACGCCCGGAGTATTTAGAAAAGCTGCCCTAAAATTGCCGAACGGGCGGCGCTCTGCTACCGTTCCGGCGTAAACGCCTTTAGGAGAAGACCCGTGAAACTTTGGTTCTCGCCGCTCGTTATCGCCGCTGGATTAACCACTGCAAGCCTGTTGGGCGGCTGTACCACCAACCCCGCGACGGGCCAGCAGAGCTACACGGCCTTCATGTCCAGCGACGAGGAAAAGCGCGTTGGGGCCGAAGAGCATAGCAAAGTTATGAAGGAATATGGCGGCAGCTTCGACCATAACGGCGTTGCCGCCTATGTCACGGCCATCGGCACTAAACTGGTTGCCAATTCGGAATTGGCGGGCCAGCCGTTTACCTTCACCGTGCTGGACTCCGAGATCGTCAACGCCTTCGCCCTGCCCGGCGGGTTTGTGTATGTGACGCGCGGACTGCTGGCACTGGCCTCCTCGGAAGCCGAGCTTGCCAGCGTGCTCGGTCATGAAATCGGCCATGTCACCGGGCGGCATACGGCGCAGCGGGTCAGCCAGGCGAATACAGCAAACATCGTCACGGGCGGGCTGGCCGTGCTGGCGGGGGTCCTCACCGGCTCCAGCGAGCTTGGGTCCGTCGTCAGCGAAATCGGCGGCACGGGGGCCGGGCTTTACCTGCAATCCTTCTCGCGCGAGCAGGAGTTTGAGGCCGATTCGCTGGGCGTGCGCTACATGACGCGCGCGGGCTATGATCCGAGTGCGGCCGGCGGCTTCCTCGCTAAACTTCAAGCTCAGTCGGACCTGGAGGCCAAGCTCGCCGGGCGCGACCCTAACGCGGGTGCGGGCATGATGGCGAGCCATCCGCGCACGCAAGACCGAGTGGCAAAAGCCGTAACCGAGGCGACGCAAGGCGAAGGCGCAAAGGCTCAGGCCGCCCTCGGCAAACCCGCCACCGAAATGGGCCGGGAGCCGTTTCTCGCGCGGATCAATCGCTTGCCCTATGGGGTTAATCCCGAGGAAGGGATCGTGCGCGGGCCAAGCTTCACGCTACCACCGCAGCGCATTCGCTGGAGCGCCCCCAGCGGCTATGCCCTGCAAAATAGCGCCGAAGCGGTGTTGATTGTGGGCCAAGCGGCGAAAGCGCGTTACGACATTGCCAAGGCCAGCGGCCCAGCGGCAGATATAGTGCGCGACTGGGGCCAGAGTTATGGCGTGCGCGGGCTGTCGCGGATAGCGGTTCCCGGCGGGCTGGATGCGGCAACCGGGCTGATTCAGGCGCAAACGGCGCAAAAGCAACCCATGCTGGTGCGCCTCCTCGTGATTAAGACCGATGCCAATACCGCGCACCGTTTTCAAATTCTGGGCGGGTTTCAGTCGCAAGGCGAAATCGACCGAGTAGCGCAAAGCCTTGCCAGCAGTTTCACTCAGCTTTCCGCCGCCGAAGCCGCCGGCTTCAAACCCTTTCGCGTTGAAATCCTCACGGCAGGCAGTGACACACAAACCCGGCAACTGGCAAACCAAATGCCAACGCCAAGCGGGACCGACGCCGTGCGACTGTTTGAAATCCTCAACGGCCTTGCTCCAGGCGCGATGCCTGCGCCGGGCACGAAGATCAAATTATTACGGATGTAGAAGGCGCGCTCTAGAGCCGCGCGCCTTAACTCTGGCGCGGCTCTAAAAGCCGCATCAGGCGTATTTGACACGCCAAGCGTGTCGGGTGAGGCGGCGGCCAAGGGCGCGGATGCGCCCGGCCAAGCGCTTGGCGCGTCAACGCACCTGGCGGCGGGGGCTAAGATAAAACTAGAGCATCGTGCGTCATAGTTGACGCACGATGCTCTAAGCGCCTCTCTTTAGCCAATGGGAGAAATACTGCTTGAGTTTCTTCACCTTCGGGGCCGACACGCCTGCGATATAGGGGTTGCTGGGGTTACGCGCTGCATAGGCGTGATGCTCCGGTTCGGCAACATAGAAGGCAGTAAGCGGCTCCAGCGTGGTCATAATCGGGCCGGAGTAGAGTTTTGCCTCGTCTAACTGCCGGATGTAAGCGCGCGCCACCGCCTGCTCTTCCGGGCGTGTGTAGAAGATAACGGAGCGATACTGCCGCCCCACATCGGCCCCTTGCCGATCTTTTTGCGTGGGATCGTGAGCAACGCCGAAAAAGAGTTTCAACAACTGCCCATAGGTTACTTGCGCCGGATCATAGGTAATCTCGATCACCTCGGCGTGATTGGTGCGGCCCGTGCAGACCGTGCGATAATCTGCCGTGATCGCACTATCCCCGGCATAACCCGGACGAATTTCGAGAACGCCCGCGACGGCGGCATAAACCGCCTCGGTACACCAAAAACAACCGCCACCGAAAATGGCCGTACGCGCAGCACCGGCTTCGGCAGGGGCTTCGGCAGGGGCTTCGACAGGCAAATCTTGCGCGGGATCAGGCAAGGACCAGGGATCGATCACGAGGGGCATTGGAGGCTCCGCTAAGATTTGAACCATTTTAACATGAGGGAGTTTAACATGAAGTTGCAGTCATCGTCCGTAACGGTAGGCTCGGCTTGGCAGAATCGCCGCAGGCGAATTTCTCTGCCCTGTTTTCAGGCGATTTAGTGTAGAGTTTAATCCTTATTCCCCCGGTTCGAGACACCATGTCCGCTGCTTTTTCGCCCTCGCCTACCCTGTTCGTCGCGCAGGAAGACAGCGATATTCCCTTCGTTGGGGCACTGCTGGATTCAATGGACACTGCCGCCTGCCTGATTGATGTTGGCGAGCATATTATCGGCTGGAACCGTTGTTATGAGGCGTTTTTTCCCGAACATGACGGGCTATTGCGCCGGGGCTGGTCTTACATCGAAAACCAGCGGAATTATTTTCGGAATAATACCGAGATTACCGACCCCAAACTGTTTGAAGAAACCGTTGCCGCCGGGATCGAGCGACATCGGAGTATGCGGGACTCATCGCTCTTCCAAAAGCGCAATGGCCGATGGTTGAATAGCCGTATTTATTGGTTCACCGATGGCTCCTGCCTTAAAACTTGGCAGGATGTAACGCGCCTGCACAGTAAATCGAACACCGATCTGTTCATGGAAGGCACCGACCGAGGGGTTGTGCTGTTCGATGCCCAGGGAAGATTCGAGAAGGCTAACCGCGTGATGGGTGATATTTTCCCGCGCGCGGTCGATTTATTTCACCCTGGCACAATCTATTTCGATCATCTGCGGGCCTATGCGGAAACCACGCTGGCCACTCACGAGGCCGAAGCCATTGCCCGGCTGCTGAACAGGCCCTTTCCCATTCGCACGCCCCTTGCCCGCCCGCTGCACTTGCGAAAAGCCGATGGCGGCTGGGTGGAGTTGCGCGAACGGGTGCTGTTCGATGGATCGCTGCAAACCTTATGGCTCGACATTAGCACGGCCAAAGCCCTTGAAAAAAGCAATGCCGACCTGGATCGGTTGGTTCACGAACTCGGCTTCGCCCGGCAGACCGCCGAGGCCGCAAGCGCCGCCAAATCGGCGTTTCTTGCCACCATGAGCCACGAAATCCGCACGCCGATGAACGGGGTGTTGGGGATGCTCGAACTGCTTCGTACAGTGGCGCTGCCGACCGAAGCGGTGGAGTACGCCGAAACCGCCCATCAATCGGCCACCGCCTTGTTGGGAATCATTGATGACGTGCTCGATATAACCAAGCTCGAAGCCGGGCGGGTCACGCTGGAAGCGGTGGCGTTCCGGCCCAGCGAACTCTTGCGGTCCATCGTCGCCCTTTTCGCGCCCCGCGTCGCCGAACGCGGCGTTGCCTTCCGACTGCAAACCGATGCGTCGTTAGAGGCTTTCTATCAAGGCGACCCCACGCGACTGCGCCAGATTCTGACCAACCTCGTTGGCAATGCGGTTAAATTCACCCCAGCGGGAGCAATCACGCTCTGCGGCTATACAGAGGCGCTGACCGAGGCCGACAGCCCGCCGGATACCGTCCGGTTAGTGCTGGAAGTGCGCGATACCGGCATCGGCATTCCCTTGGAACAACAGACGCTGATTTTTGATCGTTTCACGCAGTCCGACCAATCAATTACGCGGCGTTTTGGCGGCACGGGCCTTGGCCTTGCGATCACGCGCGAGTTGGCGCAACTGATGGGCGGCTATGTGAGCCTCGCGAGCGCCCCCGGCGAGGGCAGTGTTTTCACTGTAGCCCTACCGCTACCGCGCTTGACCGAGGCGGCGCTGGCGAGCCTTGCCGAACGCGCAGCCCAACCCCCTGCCAGCCCCGACCTTAACCGCCCGCTCACGATTTTGCTGGCGGAAGATAATGAGATCAATCAGCGCGTCGTGATCGCCCTACTGCGAAAAGCCGGGCACGCGGTGTTCTGCGTTGCCTCGGGCCGGGAGGCGGTAGAGGCGCTCGCCGAGCATAAGTTCGATCTGGTGTTGATGGATATTCACATGCCGGAGATGGATGGGTTGCAAGCCACTCGGCTCATTCGGTCAAGCCAACAACCGTGGGCGCGCATCCCCATTATCGCGCTGACCGCCGATGCGCTGGACGAGTCGTGCCGTACTCACCTTGCGGCAGGCATGAACGATACGCTGGCCAAACCCATCGACCGCGACAAGCTGCTGAAAACCCTGCAACGCTGGGCCGAGACGCCGCCAAAAGCCGCCAATGTTCCACCGGATGCTGTCACGCAGTCTGAGCAGGACCGCTTCGATCAAACCCGCTTTAACGCATTGGTCGATACCGTGGGCCGCGAGGGGCTGACTGATTTGATCGAGAGCGTCATCGTCGCCGTGGCTGATCGGCTGGCCGATTTGGAGCGCTTGAAAGACGGGCCGGATGCGACAGAACTTCATGCCCCCGCCCACCAGCTTATCTCCCTCTTCGGTAATTTCGCCCTGACCCGGCTGCACGATTTGTCGCGCCGCCTTGCCATCGCCGCCCTTGCAGGCAATAGGGCAGGCGCACTTCAGGACATAACGCGCCTCGCGCAAGAGGCCGAGGAAGATTTGCCTCTGCTGCTCGCGGCTGCTAGCGCGGCACTATCGGGTTAGCGTCAAGTCTCGATGCGCAAGGCGCATCAAGACTTGCTACGGCGCGACTGCGCCGCGCGACTTATGTCGCGGAAGGCAAGGGTTTAGGAGAAACCCGCCCGCCGTCTGAGGGCTACGGTGATCGGTCACGATCAACGCTTTAATTAGTTCTGAAGCGGGACAACCGAGACAGCGTTATAGGACGAGCCGTCGATCAGCTTGGTGGACCAAACCAGATAGACCAGCACTTGCTTTTGCGTATCGAAAAACCGGGAGACGCGCATTGATTTGAAGATGAAGGACGTGCGCTCGCTAAACACTTCCTCCCCCTTCTTGCCCTTATCAATCTCGCCGCGAATTTTCACAGGGCCAACCGCCCGGCAGGCGATGGAAAAACGGCTGGGGTCTTCCGCTAACCCAACCGCGCCCGACAGACCGCCCGTATCGGCACGCGACACGTAACAGGCAACGCCGTCCACCTTCGGATCGTCGTACCGTTCGATCAACACTTTGTCGTTCGGGCCGACGAGGCGGAAGGTGGTAGAAACTTCCCCAATGCGGGTTTGGGCGACGGCCAAGCCGGGGAGCAGCAGGGCGAGCGTAAGGGCGGCGAACTTGACCATAACGGGGGGGGACTCCATAGTTTAGACTTAAGCGACCATCGCTCTCGCTGCACAGGATGGCAAACATGCCGCTCTTCGTAACAGATCCCGAAGTCGAACAGTTGACGGAACAGTTGGCGCGCCACCACGGCATTAGCAAGACCGAGTGACTCCGTGAATAATGTTGACTCCGACGGCTCAGGATCATATTGTGATCCTATCGACTTCTGCATTGACGGGAAAAATGACATGATCGGACAACTAGCGTCGTGGGGGGGCAGCATCGCGCTGCGGATTCCTGCGGCCTACGCATCTGAACTGGGGGCGCGCGCGGGTCAGTCGGTTAATTTGACCGTTGACAATGGAGCGCTCGTCGTTCGGATTCTGCTCGAGCAGAAAAAATACCGACTTGAAGATTTACTCGCTGGTATTACCGACGATAATAAACACGCAGAAGTCGATTTTGGCCCACTCTACGGTAAGGAATTGATTAGCGATGAGTACTCAGAGCATCCCCCCCAAAGCGGGGCACATTATTAGAATTAATTTTAGCCCTCAACACGGACATGAGCAAGCTGGCTTTCGGCCCGCGTTGGTCGTTTCAGTGGACGCATATAACACAAAAGCGGGGCTGGCGGTCGTTTGCCCCATCACGCGGAGTCGGAAGGGTTATCCGTTCGAGGTTGAATTGCCGCCCGGCTTACTAGTCACGGGCGTTATCCTCGCCGACCAGGTTCGGAGTATCGATTACGCCGCGCGTGATTTTCAACTTCTTTGCTCGGTTCCTGAGGAAGTACTAGACGAGGTTAGAGCCAAAATGGCCGCCCTTCTCGGTCTTTAAAATTAAAATTTTTTTAAATAAAAGCAGCCCGCTCTTCCAAGCGGGCCGCAGTTTTTTTACGCTAAAACGCTTACCTACGACGCCAAACTCCGCAGCACATAGGGCAGAATCCCGCCGTGGCGGTAGTATTCGACCTCATCGAGCGTATCAATACGGCTGAGTACCTGGATCACTTCCACCGTGCCATTGGCGCGGGTGAGGGTGAGGGTTAGGTCTTGGCGCGGCTTTAGGCCCGCTTCGACGCCCGTAATGTCGAAGGTTTCGGTGCCATCGAGGCCCAGGGTTTGCCGGGTCATGCCGTCCTTAAACTGGAGCGGCAGAATGCCCATGCCAACCAGGTTGGAGCGGTGAATACGCTCGAAGCTCTCGGCAATCACGGCTTTCACGCCCAACAACAGCGTGCCTTTCGCCGCCCAGTCGCGGCTAGAACCCGTGCCATATTCCTTGCCCGCAACGATCACCAGCGGCGTGCCTTCGGCCTTATACTTCTGCGCCGCGTCGTAGATGAACATGGCTTCGCCCGTCGGCTGGAAAACGGTTACGCCGCCGCTGGTGCCGGGGGCCATTTCGTTCTTCAGGCGGATATTGGCGAAAGTGCCGCGCATCATGATTTCGTGATTGCCCCGGCGCGCGCCGTAGCTGTTGAAGTCCAGCGGGCGAACTTGGTGTGCCAGCAGATACGCACCGCCAGGGCTGTCTTGCTTAATCGAGCCTGCCGGGGAGATATGATCGGTCGTGATCGAATCGCCCAACAGCGCCAGCGGACGCGCCTTATGAATGTCCGAAACCGCGCTAGGCTCCTTGGCCATGCCAACGAAATAGGGCGGGTTCTGCACATAGGTGCTGCCGCTATCCCAAACATAGGTTTCGCCCGTGGTGGTCTCGATCGCGCGCCACGCGTCCGGCCCGTGGAACACATTGCCGTAGCGGGCTTTGAACATGTCCGAGGTTAGGCTGGCCTCCAGCGCCGTTTGAATTTCGGCGTTCGACGGCCAAATATCCTTGAGATACACAGGCTGGCCATCCTTGCCCGTACCAAGGGAATCGGTTGCCACGTTCAGCGTCATCGTACCGGCTAAGGCATAGGCAACAACCAACGGCGGCGAGGCGAGGTAGTTCGCCTTTACATGCGGGCTGATGCGGCCTTCAAAGTTGCGGTTGCCCGACAGCACAGCCGCGACGGTAAGATCGCCCTTTTCCACCGCTGCCGCAATCGGATCGGCCAGCGGGCCGGAGTTGCCGATACAGGTGGTGCAGCCATAACCAACCAGATTGAAGCCAAGCTGATCCAGATACGGCGTTAGCCCCGCCTTATTGAGATAGTCGGTCACGACTTGGGAGCCGGGGGCGAGGGAGGATTTCACCCAAGGCTTGCGCTCCAGCCCCAGCTCAATCGCCTTCTTCGCCAGCAAGCCTGCCGCAATCATCACGCTTGGGTTGGAGGTATTGGTGCAAGACGTAATGGCGGTAATCACCACATCGCCATCGGTGAGGTCGTAGTTGGCGCCTTCCACGGCCACTTTGCGCGGCGCGGCAACGCCCGCATCGGCAAGGGTCTTGCTGAAGCTCACGTCCGCATCGCTCAACATAACCCGATCTTGCGGGCGCTTCGGGCCGGCCATCGAGGGCAGCACGGCGGCAAGATCAAGCTCCAGCGTATTCGTGAACACGGGGTCCGGCGTGCCGGCATCGCGCCACAGCCCTTGCGCCTTGGCATAGGCTTCCACCAGCTTCACGCGGGCAGGGTCGCGGCCCGTGAAGCTGAGGTAGCGAATGGTTTCGGCATCAATGGGGAAGAAGCCACAGGTGGCACCATATTCCGGGGCCATGTTCGCAATCGTGGCACGATCGGCCAGCGACAGAGTATCGAGGCCCGATCCGTAGAATTCCACGAACTTGCCAACCACGCCGAGCTTCCGCAGCATCTGGGTGACGGTCAGCACCAAATCGGTCGCGGTTGCGCCTTCCGGTAGCTTGCCGATGAGTTTGAAGCCAACGACATCGGGGACCAGCATCGAGACCGGCTGGCCGAGCATCGCCGCTTCCGCCTCGATCCCGCCGACGCCCCAGCCGAGCACGGCCAAGCCGTTGACCATCGTCGTGTGCGAATCAGTGCCGACGCAGGTGTCAGGGTAGGCGACGGTTTTGCCGTCTTCGGTATTCGTCCACACCACTTGCGCGAGATATTCGACGTTCACCTGATGGCAAATGCCGGTGCCGGGCGGCACGACGCGGAAGTTGTTAAAGGCCGATTGGCCCCAGCGCAGGAAGGCGTAGCGTTCGTGATTACGCTCGAACTCCAGCGTCACGTTATCGTCGAACGATTGCGCGGTGCCAAAATGATCGACCATCACCGAGTGATCAATCACTAGATCGACCGGGGAGAGCGGGTTGATCTTTTGCGGATCGCCGCCGAGGGCCACCATCGCGTCGCGCATCGCCGCCAAATCGACCACGGCAGGAACGCCCGTGAAATCTTGCATCAGCACGCGGGCGGGGCGGTAGGCGATTTCTTTTTCCTCGCCGGACGGCTGCCAATCGGCCAGCGACTTTACGTCGGCAACCGAAACCGTGCGCTCATCTTGATAGCGCAGCAGATTTTCCAGCAGCACTTTCAGCGACATCGGCAAGCGCGTCACCTGCGTGTGCCCAGCTTCTACCAGGGCGGCGAGGCTGAAATAATCATAAGAAACGCCGTCTACAGTGAGTGTGCGACGGGTTTTGAGCGTGTCGATTCCGACGGTCACGGGATTTCTCCGTATTAGTTGCGGGGGTTCAGACGAACCCAACCCTTCCGAAACACGAGTGTACGCCGGATTGATGACAGAACAAGACGGAAGAACTGGGGAATTTCCCTAGTTTTTCTTATGAAGCCGCTGACCGCGCCACGCCAGAGCAGCGGCACCACTCGACAGTGCCAGCAATCCCGCGCCCAGCGCAAAAATCAGATCATACGTCTGGGTTGCCGCGAATAAAAACGCGAAACCTTGGCCGGCAAGCGCTTGAAAGGCCGAAAAAATCAACGTGAGCTTTCGCCATGCCGCCCGATGCGCCTCTACCCCCACCAATTCTAGGGCAACGCCGGACGTGAGCATGGCGGCACCGGGGGTTGCAGCCCCAACGATGAGGCTGGACATCACGAGCGCGGGGATGGAGGACGACACGAGCGGCAGCGCCACCGCCAGGGCTTTTGCGAGTAGCATCAGCGTTAAGGCCGCGCCGAAGCCAATCTTATCGGCCAAACGTCCGAGCAACAGCACGCCCAACGCCGCGCCAACGCCGAACAGCACCCAAAAATACCCACCGACTGAAACGCCATGCCCCAGGCCGCGCGCGATGTAATCGACCCAAAAGACTGTGTGGGGAATAAAGCCCATCGCGTCCCCAGCGTAGGCCGCCGCGAGGCCGATCAACGGCAGTGTCCAGCGCGGCCCCGGCCCGCTTGGCGGCGCTATCCCCTGCGGCGTCTTCGGCCAACCGTGCCACGCCGGAATCCACAGCAACAGTGCTAGAACTGTTAGGCCCAGCCACGCCGTGACAATATCAATCCGCGCCAGCCACGGCACTAGGGTTCCGGCGCAGATAATCCCAACCCCGATACCGCAGAACACCAGTCCGCCAATCGTGCCGCGCCGAGGGGTCGGCACCTGACTAAGCAAAGCGGGCGGCGCGAGAATAAGAATCAGCGCCCCGGAAACTCCAGTCAGCAGCCGCCACGGCGCGAGCCACTCAAGTCCCCAGCCCGGAATGCCCGCAAGCGTCGCCAGCACCACCGCACCGACCGAGGCGCGCACCACAAACCTAACGCCAAAACGATCCGCCAACCGCAGCGCCATCAATGCGCCAATGAAATAGCCGATAAGGTTCGCCGCGCTCAACCACACCGCCTGCGGCCCGGTGAATAAACCGGCAGCGACCAGCGCGGGAATAAGCGGCGCAAACGCAAATCGCCCAATGCCGTGGCCGACGATCAACGCCGCCGTGCCGGGCAATGCCTGCCGAAAAGCTGAGGGGGACAGGGTGGGGGCGGTCATACTAGCTGGGAGGCGCGCGGGCGGGCGCGGCCCCTTAGCCTGAAACCAACTGGTTACGCATCATCCCGTTCAATTTTTTCCAGAAACCGCGCCGCGCGGGTCAGGGCTTCTTGAAAATGAACCGTGCGAACCGGGGCTGCAACAGTGGAGCGCGCGTGCATCAGCAAATAACCGAGCTGATGCTTCATCATATCGGCATTTTCCAAATGACGCGCCAGAGTCATCAGATAATCATAGAGTTCCTGGTCCTGATGCTTCTCATATACTTCTGACGCTTTGGTGTAGAGTTCTTCGAGCGCCTTGTTCATTTTTGTTACCCTCCCGCGTGTACCGGCTCACGATCTTGGCATGTACCGTCCGGCTTAAATTCATGCCCGCTTGTGCGGCGCAACACAAAAATCCTGCCGCAATCCCACCCCCCTGGCAAGGGGGTTTGGCCCACACGGCAGCCTTTCCGGGTAACGGCCTTCTTATCCCGTATGACGCGAATAATACCGGGCCGTGGGATAGAAAAACGCCGCGACCCTTGCTAGGGTTCATCCTATGAGCGGAGGATTAAATCTTATCGTAGGGGGATTGTGGGCGCTGGCCATAACGGTGAGCGCGGCCAGCCTTGGCTTTATTGTTGCCGACCGCGAAGGCTTGCTTGGCGCACCCCCACCGCTTTCGGTTTCAACCCTGCCCGACTTGGCCATCCCAGCACTACCGCTGCCGGAGGGCGAATCGCTGTTTCCATTCGCCTTAGCCGCCCTGCCGCCCGTCGTGATTCCCCTGGAGTTTGGCCCGTCGCCAAGCCGAGTTCTCCCAACCCCCATGCCCGCGCCGGAACCAGTTCAGCCGCGCGCCGAACCGCCGACGCCCGAAAAACCGTCTATCGTTGCCGCTATTCCGAAACCCACCCCCTCGAAACCCCCTCAGCCGAAGCCGGAACCCGCCGTAGCCCTGGCCCCCAAAGCGCTGCCGGAGCCGAGCGCGCCGGGGGAGGCTATTCTGATTTCGGTGGCGGATCGTAAGCTGCGCGTTTTGCTCGCCGATGGCAGCAGCCGCAGTTTTCCCATCGCCGTGGGCCGGTCGCGCGATCTCATTCCCATCGGCACAACGGAAGTGCTGCGAAAACGCCGCAACCCCACCTGGGTGCCAACGCCGGAAATGCGCCGACGCGACCCGAAACTCCCCGTTTCCGTCCCGCCCGGCCCGCGCAACCCGATGGGGCTGTATGCGCTCGATTTAGGCTGGACCTATTACCGCATCCACGGCACCAACGAGCCGCAGTCAATTGGTCGTGCCGCTTCCTCCGGTTGTTTCCGTATGCTGCCGAAGGACATTGAGGCCGTGTTCAAGCTGATTGATGTCGGCACGAAAGTAACCGTGATCGAGGGTCGCTTGCCAAAACTGCCCGATCTCGTGCTC
>JAAFIC010000059.1 GCA_013298565.1 Alphaproteobacteria bacterium | reverse complement strand
CTGAAGTTTTCACCGTCGATTTCGGCAAATGCGACCTCTTCGACCTCTACCACTTTTTCTATCTGGACGGGTGTCGGCAAGGTCTTCGTGGCCTTCGAAAACGCGGCCTTCAACGAGGCCGCCGAGACCGTATTTCCGGTTTCGCTTGAAAGCCATTCAGCGACCTCAGGCCAGGTTCTACCATCGTCCCTCATGTGTCGTAGTTGATAAATATTCGCAACTACGGTTTCGATCAGCGTCATGGTATTTCTCCAAAAATACGTAGCATTGGTTCTGATGATACCCGTATTTTTCGGGCGTAGATAGAGCGTAGCAAAGTTAATGCGATACTTGAAGATACACCTATAAGCAAAAAACTACACAGAGCGTATTTTCCGAACTACGTCAGTGTAGTTTTTTTGAAAATACACCTTGCTACACTCGAAAAATACGTGTAGTCTACGCTCGAATACATGGTTCGCGAGCCATGCCGATGCTATACCGCGTTGCGGTGTGCTTCGGCGTCTCGCCAGGCACCCCTCGGTGGGGGTGCTACGCAAAAAATTCTGTCGCGCAGCTCTGTCATTTTTTGCCTGGAAGGCGGGGCCGAAAACGGCCCCGGTAAAGGGATTCAGCGATGTCCGAAATACGCCGACGACAGCACATTGTTATGGTGCGCCTTGACGATTCTGAGCTTGCCGAACTCGCCGAAAAATCGGCTTCGGCGGGTCTGTCGAAGCCGTCGTATTTTCGCAGGTCGATGTTGGGTCGGCGGATCGATCATGACGCCAGGTCGAAGGCCGAAGCCTTCCGAGAACTGAATCGTATCGGCCAGAACCTCAATCAGCTCACCCGCCTCGGCCACCTCGGACAGGACAACCAGGAAGATATAGCGGCGGCCCTCGCCGCAGTTCGAGACGCAGCGGCGAAAGTTGGCGAATCGTGATCAGCAAAGCGCTAAGAAACACGTCATTTAACAGCTCTGTTAATTACATCTGTGAAAAATCGGATAACATCCGCACGATCAATATCGCCTCAGAAAATTGGAAAAACGCAGCCAGCGAAATGAGGATGGTGGCGAACTTAAACACCACAAAAAAGTGCGCTTACCACTCAATTTTATCGTTCGATCCCAACGAAAAAATTAGTGACGAAATGATGTTCGTCGCGGCAGAAAAAATGCTGAAAAAGCTCGGTTTGGAAGAGCATCAATCGGTTATGGCGGTGCATCGAGATCGTGACCACCGACACATACATACCGTCACTAATCTCGTTAGTTTCGACGGTAAAGCGGTAAAACTTTCAAACGATTTTCACATTCGTCCGACGCTGTGTCGTCAGATAGAAAATGAATTAAATCTACAGCCCTACCAACCCAAAAGGCGTGACCCTAGCGCTCGTTTTCCAGAACAAAAAGTTGCTCAAATACGTGTCGCTGCCGGTGCGAAAAGCAGACCAGATTTTGAGAAATTTCTCGACGATATCGGCGTGAAAATGAGCGAGAAGTCGTCGCGGTCGCGCGCTGTAAATTATAGATTTGCAGACTTAGAATCGGGGGCGGAGATAGCAGGATCGAAGATCGATTCGGCACTGTCATCGCCGACAAGCGCAAAAGCGCATTTTTCTAAAACGCCGATCAAGCAGGCCGCAGCAGCACAAAAAACGGAATGGGACATTTCAAAAAACGCGAACGTTCAGCGTGCTGCTGAAGCTGCGAAATCGTGGGCCGATCTTCGCAAAAACCTCAAAGATGAAGGTCTCGATTTCGAGATCATCACGCGCTCAAACGGCAATCAAGGCCTTGTTTTTACTGACGAAAACGGCAATCGAATCGCGGCTTCAAAGGTGTCGGGCGATCTGTCACACGGCAAACTCTCGAAGAGCTTCGAGCAATCTCAGCTTAAGGCTGCGCCACCACCGGCACCACCGGCACCACCGGCACCACCGACCAAGCCCAAGCAAAAGACGCAGTGGGAACAATACAGCGAAGCCCGCGCCGAGCATTTCCAGCGCCTTGGCAAGTTACCGGAGCAAATTAAGCTCGATTTCGAAAGCATCAAGAAATAAAAAGAAAGGTTATGGAAAGAATATAAATACAAAACAAGCCTTATCTCACAATGTTTCGAGCCGAAATATCGCGGAATGATGCGGACCATTGAGCGTGAAAGCTTCGAGAGGGCGAAGAACAAGCTGGAGAAGCAAGCCAAATCCTTTCGAGAGCAACGCTTCCCGTCTTTCGAAACTTGGAAATTAGGCGCGATCAAGCCGACGCCAAAGCCACAGAAACAAACACTTTTCGACAAATTAAAGGCTTTCTTCAACCCAATTGCATCGGCTTCAGAGAAATACCATCAAAAACACACATACAAATCAAAGTCACAGCCCTCAGCAGCCAAAGAACTAAAATCTGCTGCAATCTCCACCATAGACGTTTTCTCTGACGCAGGCGCAGACCTAATGATTGCCGATGCTCTAAAAGAAGCATCCGAAACAGGAGGACAACAATTAATAATGGTAAACAGCAGTTATACCAATCGACTTCATCCCTCAAAAACACCAACACGGAGTAATGAACATGAGTATGACCCACGAAATGGCGGACGCGACAGCAGAGAAAGATAATAATAAAGGTGAAGAATTCGATCTTGATGAAATGATTGAGAACCGAAAATGCATCAACTGCCTCCACGCTGCAGTAATAAGTGCCAAAATTTACTGTTTTTTCCACCCAGGGTGAGACAGATCAGAAGTCTGGAAGCAGAATTTCTGCGGTTTTTTTGTGCCGACCTCGGAGGAAATCATGGAGAAGAGAAAATCTATTGTTATATCATCAATTCCGCCGGAGCATGAGCTATCTGGAGAATATCGCTGAAATAAAAATGGAGCCTTCTGGCTCCATTTTCTTCTAGCTTATTATCTTTACCGAACATTAATATCCTTCCAATCTTTTATTTCACTTTCGCTTTTTAGTTCTTTCTGCTCTTGCTTCCTGTCCCATTCAATCCAGTCTTCTAAATATTGAACCTGTAATTCCACTTGGTCCAACATTAAAAGAGAACTATTCAATAACCTCTTTATTTTATCTATATCCTCTGGTCCACCACGTAAAATTAGTGATTGTATCATACCCATGATAGCATATAAACTGTTTATAAAGCCGAATAATTCAGTGAGTTTAAGATAATTTATTGTGTATTTCAAACCTTCATAAGTCTCTTTGAACCGTTTAAGATTATTTTCAGTTTCTTCATCAAGAATAATTGACATGATCTTCTCCGTTACTTGATTCCGGCGGTACTGCCGAACGCAATACTACCCTATAACCACGCAGGATGCCATTGTTATTTTCATGATTTGTTCTTTTAATTTGGTTTAAGGGGGGTGCTACCCCCTCATTCGCTACAAGAGCCTTCCGCCCAGCTTCCTCCGCGTTGCTCCGTGCAGCCGGTTCCCCGCGAAGTCTCTTTCCGCTTCCACCCCCGCTCTCGGCGAGGGCCAGAGGTTCAGTGACCTGAACCTCTGGTGATATCGGGGTCACTTTCCCAGTTTCACGTCTGCAACTAGAAGACAGTCGCTGCCATGAAATTCAGATTCTGACCATCCTTCTTCTTTTGCTTGTTCCTGAAACCATTCTTTTACAACGTCAGTGACCCTTTCACGTTTGTTATCTGGGTGTTCTTGGTTATAATTGCCGAGAACCTGAGCGCTACTAATAATCGTCGTCGGCGAATTAACACTCCGATCCTTGGGATCTGGAAAGACGAAAGGGCGAGCCATTGCTTAAATCCTTGTTACGGTAGTACCAAAAATCTGGTACATGTGTACCCTACATTTTTACAAAATTATCCACAAGCTGATTCCTTCGAGACAGGTTTGCCCTCACAATTTCCTCACACCGACCTGATGAAAGCGCGTTATTTCCAGTGATATAAAATGATCCCAGGTGAATGAGAATTTATCAGTGTTATCAATATGATATGGAGTGAAGGCCAATGATATCAAAACCCTATCAAAACGTCCCGACACGGCTTTTGATTCCGGCATTCGGAGGTTCGATCCCTCCCGTCCCAGCCACGCTTTCTACGGCTTACCGCCAACTGATCCCCCTTCTAGGCAGCGCGGTCGGAAGACCGGTCGGAAATTTTCTCCGCCGCTTCACGCTTTCGGATCGCCGATTCGGCCATTTCCACATCCCGCGACAGATAGTGCCGGTCGAGAATGGCCTGCACCTCTTTGAGCGAATGACCCGTTAAGGTTGCAATCTCCGGTACGGTAGCGCCTGCCTTGGCAAGGCGTGTGACCGCCGTTCCCCGGAGATCGTGGAAAGTGACGCCCGTGACCCCTGCATCCAGGCAGGCCTTTCGCCAGGAGGTCTGGAAGCCCGTGGAGGTCCAGGCAGTACCGCGCGTGGGTTTTAGGATCGGGGTGTTTTCATCACCGCGAATGGGGTCCAGTAGCGCCTTCAGCGGGGCTGCGACGGGGATGATGACGGGCACGTCGGTCTTTTGTTGAGTGAGCCGGAGGTATTGGCCGTCATAGGCCTTCCAGGTGATCCGTAGGAGGTCTCCCTGTCGCTGCCCGGTCCACAGGGCCAAAACGAATGCGAGGCGAAGATGAGGCGGGGCCGATGCCATGAATCGGGCTTCGGTTTCTGCGCTCCAGGTCTTTTCCACACGGGTACCGCGATGGAGCCTGCCTAGCTTCTCCGTAGGGTTCGCTTCAATCAGGCCGCGATGATATGCCCACGATAAGATGATCGCCAACACCCCGGCCGCGTAATCCGCTTGCCGGGTCTTACCACCTTCGGCCAATCCATCCCGCCATTTCAGAAATATCGCGCGGCTGCGTCGGTCCTTGAGGGCGGTGAGGGGGAAGTCACTGAAGCTGGTTTCGATCTTACGAATCTGGGTGATGTAATCCGCCCGGGTTCTTGGGGCGAGCTTCTTGAAGTCGCCGCTATCCTGATAGGCGTTCATGACCGCTAGCAACGTGTTGGCGGGCGCGGGCCGTTTAGCATGATAGGCATCGTAATAGGCCTGAACGAACTCGGGCGATCCGGGTTTTCCCGGCAGGCGCGGGCCACCGCGATACGCCCAATAGTAGGTTACTTCCGTTCCATCGGCGAGGCGCTTGCGCTTCGAATTAATGCCTTTAAGCCGAACGCGCGCCATGGCGATCCTTCTCGCGTGTTGCCATCCATCGGTCGAGCGCAGTCTCGGTCGAAGAGGCGGTTGGTTCTTGACTAACGATGATCGATCCTTCGGACGTGAACTCGATTCGGTTCGGGGTAATCCCAGCATTCTGGGCAGCTTCGATCATTTTTCGGATGGCGGCGGGGGGAACGATTTTTCGGCGGGACATCGGCACCTCGTGGGCTGGCGGGCAGCTTCTCTTTCCAAGATATCCCCAGGGAAGGTGCATTCAAGGCCACCCCATACAACCCGTTTGAGTGGCTCGGAGTGGGGTGTTTACAGACCTGCCGAGGGAGAAAAAAGCCCCTGACCTTCTAAGCTCCAATGCCCGTGATAGCGGGTTGGGCGTGTCGTGCCGTTATAGGCGAGAAGAATGCCGAGATCGGCCCCATCGGGCATCCCTGTGGCGGTATGCGCGATGAGACGTTTCAACCAAGGGAGGGGATCGGTGCGTGCAGGCATGAAGGGTGACGGGACGTCGCTTTCGGCACCCGCCCAGGGGAGGATGTGGCCCTTATGATCCAGGATGAAAACACGCCAGACATTACTGTCATATTCGGTCCATAGATCGATTACCCCATCCCGCACCCAGAGTATCTCGCACACCTCGGGGCAGAGAATATCGGCAATAGGGTTAGGTCCGTTCAAATCGACGGTGGTTATTGGGGGAAACCTTAGGGGGTCGTAGATCGGGGCCGTGGGCTTGGGGGTACGCATCATCGTACCCCCGATATATCCGTTTTCTCGATAGTGGTGCGTCTTAGAGCGGGAGATCAATTCGTCGGTTTTCGCGCGTCGGCGGCACTGAGGTAGGTGGAATAGCTGCCGTAAGCGTTGATTAGGCGCGCATACGCAGGAACACATGTATCGGCATCGGGGACACCAGACGTATCTGCGTCGCACCGCGTGGCGATCTGACGCAGGCGTTCGAGGGTGACGGCGCGGAACTGAGGATAGCCGCCGTAATGTCTGATGAGGGCGGTATAAATACCTCCACAGGTATCGGTATCGGGAATGCCGCTTGTATCGGCATCGCAGCGATCTGCCCCTTGGAGCAAACGCGGAAGATCGTCCTGCGCCTGTGCGGGCATGCCGTGGATTATCACGAGCGGGAGAGCGAGAAGAATAAGCGAAAGAATGCGCATGAAAATCCTCCAGGTTTCTTTGTTTTGAAAGGGTTGCTCTACAGGCGATGGCAGGTTCCCATCCGCCCGTAAGGCGCGTCGGCCCAGCGCAATCTATCAAAAAGATATCCATAAAGCATCATATAAGATGTTTATAGGTCCGTGGTGCGGAAAAGCATCTTATCGCACCTTCGGGCATGGATTCTGCGCGTGCCCGAGTTGCTTTTAATCTTCGCCGCCTCCGTCACGCGCGGGGGTTATCGCAGGAAGAGCTTGCTCACTTGGCGCGTCTGGATCGGGTCACCATCGGTCTGATCGAACGCAATACCAAGG
The DNA here is from genome assembly GCA_013298565.1 of Alphaproteobacteria bacterium. GTDB lineage: Bacteria > Pseudomonadota > Alphaproteobacteria > Elsterales > Elsteraceae > Elstera. The sequence continues at coordinate 12,193 of JAAFIC010000059.1, read as the reverse complement.
GCGTGCTCTTGGCGACGCTGGACGATCTGGCCGCGGTTCTGAAAGCGGATGTGGGCGAGTTTTTAGCCCCGATACCGCCCGAAGGCTTGAGTGAAGAACGCCCGGTTCGTCGCGTCCTTCCCCGTGTTACGCGCTCGGATAGTGAAGAGAGTGGTTCACCTCCATCGCGGCGGCGGGGACCGAAGCGTCGGGATGAGGGATCAGAATAGATCCACTAGGATCGGTTCGCTTTCATCAAAGAACCAATCTGGATGGCCGGGCATGCTCAACCCGGCGAAAAGTGCGGCAATACCTTCGCGGGATATCAACGCCATCGACCACGGATCGGGCGCGATTGGCAGTAGCGTACGTACAATCTGCGCGCGCACACGCCACGAAGGGTTGTTGCCTTCTATATGTGCAAATAGATCCAGAATCTCGCCGATCAGCGGAATCACAGGATTCGCGGCAGCCCCGACTGAGAGGGTTGAGGTGAGCGCCAACGCCTCGGAAAGTGCGTGTTGGACCAGCGCTGTGGCATCAATCTTATCCTCCTCGCGATCAAAAATGACACGCGCCTGGGTCAGATGATTTCGGATCAAAGCGATCTGTGCCTTTTGGGCTGCGGTCGGTCCTGCTACCCCGAAGAGGTCCTTCAGCAAGGTTTCTGCCGAACGCTTCACCCGGGTATGGTTGTTGGCATCGACGGCGATGCCGAACGTGCTCAAATGGTGATGTAAGCGATCCTGGGAGATCGGGGAGCATAATTGCGCTTCAAGTGCGGCGCGCTCGGCGGCGATCATGTTGTATATCGCAAGAACCGGTGCTTGCAGCGAGATCATTACGATGGTCGCCTCCCGAGCCGCCCGCGCTCGGATGGCAAAAACCGCATGGCCCTGTACGCTTCTTGGGCGTGAGGAGATCTGATCGAGAAATGCGAGCGCTTGCTGAAACGCTTCCAGCGATTCGGCAAACTTTCCCTCCCACCGCAGACTTTCGCCTGAATCGCAGAGGCGCACAGCTTCGCTCAGCATGGGCGGTGGTCGCCGAAGGTATGATTGAGGATGGTGGGGGTACGGTGTGGGCATGAACAACTGACAGCGACTGCTGTGGGGTTCATAGAGGCTTCCCGTTACTGTGAAGCGGCAATCTACAAAATATCAATTGACTTGTCAATATTTTTTGTGAATGCCGTGTAAAAAATTCCCGTCATCCCGGCAATTAGACTTTTCGGATCCCAAACCTAGCTTGAAGAGTGGGGCTAAATACCCTGTCGGTTATTGTACCGGCGCGTTCCCGTTTCTGCCGAGGGGTGCACACCCTCGGCAGTTTTTCTGGCGGGAGCAACAAGAACGGGACAAGGAACGATGATGGGCATGCCCCCTGTAAACAGGGGAATTTCGCACTTCCGCCTCAGCGGTGCGGTGTAAACCTATGCTGGCCCCTGGCATAGCGGACACCGAATTACAGGCGATTTGGGAGGCGAGGGTACCCTACCTGCCTTGGGACCCCGATCCATTATGGTGGGTGCCGAGAGACGTTGCGCGCATAGGCGCAATGCCCCCTATCGCCGTACAAGGGGAGCGATCCCGCGTCCTTAAGCGTCATACCTTAACACGATTAATCGTCGATGCATGGCATACGTGTGCGATTAAAAAGCCATGTCGAACTCCTCACTGCTCGCGCTGTCACGGTCCTGACGGGGTTGTTCAAATCGAGTTGCGAAAACGCATCGATAAATTCTTTAAAACCATTCCACGATCCTCAATTGAAATTGTATCGCATCACCTGAAGCCGGTGCTTATCGGTCCTGATGACATTGTTGAAAGTGTAGAGGTGCTTGTTCGAGAAGTTCGGCGGGTCCGACAAAATTTGATAAAACGCCTTCAGCGATACGCACCCCGCGCGCGCGTATTTTGCTCGATTGAATGCGAACCGAAGCGTGTGAGGGATGTTCCCGCTGGAATTTATCCCAATTCTGCCTGGGGATTAAAGTTTCGGGCCGATGATATTGTCGCGCTCGTTCATGTTCATGCGGTGGTCTATGATCCCGATAGAGAAATGGGTCGGGTATGGTTACCGCCGTATGGCCGCCGCCCGGGTCCCCGGCAAACCCGGATATCACCGTTTCGTCCGATGTCCCAGCGATTGGATGTCGATAGTGATGGGCTCGGTTATGCGGCGGGTTATGGCCTTAAGCGACATCTTGGGTGGGATTTCGGATATGACAGCGAAGCGTTATTCGTTATCTGGTCGGCAGTGTTCGACCGGTTCAAGATGTCCGAGAGGTGCTTTTTCTCTGGTGGCAAACGAAGGGATAGACGTAAAACCCTTTCCACCGATTCCGCCTCGCGATCTAATCCATCTGATGAGCACCTGCTAAACAGGGTTGCAATATCATCAATAAAAACAACTGAGGCTTATCGGTTTCGCGATGAAGAGTTACTATTCGACTCTGGTCCGGAATCATCCATTTGGAAGAAGCGGTTACGTCGGTGTTTGTCCATTGGCCGACATGCCCGAGCCAGAGCGCCGCCGTAGAGGTAATGTTCTACGATAAACAGTGACTTTTGGTGCAATGCCCTTAAAAATTTGTGGGCGTTCTCAATCAAAGTCCGGGAGATTTCTCTTCCTTACGGTATCAAGTGTGGATCACCGTGAGAAACCCTGCAAGGGAAGGCAGGGTTCGAACGGCCCTACTCTGGATTTGACCGCTGAGGATGAAACATATTGCTAAGGTGCAACATTGATCTGCTGCCCAATTCTCGGGCCGGTTCTTGGGGAGCAGATCAGTCTCCTAGACGATTTAACCTCTTGAATTAGTCCATGCAATGGACCAAATTATGAGTTGAGAGACCGATACGGAGAAAACCGCATGCAGGTATCAGTTTCGGACGCCAAAGGGCAATTGACCGACCTCGTCCGGCGCGCGGAAGCGGGCGATGAAGTTATTTTGACGCGGCATGGGCATGCTGCGGTGCGCCTCGTTCCGATAAAACCGGTTCCAGACCTTGCGGCCCGGCACGCCTTGCTGGAAGCCGTTCGAAGTGCCGCGCGGGCAAAGGCAACCCCAGGCGAGAATGCGGCCCGCAGTCAGGATTTCCTCTACGGCGATGATGGGCTTCCCAGGTGATTGCGGTCGATACGTCGGCGCTGATGGCGATTCTGCTTAGTGAACCCGAGGCGGATGCCTGTGCGTCGGCCCTGGAAACGCGTGGGGCGTTGCTGATTTCGGCGGTCACCGTCGCCGAAGCTTTGATCGTTGCCGCCCGGCGGAATCTTGGCGCGGAAATGCAAGCGCTCGTCGAAGGGCTCGGTTTTGAAGTGATTTCTGCGACCGCCGCGACCGCGCGCCGCGTCGAGCGCATCTATCAGCACTGGGGGAAGGGCCAGCATTCCGCCGCCCTCAACTTCGGGGATTGTTTCGCCTATGATGTGGCCGAGCAGCATGGTTGCCCCCTGCTTTACGTCGGTGCCGACTTTTCGCAAACCGACTTAGTCGCCGCGATCTGAACCCGGTGATCGGTCCTAAGGTTAAAACATCCTCCCAATCCTCACACCCCCCAACGGGGAAGCAATCCTTACCCCTCGAAAAACTCCTCGTCGATTTTCTTGATCGTCAGGACTTCTTCAACCCGGCAACCGACTTCAAAGCGGATCATAAGCCGGGCGAGATGGGGGCCGTCGATAAGCACGATGCGCTTGCCGAGCAAGTCGGCGGTCTGGGTGGCGTCCTTGGTGAAGGAGGAGGAGGTTACGAAGACGCCCTTCGTAGCCTTTTTGATGTCGAGCCCGCCGAAGAAATCGCGGATCGCTCCCGCGCCGATGGTTCTATCCTCGGCATAGCGCTTGGCTTGAACATAGACCCGGTCAAGGCCCAGGGCGTCTTGATCGATCACCCCGTCGATCCCGCCATCGCCGGGACCGCCGACCAAAGCCTTGCTGACGTCGGTGACCGAGCCGCCATAGCCCATGGCGACCAGCAAGCGCACCACGAGGCTTTCAAAGAATTGCGGCGTGCCACTCCAGATGCGCTGCAAAAGCTCGTCCGCAAGGGCTTCCTCAAGCTGCCGCTGGGCACGGCGCATGATTTCGTCCGGGGTCAGAACCGGGGGTTCATCGGATGCGGCGGAAATGATGGGCGCATCCTCCTCCCGGTCCCCCGTCTCCCGAAAGGTTTGAAACTCGGGGAACTGCCCCAGGAATTTGATATCGATCCGCTCCGGCGGTGCGACGAGAACCTGACGCCCGCGCGCGGTGACTTGGTAATGGGCGCGGCGTGTGCGTTCCACCAACCCGGCCTTGCCAAGATAGGCAATCGCCCAATAGGTGCGGTTGGCGAACGTCGTTTGCCGCCCGGACGGCAACAGCGCCGCCCGCTCCTCAGCGGTCAGGTGGAAACTCTCGGCCAAGCGCTCCACCAGATCGGCGGTGCGGGCCTCCCCTGCGGCACAGGCGCGTAGAACTGGGAGCATCAGGGTTTGAAAATCTGGGATCGCCATGGGGGCCTACTGATGGGGGACATTAATAACATAGGGAAATGCTGCTGGAACCGAATATCGGCTCGGTCCGAAACTGGAGCAGAAACACCCCAAAGAATCTTGGAGGAAAGACCGAATTCTGTCTCCAACCCGCTCATTCGACGAGTTGTTTCTCGCGAACCCGACGGAAAATCTCGCGAGCTAAATGTTCGTGGGCGGCTGAACGGAATTCGGTATCCGTCATTACCCGCGAAAAAATCTCTTCGTTGCCCTCCATACGCGCGATGAACAACTCGTCCAGCATACGGTCGAAGTAAGAAGCGAAGTTCGCGAAATTATTGGCGCGGGCGGCCTCTGCAATGTTCTCATCATTCTCAGCTGTTGCCCTAATTTGGTCGAAGAAGAGTTGATCCGCTTCCATAAAATCGGTTCCAAACCGCTCGTTGAGGCGGTCGATCAAGCTTGAAAGAGTTACCTCTTCATCCTTTGAGCCACCGGTACCAACATCGGTTGGTCCTTTCAGAGGATCGGCCTCACCGTTCGACAAGTTGATTGAGCCTTCGGTCACCTGCTGAAGCCGGAAGAACCGCAGCGCCACTTCGTCGTCCAGAACGAAGGCCTGTCCGTCACCAGGGGGAGGAAGCTTCGCTAGAAGGTTTCTCACGAAGGCGTAAAGGCGCTCAAGATCACTGTCCTGGTATGGTATAATCTGGGAGAGAAAGGCGTAGAGATTCCGATAGGCTGTCAATTGGCCGCGAAACTCTTCGCGCTCTTCTTCATCACGCCCCTTGAAAACTTGAACGACGGCATCCAAAACAGCATTCATAACGCGATGATCAGTTGCCGAGTGATCGCGTTTTCCACGATACCAGATTTCTGCAAAGGCGGTTACATCGGTAGGCGTGAAGATTGCCCATTCCAGCAATCGGTGTTGCAACTCGGAAAGGCGGTGCGGATCGGCGTTTTCTCCAACCGGCGTCGCCTCATAATAGGGCTTAAATGCCTTGTAGATGTCATCTTCATCGTTGGCAAAATCGAGAACGAAGGTACGCGACTTGCCTGCCGCGATCCGGTTAAGGCGGGAGAGCGTCTGCACCGCTTGCACACCCGCCAACCGCTTCACGACATACATTGTTTGCAGTAAGGGCTGGTCGAAGCCAGTTTGATATTTTTCAGCGACAAGAAGAACCCGGTAATCGTCGCGTTCAAAGGCCTCGGGAAGTTCGCTCTCGGCAATACCGTTATTCATGGAGATTTCGGTATAAGAAGATCCGGGATCTTGTGGATCCTCAACGGTGCCGGAGAACGCTACGAGCGAGCGTATGCCGATGTACCCTTGATCCCTGATGTAACGATCAAAGGCGAGCTTGTACTTCACAGCGGCAAGGCGGGAGCCCGTTACGACCATGGCCTTTGCCCGCCCGCCAAGCTCGTGCATCACGTAGAGCCGGAAATGTTCGACTATTACGGAAACGACCTGCTCAATGTTGACGGGGTGAAGTTCAAGGTAACGCGTGAGGGCTTTAGCGGCCTTCTTGCGGGGAACGTCAGGATCGTCCTCAATCCTCTTGATGAGGCCGAAGAAGCGCTTATAGGTGGTATAGTTCTGAAGTACATCAATAATGAAGCCTTCCTCGATGGCTTGCCGCATGGTGTATTCGTGGAAGGGTGACGCGCCAGACGAACCAGGTTCGTCGAATAGGGCCTTTGTTTTGAATTTTGGCGTCGCAGTGAACGCGAAAAAGCTTAGATTCGGTTGTCGCGCGCGTTTCAGCGCATCGCGCAACACCGCCGCTTTCGCGTCGTCCGAGAGGTCATTGTCCTCTTCCTCGGAGAGTTGGGCGGCAATCGCTGCCTCGATTCCGTCCCGGTTCAGCATGCCCTTAAGGGCAGTCGCGGTCTCGCCACTCTGAGACGAATGTGCTTCATCGACGATAACGGCGAAGCGCTTTTCTGCCGTATCGATCTTCACGCCAGAGCCTTTTTTCTCAAGGGTTGCAAGCGCCTGACTGATGAACGGGAACTTCTGGATTGTCGTAATGACGATGGGCGTGCCCTGGGATAGGGCGCGGGCAAGTTGCTGCGTGTCCTCGTCGATTTTCTCAACCACGCCGGTCTTATGCTCGAATTGGTAGATTGTCGCCTGCAACTGCTGATCCAGCACCCGCCGGTCGGTCACGACAATGACCGAGTGAAATATCTTCGTATCGTTCGCGTCATGCAGGCTGGCGAGCCGGTGCGCGAGCCAGGCAATCGAATTGGACTTTCCCGATCCGGCCGAATGCTGAATCAAATAGTTCCGCCCCGATCCATGGGCCTTGGCGTGCGCGACCAGCTTCCGAACGGCATCAAGCTGGTGATAGCGCGGAAAGACCATTGTCTCCTTCCGCACAGTGCGTATGCCTTTATCGGTCTTGATCTGCCGCTCCTTTACGTCGAGGTGCATGAAGCGTTGCAGGATTTCCAACAGACTGTCGCGCGCAAGCACCTCGTCCCACAGGTAGTGGGTCTTCCAGTTTCCTTCGACCGGCGGATTGCCCGCCCCATAATTGTTACCCCGATTAAAGGGCAAAAAGACGGTCTCCTTGCCCTTCAGTCGTGTGGTCATCCACACCTCGTCGGGGTCAACGGCGAAGTGAACGAGGGCGCGCTTTTTGAAGACGAAGAGAAGATCGCGCTCGTCCCGTTCGCTCATATACTGACGCACCGCATCGGCGGCGCGCTGCCCGGTGAGGGGGTTCTTGAGTTCGGCGGTAACGACGGGGATGCCATTGACGGCAAGGGTCACGTCGATGATGCAGCGGCGGTTCTTGCCATTGGCCGCCTTCAGGGTCGAGGTAAAAGCCGCCTGACGCGTAATCGTCAACCGGTTCTGGGCATAGCTCTCGGCCGCTTCGGGGTTCATGGTCGTATTCGGTCGAAACCAGGCCATGCGAAAGGTCTTACCGTAGCATTTGAACCCATGGCGCAGGACGTGGAGCGTGCCCTTGGTCTCCAGTTCCTTTGAGAGGCTGTCGAGCACGGTCGCCGCCGTCTTCGGGCCGAGGAGTGTTTCCAGCGCCTGCCACTTTGCCGCTTGGCTATCCTTCAGGAACCCGGTGACGTCCTGGGGGAATAGTGCAAGCGCCTCGTCCCAGGCACTGGGATTGCGCGCCTCATAGCCACCAGACGTGGTTAGCCCGGCTTCAATAGCGGTCTCAAAAGCGCGTTCGGTATGGCCGGCCATAGGTCAAATCTCCTGCGGACAAATGGCGCGCCGGGCGGAGTGCGAGCCGAGATATGTCGAGCCGTCAAGGGTCATCGCAACTCCGGGAGTTGCCCGGTGACGCCGGCGGTGATCAGGGCGGCGCGATACTCTTCAAGTTTGACGACGCTATCCTGAACTTCGTCAGTTTCCCTGCGGTTACCATGGTCGATGCCCTCACAGAAGCGTGCAATCTCTCTTTGCTCCTCAATGTTTGGTACTGGGAGAGGAAACGCGCCAAGGGCCTCACGATTAACCTTGGGCATCGCAACTCGGAGCGACTCGAGTTCTGCGTAAGATGTGAAAGCGTCCGTGAGAAGGAAATAGAATAGATATTCCCTAACTAAATCACGCCCAGGATCAATCGCATACATATCTGCGCTGCAAAGACATTCCCTATCATAAAGCGCAACTTTACGAAGAGCCGGGCGTATTTTCGAGTACAAAATTGGGCCTTCTGGGCAAAGATACTTCCCGCTGATTGCACCCTGCTCCTCGGCACTCGTCGGTTCGTAAAGCCGCCCTGTACCGCTTTCGATGTGGTCAGGTGCTATCAGCATCATTTCTGCATATTCTGGCTCCTTGGGATCAACTTGCCCGCTTTGAACCTGGCATCTCCACTTGAACGGGATGAGGGACCAATGCGCCGGGATGTCGCCGAGCCAATCGATGCCGGAGGGTTTCATTGGGGCGGTGGGGTCGAGGCCCTTGGTGACGGCGCGGGTGATGAGGGCTTGGCGCTTTTCGGCCAACCGGTCCAGCAGCGCACGTTTTTTCTCGATCAGAGCGTCGATCCGGGCCGTCTTCTCGTCCAGAAACCGCGCAATCTGCCGCTGGGTGTCGAGGGAGGGGAGTGGGAGCGGTTGGTGACCGACGATCTCCCAATCCGCACGGGGCATCTTGGCTCCAAAGGTCTCGGCGTTGATGGTGTCGATGAAGCCCTTAGACACCAGCACATAGAACAGAAACCGAGGTTCCACCCCTTGCGACGGACGCAAACAAAGCAGTTCACCCGAACTCACTCCTTCGAAGGTCGCGTGATAGACCTTGGCAAGGTAGGGACGGAGCTTATTGAACAGGATATCGTTGGCCTGAAACCTCCGGCTGTCAGCCTCAGCCGGTTTTGGTTCGTCGATCAGCAGCTTACCGGTCCAGGAGGCTATGTCTTCATTCGAGATGTAGGGAAGTATCTCTTGCTGCTCTTCGGTTGGTCGCTTGGTGGAAAGGTCAATCGACCATTTCAGCCAATCACATCCCCAAGTATCGGGCACATTTGCCACCCATCCGGGCAATTCATCGCTGCGTGCGAAATAGCTCATCCCGCCAGCCCCTTCAGAAGCCCAGCGATCTCCCCTTCCAGCTTGGCGATGTCCGCCTCGATCTGATCGAGCGGGCGCGGTGGCTTGTAGACGTAGAAATGTCGGTTGATCGGGATTTCGTAGCCGACCTTGGTCTTGTCATAATCCACCCAGGCATCGGGGACATGGGGCAGCACCTCGCGCGCCATATAGGCGTCGATTTTCCCCCGGAACGCCGCTGCCAGTCGGTGATTGGGTTTGTCTGGCCCGAACCCCATGGGCAACGGCAGTGCCGTGCCGGGCGGTAAAGGGATGTTCTCGGTATCGCGTAATTCGCTATCGGGCTCGGGTTGCCCCTGGTTATCCCGGCATATCGCGGCCTCCGGGTCACGCTCGCCAAGGGCAGCAAAGATCGCCTTTTTGATCGGGCCGAGGATTTTTAAGGTAAAGCGCCGCGCGGTCTTCATCACGTCGGCCTCGAAAGCCGCGCGGTCCATATAGCGCCCCTTCGCTTTGAGCGCCCGAAGCATCTCGCGGATGGCTTCTTGCTCTTTGCGACCCTCCGCAATCTCGCGCTCTATCGCGGCCTTATCCCGGCGCTTCTTTGGTATGGCAAGATTAACGAAGGCGGACTGGTCGTCGAGCCGGGCGATGCGCTCGGGTGTCGCCTCGAAGTTCATGCGCAACGGGCGTTCGACCGTCACCTTGAGAAAGCCGAACTCCCGGTTTTCGAAGATACGGGAGATGACGCGCGTTTCAGTCTCGCCACTGTGTTCTATCTCGGCTGTTTCACCATCCTTGTAGTTGCCATAGACACGGACCAGATGGCGGATTTGGTCTTCGGTGATCTCATTCCGCTTGTTATTGAGGCTCTTCTTCATCTTTACGAAGAAACGGGTACCATCGATAAGCTGAACCTTTCCGCGCCGGTCGGAAGGTTTGCGGTTCGTCACCAGCCAGATATAGGTATAGATGCCAGTATTGTAGAAAAGTTGGTCGGGCAGCGCCACGATGGTATCAAGCCAATCATTTTCGATAATCCAGCGGCGGATATTGGACGGCCCCGATCCGGCGTCGCCGGAGAAGAGCGGCGAGCCATTGAAAACAACGGCGATCTTTGAGCCCGGCTGATCCTCGTCCCCTTCTTTGTAGGGATGCATCTTGGCGATCATATGTTGAAGGAAAAGGAGCGAGCCATCGTTGATGGCGGGCAACCCTGCCCCGAACCGCCCCGAGAAGCCCAACGCGATGTGCTCGTCCTCGACGGCCCTCTTCTGGTCCTTCCATTCGACGCCAAACGGCGGGTTGGCCATTAGATAATGGAAGCGATTACCTTCGAAGCCATCTCGGGTCTTGCCGTCGCCCAGAGTGTCGCCGAGCACAATCTTGGCGGTATCCTCGTCCTTGATCAGCATGTCTGAGCAGCAGATAGCCCAGGACTCGTCGTTATATTTTTGACCAAAAAGCGCAAGTTGCGCGCGCTTGTTCTGGTCGAGAATCAGTTTCTCTGACTCGGAGAGCATGCCGCCCGTGCCGCACGCCGGATCATAGATCGTGCGGTATATGCCGGGTTTATAGACATCCTGTTCGCCAGTGTAGATCAGGTTTGCCATCAGTCGGATAACTTCGCGCGGTGTGAAGTGATCTCCAGCCTCCTCATTAGCCTGTTCGTTGAAGCGCATCACCAGATGCTCGAACAGGTAGCCCATCTGAAGATTATCGATTCGGCTGGGGTGCAGATCGACGTCGGCCATCGCTTTGACGATGGTGAAAAGGCGATTGCTGGTATCCAGCTTTTCAATCTGATCGGCGAATTTGAAGCGTTCGAATATGCGCTGCGCCGTTGGCGAGAAGCCGTTGATGTAGGCGACGAGGTTCGGCGCGATATTCTCTGAATCAGCAAGGAGGCTGGCGAAGGTATACGGGCTGGTGTTGTAGAGAGGATGCTTGCGTTTCGGATCGGCGGCCTTGCCGAGCAGGCGATCCATTGCCGCATCGGGGGTCTTTCGAGCCGTAAGCTCATCAAGACGCTTTAGGACAACCTCCTTGGTGGGTGACATGCTCCCCTTCCAACAACTCCCCCGAAGAGAACAAACGATTCTCTTTTCCAGATTGAGTCACGCCCCAAATGGTATTATCGGGGCGGGAAACATCGATCTGTTGAGAACGCGCAATTGGGATGCGATTTGGGTTTTCTATGCCGATAAAATGAGAAAAGGATACAGCCTAAGGTACAAGCAGGAAAATGACTTTTTCAATAACTCACCCCCATAGGAGCTAAATATGGATAACCTTCCACCTGATTTCAGCGCACCGCCCACCTTCATTGAACATACGGTTTTCACCAGAGACCTTACTGGTTGGCCAAGATGCTGGTCTTTTGAACAGAAAATGCCATTTCGACAAAATACTAAAGTAAAATCGGATAAAAAAAGCGATAAAAACCACGTTAATTTCGGTTATATTTCAGGATTTCAATCAAAAGATATGTTAAATTTTAATATTTTGAAAGGAAAATCATACGCTTATATCTCGTCACAGTCTTATAACTCATCTTATCGCCTTGCGCCGATGGCATTCCGACCCGATGATTTTCCAAATTATCGGGTATATTTTTCTGGAAGTTTTGTAAATTCTAAAGATAACTCTTACCCCGCCTATGTTTACCTCGACTCCGATCATGTTCTTTTAACTTACCTTCCTTCAGGTGATAAGTATAATTATCCGAAGATTTCTGGTAATGTTTCCAAATCTCTGAAAGATGATAAAAGAACAATCCAGAGTAAGATTATTCCAGAATCGGAAAATATATTAGCAATTCAGAAAGACATGTTTTTAGGTTTTACGGCTTGGGAGCGCATACTCCCAAAATTCCCCATTTATTATGGCGAGAAACTAAACGGGATCACTTTTTTCGAAAAATACGACTCGCAAGGAATTGATAGTCCTAAACACCCAATCGTTTTCGATGCTACGAATACCAACTCTTTGTGGGCTTTGACAGATGGACACCCGCAAAAACCCTCGCTCATTGAGCGGGGCTGTGATTCACTGAGGGCGTCGCTGCTTGGAGCCTGCCGATGGACCCTCAATCGCTTTTCAGCCTGAACGATCACCTTAAAGCCTTGAGCGCGCACGGCGATCCGCTTGAGGTTTTGGAGCGGACGGTTGATTTCGAGTATTTCCGAGGC
>JAAFIC010000058.1 GCA_013298565.1 Alphaproteobacteria bacterium | reverse complement strand
CGTGGAGAGAATCGGGCTATCCAGTTGCAGCAACTGGCACTGGCTTTCGTCTTCTTCCAGAATATTGCCAAGATTGCCGAGGCGCGTGCGAATGGTCATCACCCGGCGTTCGCGCAACGAGTCGATGGGTGGGTTGGTGACCTGGCTAAAGTTCTGGCGGAAATAATGCGACAGGGGCCGATACTGGTCCGACAGCACGGCCAGCGGCGTGTCGTCGCCCATCGAGCCAATGGCTTCCTTCGCGTCCTCCACCATCGGGTGCAGGATGAGTTCCAAGTCTTCTGTCGTCCAGCCCACGGCGATTTGATGGCGGCGCATTGTCTCGCGGCTCATGCGCTCGACGGGTAAGGCGTGGCCCTTGATGATGCCATCAATACGAGTGATCTGCTGTACCCAGCGCCCGAACGGCTTGCGGGAGGCCAACTCGTCCTTGATTTCGGCATCGTGGAACACGCGGCCCCGCTGAAGATCGACACCGATCATCATGCCCGGCCCCAGACGGCCCTTTTCAACGACCGACTGTTCATCGATCTTCACCATGCCGGCTTCGGACCCCGCAATCAGCATCCCGTCGCCCGTGATAACGTAGCGCATCGGGCGCAGGCCGTTACGATCCATACCGCCCAGCACCCAGCGACCATCATAGGCCGCCAGCGCCGCTGGGCCGTCCCACGGCTCCATCACGCTATTGCAGTAGGAATAGAGGTCGCGCCAGCTATCGGGCGTGGTGCCTTCATCGGGGTTCCAGGCTTCGGGCACGCACAGGGTTTTCACCATCGGCAACGGGCGGCCACCACGAATAAGCAACTCGAACACGCTATCGAGCGCCGCTGAATCCGACCCGCCCGGCTGCACCACGGGTTTAATGTCTTCAATATGATCGCCGAACACGTCGCTCGCCATGCGCGGCTCGTGGCAGGCCATCCAGTTCACGTTACCGCGCAGGGTGTTGATTTCACCGTTATGGGCAATCACCCGGAAAGGCTGCGCCAACCGCCACGTTGGGAAAGTATTGGTGGAATAGCGTTGGTGATAAATGGCGAAGTTGGACACGAACCGCGCATCCAGCAAATCCGGGTAGAAGGACGTGCATTGTTCGGCCAGAAACATGCCCTTGTAGATAATCGAGCGGCACGAGAGCGAACAGATATAGAAATCATTGATCCGCGCATCGGCCACGCGCTTTTCAATACGGCGGCGAATAACGAACAGATCATTCTCGAACTGGCCTTCGTTTACCCCGCGCGGGTTGGCGATGATGATTTGTTCGATTTCCGGGCGTGAGGCATTGGCCTTCTCACCGCAAATATCGACATTCACCGGCACCTGCCGCCAGCCGTGGATAGTATAGCCAAAGTTCAGAATCTCGGCTTCAACGATACAGCGGCAGCGCTCCTGCGCGTCCAAATCCGTGCGCGGTAGAAACACCATGCCGACGGCGAGTTTTTCACCCTCCCGCGCCGGATGCCCGATCTGGCGGACGTAATCGAGAAAAAAGGTCTGCGGCACCTGCAAATGAATACCCGCGCCATCGCCCGTCTTGCCATCCGCATCCACCGCGCCGCGATGCCAGATCGACTTCAGCGCCTGAATGGCGGCATCCACCACCGCCCGCGTCGGCTTACCATCAATCGCCGCGATAAAGCCGACGCCGCAAGCGTCATGCTCTTCAGAGGGATGATACATCCCGGTCGCCGTAAGATGCGCCCGATTGCGCGCATAGGCCGCAGCAAAGGCTTCGCCCGATTCGAGGGTCTCGGTGGTGGTGGTGGTGGTATTCGTCATGGTCTTTACCTTCTCGCCATAAAATTCTTGGGCTTCTCTGTAGGAATGGTTTTGCACGCTGCTGTAGTCTTGCTATTGACGTTGAAAAAGCGGTTTATAGCTCGTGAAGTCCTGCACTAAACTCTGTCGCGCTATAGCGGCATTTGATTGGGCGAATTGCCTAACAATACCGTTGTAAGCCCCCAAAAGGCGACCCAATGGCGGCCCTACAGGGGAAGTCCGGCGAAGCGTCAAGAAATCTTCAAGACTGGTCGTCATGCGAAGGGCGCCCCGCACATCTTGTTCGTATTGCGGGGCCGTTAACGCCGCAATGTCCTCATTGGAAAGCGAGAAGGCCAACAGGGCTGCAAGCGCTCCATAAATTTCCGGGGTGTCCGTATCCTTCATTATTGCGGCTGACCGTGCCATAAAACCTTGATCAATTTCTGCATTTCGATCTGGGTAATCACGATAGACATACTGAAGAGTCTTATCTCTATCAGAGTAATTCTGGGCGATTACTCGGCTTCGCAAATCTTTCGCAAGATCATAGTTGATAACTAGGGGAACGAGTTTTTCAATCTTCGCTCGGCGGGCTGCGGCTTCCTCGGGGCTAACGGATGCAGCGCAACCGCTGAGGCCTAACGCGGCCAAGCCCGAAAGGCTCAGAGCGAGAGCCAGTTGCCGCGCCCATGCCCGAATTTTGCCGCCTATCCTCATGTCCCCCTAACTCCCCCTTTCAACTCACGCGGGTTGCCCCTGAAGCTGCTTTGCAATCTTGGCCAAGAAATCATCCACCAACCGCTTATTCAGCGCCTCGCCCTGCGCCTGCGAGAGCCGTTGCGCGACGGGAGCCGTTTCCGCCATGCGCTTTCGCAGGACCGGGAAGCCGAGGGCGATAAGGTCGGCCTGATCTTGTTGCGACAAAGGCTCCTCGTACCACGCGCGCTTTACGGCGGGACTCTTAGCGGAAAGCGCCAGTTGCTTCAGTTCCGCCGTCGTCAGCGTATCGGCATAGCCCGTGGCATAGCCTTCCTTGATCTCAGGGAGGTGCTTTAACTGCTCCGGCAACAGATATTGATCGGCGAGCGCAGTGAACTCCTGAAGGCCGATTTTCGCGCCGCGTGGTAGGGCCATGCGCGCCGAGTCTTTGAACCCGCGCGTAATGTCCCGCCGAATTTCCTCATCGCTCTTCATCGCTTCAATGAAGGTCAGCGCATAGGCCATCCGCTGCGGTCGCCCCGCCGGGTCATTCACCAGCGGCACCGCCGCCACCGGGGCCGACTGCCGCGCGGGGGCGCAGGCAGCCAGTGTTGCAAGCATCAACAGCGAAAGAAGGGTTTTTCGCATCCCCCGCCTCACTTCGCTGCCAGAAACGCCGCAGCGCCCAGCATCGCGCCGCCAGAAACCTTGTTGAAGACGGTCGTCTTGCCGCGTTTGGCCAGCTCCCGGCTCAGATAAGCCGCGCCCAAGCCATAGCCCAGCATCACCGCGAGTTCGATGGAGAAGGCGATTGATCCCAACACCGCAATTTGCGTCGCCACCGACACAGTGGGATCAAGAAACGGCGGGAAGAGCGCGCCCCAAAACAGCACCGCTTTGGGGTTCGAGAGCGAGGTGGCGAAGCCCTTGGCGAAAAGCGCGGCGAGGCTCGCCCGCTTTTCAGCCACCCCCGCCTGCACCGCCATCGGCGGCGCGCGCCACGCCTGGATCGCCAGGAAAACGAGATAGGCGACGCCCGCCCAGCGCACGACCTCGAACAGCGTCGGCGAGGCCATCAGGATTGCCCCCGCCCCTAGCGCCGAGATCAGCATGAAGCCTGCTAGGCACAGAATCGACCCGGCAATCGTCCACACCGCACCGCGCGCGCCGTTGGTGATACCTTGCGCCATCGTCATCATGGCGTTCGGGCCGGGCATGATCGAGATGACGGCGCAAAGCCCGGCAAAGGTGAGGATAACGTGCAAATTCATAGCCTTACTCCGCTGCGGCGGCGAGGCCACTCGCCTTGGATTGCACATAGCGGTGAATGCTTTCCGCCGCATCGCGCCCATCGCGGATTGCCCAGACCACGAGGCTTGCGCCGCGCACAATGTCGCCTGCCGCAAACACGCCCTCAAGGTTGCTCATCATGGTTTTATGATCGACGCGCAACGTACCCCAGCGGGTGACGGCCAGTTCGGGCGCGCCGAACAACGCGGGTACGTCTTCGGGATCGAACCCTAGCGCCTTAATCACTAGATCGGCTTCGAGAATAAATTCCGAGCCTTCCAGCTTCGTCGGCACCTGACGGCCCGTGGCATCGGGCAACCCCAAGTGCATTTCGCTGGCTTTGACCGAGCGGACGTGACCCGCGCCGTGGAAACTTTCCGGTGCAGTCAGCCACACGAAATCGACGCCCTCTTCTTCCGCATTCTGCACTTCGCGCTGACTGCCCGGCATATTAACCCGGTTGCGGCGGTAGAGCAGCTTGACGGAGGCGGCGCCCTGGCGCACTGCCGTCCGCACGCAATCCATCGCCGTATCGCCGCCGCCGATAACAACGACTTTCTTGTCTTTGGCGTTCAGCACGCCAGAATCGAACTCCGGCACTGGATCGCCAAGGCCAATGCGGTTGGACGCAATGAGGTAGGAGAGCGCAGGCACAATACCCGGTAGCGCGTCGCCCGGCGCATCCAACTCGCGCGGCTTATAAACGCCGGTAGCAATCAGCAGAGCATCATGCTTTTCCCGCAACTCCGACAGCATGGCATCGCGGCCAACCTCGAAGTTACTGTGCATCTGAATGCCGCCTTCGGCCAATAACCCCGTGCGCCGCGCCACTACATCTTTTTCCAGCTTGAAGCCGGGAATGCCGTAAATCATCAGGCCGCCCATGCGGTCGTAACGATCATAGACATGAACCTGATAGCCCTTGCGGCGCAACGCATCCGCCGCCGCCAGCCCCGCCGGGCCGCCACCGATGATGCCGACTGACTGAGTGCGCTCGCTCCGCGCTGTTGGGGCCGTCACCCAGCCCTGTTCCCACGCCGAATCGGTAATGTATTTTTCCACCGCACCGATAGAGACGGATTCGAACCCCTTCTCGATCACGCAGTTGCCTTCGCACAGCCGATCTTGCGGGCAAATACGACCGCAGACTTCTGGGAAGGTGTTGGTGGCCTGACTGATCTCATAGGCTTCTTGCAAGCGGCCTTCGGCGGTCAGCTTCAGCCAATCGGGGATATTATTGTGCAGCGGGCAGTGAACCTGACAGAAGGGCACTCCGCATTGCGAGCAGCGGGAGGATTGCTCGACCGCTTCCACGGCGCTATAGCGGCCATAGATTTCATCGAAATCCTCGCGGCGCCCCTCCGCCTCGCGCTTATCGGGCATTGCCTTCGCAAGCTTGGTGAAGCGCTGCATGACCGCCTTGGCTGCCGCCTGGGCCTGCGTTGCCGCCTGGTTGGTTGCCGTTTTTTCTGCCTTGGACGCCATCGCGCCGATCCTTCCCTTCCCAATACCACACGCCCGCTTTGGGGAAGACCAGGGTTACTAAGCGAAAGAGCTGTTTTCCAGGAAAAACGCACAAAAATGGCCGGAAACGGACTATTCTTTGTTGTGATTGCGACTTAATCTTATTAAGCTCGTTGGAATGGCCTGCATTTAGGTATTAAGCATTGACCCATCCCCGTACAGGGTCGCTTTTGGTTTGTTTGAGCGTATAAATCGTTACACGAAAAACAATATTTTACCTTAGAGCGTCTTGCGTAAAGGTTGACGCAAGACGCTCTAGTTTTATCTTAGCCCTCGCTGGGCGGGCGCGCCCTTGGCCGCCGCCTCAATGGCGGCTTTTAGAGCCGTGCCAGAGTTAAGGCGCGCGGCTCTAGAACGCAGCTTTCTAAGCTGAAACACGAAAATCAACGTACAGAAGTGTTATTTAACAAAAAAATTATCAACTTTTGCGCGCGTTTCGATTGACAGCAATAGATTAAATAATTACTAAAATGCCGCTCTTGAGGACGGTCATTGTTGATCACAATCTGTGAGAAAGCGGAGTTTTTGATGCGCCTATTTCGTCTCTTCGGAGTTATTTTCGTTGCGGCTCAGCTTGCCGCCTGCGCCACGGTCGTTGAAGGAACGGATGATCTCGTTTCGTTTGAAAGCACCCCACCGGGCGCGCGTTGTATTATTGAGCGCGACGGTGCCAGGATTGGCACGGTCGATGCCACGCCGGGCAGCCTGAAGCTCTCCAAATCGAAAAATGCCCTGTCGGTTACCTGCGAGAAACAGGGCCAACTCACGGTAACAGAGCGGGTGGAGAGCCAGTTTACCGGCTCAACCTTCGGTAATATTCTGATTGGCGGCGGTATCGGCCTCATCGTCGATGCGGCGAGCGGAGCGAACAACCGCTACCCAAATCCGGTTAAACTGTTACTGCCCCCCGCCAACTTCCCAACGACCAGCGAGCGCGACCGCTATTTCGATACGCTGAAGGGTGAGATCGCTCAGAAGTACGACGGTATGGCCAAAAAAACGCGCGATACCTGCCCAGCCAGCCAGCCCGGCCAGTGCGACTCTGACCTCGCAACAGTCGAGGAAAAGCGCCAAAAAGAACTGAACGCACTCGAAGCCAAACGCAGCGCCGTGAAGATCGGTTAGCGGCGGCGACTATCGACCAATCAGCTCCAAGCGATGCCGCGTGAGGGGCTGATTGCCGGTTTCCGTAACTTCGACGGTCAAGCCCGGACACATGGCAATGCCCGCATCGCTATCCATCAGGATCATATGCAGGAAAAATACCATGCCAGGCTGGATAATCACCGGATTGCCGGTATAAAACATCGGCCAATCCATCCAGTTCGGCGCAAAAGTGCTGCCGAGGCTGTAACCGCAGGCGTTCAGCCGATGCGGAGTTTCACCTGCGGCATCGCACACGCGGGCATAGGCATCGAACACTCCGCCGACGGTCTCGCCCGGCTTTAGCGCATCGCGGCAGGCTTCGAGCGCGTCCATTGCAACGCCGTGCAAGGTGCGGTGCCGCGCGGTGATCGTGCCAACCGGGATAGTCTGCATCAAACAGCTATGATAGTGGCGATAGACCCCGGCAAATTCGAGCGTGATCTGATCTTTCGCAGCTAAATACTTTCGGCCCGAAAAATAGCGGCACAGCAGCGCGTCGCGCCCAGAGCCGATAATGAATTCATTGGCCGGATCGTCCCCGCCGCCTGCGTAAATCGCGCTGTGCATCGCCGCCAGAATATCGCCCTCGAAGGCCCCCGGCGCAATGATATCATGGGCAGCATCCAACGCCGCATCGGCCAAGGTTGCCGCGCGGCGCACGTAGGTCAGTTCTGCCGGGCTTTTGATCAGACGCAGTTTGGTCACGAGATCGGACGCATCGGTGAGCGTAAAGCTCCCCTCCAATGCCGATACCAGCCGCGCTCCCAAGGCATAGGGCAGGCCGTAAGCATTAAACTCCGCCCCCAGCTTTTTCCCGGCAAGACCGAAGCCGATGAGACTATCCTTAAGCTCGCCCGCTGGGTCCGCGCCATCGCGGTCGGCCCAAATACGGATATCCTCGATCATCGACGTGTGCCGCGCTTGGCGCAAATCCGGTGCGCGGGTGAGGAGCATCAGCCGCCCATCCGCACCAAGGTAGAGGCACTGGAAATAGACGTAGCCGAAACTATCGTACCCCGTCAGATAGTACATGCTTTCCTGGCGGAACAGCAGCAGCCCGTCCAGCCCCTGCGCCGCCATCGCCGCACAGGCTTTCGCCCGCCGCGCGGATAGTTCTTCTAGGGTGAAATGCAATGCCATGTTACGCGCCCTTAATATTCCCAAAGCGCCCGCCCGGATGGAAACGCGCCAGATAAGCCGGAACGATCGTCTCGATGGTCGCCCCTGTCAACCCCAGGTCCGACAGGCCAGGATAGCGACCGCTGACCACATTATCCGTTTTGAGCAACTCCACCTGATCTGCCGTGATCGGCGCGCCAGGGATAAGCTGCATCACCGAGCCTAGTAAGGATGCGGCGAAGAACGGCAGCGGCAGCAGAACCGCCTTCAGGTTTGCGGCTTCCAAGGTGAAAGCCAGCAACTGCTTAAAGCTATAAACGCTCGGCCCGCCCAACTCGTAAATGCCGATAATGGCCGGGTTCTGCACTGCCACGACAATCGCCTCCGCCACATCGCCGACAAACACGGGCTGAAACTTCGTGCTACCGCCACCAATCAGGGGCAGCGCCGGGGCCATCTGGGCCATTGTAGCGAAGCGGTTAAAGAACCCATCTTCCGGCCCGAAAATGATCGAAGGGCGGAAAATGACCGCATCAGGGTACGCCGCTTGCACGGCTATTTCGCCCGCTGCCTTGGTTTGGGCATAGCGCGCGGCAGAGTCGGCGTTCGCCCCTAGGGCGGACATTTGAATGAAGCGCGCAACCCCTGCCGCCTTGGCGGCCTCGGCAACCCGCCCCGCGCCTTCGGCTTGAACCGCCTCGAAAGAGGCGTTGCCACCGCCCGGCGCCAGAATACCGACGAGGTTGATCACCACATCGGCCCCGGCAACTGCCGTCTCAAGCCCGATACCGCGCCCGATATCGACGCCCATCGGCACGATCTGCCCGACGTTCCCGAGCGGCTTTAGGCGCTTGGCGGCTTCGACATTCCGCACCCCAAGGCGGATTTGCGCGCCGGTTTTCGCCAAACGCTGCACCAAGTTCCGCCCAACGAAGCCTGAACCCCCAATAACCGTTATCACCTGCGTCATCGGATCACTCTCTTAGTTTTGCGCCTGCGGAGGCTACCGCCGAAGCTGCGCTGTTCCATACACGAGGCCAGCGCAGCCGAGAAGAGGGCGCGGATTTAATCTTCCTCAACCACGAAATGAACGTCACCGCTCAGGCTTTGCCCCGGCGCAAGGTCAACCACGCCAGTTTGCGCCACGCCCGCTGCGCGCAAATTGATACCGTTGTTGAGGTGCGTCACGGGTTCGACACAGAAAAAATCCTGCCCTTGCGGGGAGAAGACAACGATAGTGCCGAAAACTGGATCGGCAGACATCGTTAGGCTCAGGCCCTTATCGCGCCACCGAATGATCGCGCGGCGGCTCCAGCCCGCAAAGCAATTATCGACCTCGACTTCCGCCATCACGCGGCTTCCGGCGAAATCCCACTCGGGCGGCACGGGCATTTCGAGCAGCGGCAGCTTGGTTTCATCGCCCTTCCAAAAGGTTGGCGCGTAAGTGGTTAGCGTTGCCCCGGCTTTCGGAAAGAATGGGTGCAGCCCTATCCCCGCCGGAAACGGGCGAATATCCTCGTTCGTCAACGTCATTCGCACGGTTAAGCCGGTATCGGTTAGCTCGAAATACTGAACCGCGCGGTAGGTGAAGGGCCAGCCTTCGGC
This sequence comes from Alphaproteobacteria bacterium, assembly GCA_013298565.1. Classification (GTDB taxonomy): domain Bacteria; phylum Pseudomonadota; class Alphaproteobacteria; order Elsterales; family Elsteraceae; genus Elstera. The sequence continues at coordinate 9,698 of JAAFIC010000058.1, read as the reverse complement.
CCCATTGTGCTGATAGACCAAGGTTGCCGCTTTCGGCCCCGACGCCATGACGCGCCACGGGTGCCGCACCCCATCGCCGTGGATCGCGTGGGGCTGATCCGGCCCCGTCGGCCCCGCCTGATAGCTCACGCCGCCGTAGCGAAACCCGCCTTCCTTAATCCGATTGGAGAAAGGCACCAGCGGGTAGCAGCTTGCCAGCCGGGCTTCTTGCGGTTGACCCGGCGCGAGGGGGCGGAAGAGCGCGGCTTCCCCGTGTTGGAAGCGCACAATCGAGCCGCCAAGGTCCGGGGCGAGGTCCAGCGCTAAAGCGCCGGAGGCAAGCGAGAGAATCGGGGTGAGCATGGGGCACAACATCGCACAGAAATCGAGAATGTGACCTTAACCTTGCCAGCCGCGCCCCGCCAGTGTTCATCTAAGAGCGTTCATCTAAGGCAGACGTATTTCTGAAAAGGGCGCGCGCGTGATTCTGAAAGACCATATCCGGCATGTGCCGGATTTTCCCAAACCGGGCATTCTGTTCTACGATATTTCCACGCTGCTGGCCCATGCCGATGCGTGGCGGGAGGCGGTGAGCCAGCTTCGCACGCTCATCGCGCCGTTGAAGCCCGATGCGCTCGTCGGGATCGAGTCGCGCGGCTTCCTCGTCGCAGCCCCCTTGGCGCTGGAGCTTGGCATCGGCTTCCTGATGGTCCGCAAGCAAGGCAAACTGCCAGGGCCGACGATTCGCCACAGCTATGCGCTGGAATATGGCGAGGACACGATCGAGATACAGCAAAACGCCCTCAAGCCCGGTCAGCGCGTTATTGTGCTGGATGATTTGCTCGCAACGGGCGGCACCATGGCGGCAACCATTGCGCTGATCCGCAAAGTCGGCGGGGAGGTCGCGGCGACGGCCTATCTGATCGAACTCAGCTTTCTGAAAGGGCGACAGCGCTTAGAAGCGCTGGGCGTGCCGAGCCATAGCTTGATGGTGTATGAGAGTTAGAGCGGTTTAAGCTCGGTAGGGTGCGAGACTTGACAGTGCCGCCCCGAAACGACGACTATAAGGGTAATGCAGGGGTGGCGAGTGGCCGCCGTGCGTTTGATCGGTTCCCGGCGTGCTTTGCGCGTCAAATGCGCCGGAGCGACTCAGACACATCCCCCGAACAGGTACTGTCGTCGGTCACTTCGACGGCAGCTCCATCTCCTAAAATAGTGCGCCAACCCTCCGTGCATTGAGCGCGCTGATATGCCGTATCCCCAGCAGCGTCTGGGGTCTTAAACCGCCCGGATGCTCTCGCTTTCTTTTAGCCCTCGCCGGGCGGGCGCATCCGCGCCCTTGGCCGCCGCCTCAATGGCGGCTTATAGAGCCGCGCCAGAGTTAAGGCGCGCGGCTCTAGCGCAGGACAATGCGCGCTCAAGCCGCGTGATGCGTAATCTCGAAACGCATCCCCGCTTTTGCGCCAATCTCAACCAGGGCATCAATAGAGAACGGCGCGATCTTCCCCCAGAGAAGATTGGACAAGCGCGGCTGCGTCATGCCCAAGCTCTGCGCCGCCTCGGATTGAGACAGGCCTTGGCGCTGCAAAAGCTCTTCGCGGACGTGCTGAGTAATCGCCCGCATCAGGGCTGACCTAATCTTCATATTCTCCGCGTCTTCCGGCGCGCCTTCTATCGCGTCCCAAACGCTGGCGAAGGACTGAGACGGTTCATTCATGTTTGCCTCTCTCTCTTCAGAAAAAGCCTACGCCTTTTGCGGCAACCTGGGTCGCAAGATAGTCAGGGTCGCGTCCAGAGTCCCCTCTTCCGAAATAGTTACCAATCTTGACGAAAGCGGGCCGCTTAAAAGCCGCGCAAGCGCTTCCGCCAACCCCTCGCCCGTCACGCGCGCCGCGCGGCCTTCTGCCAACAGCGCCTCGCTCTCGTCGCGGAAGTTTTCCATAGAGGGGCCGAACAGCAGCGGCACGCCGAGGCGCGCGGCTTCCGTGGGGTTTTGGCCACCGTGGGGAATGAAACTGCCGCCAATAACCGCAACGCGGGCGAGGCGATACCACAGCCCAAGCTCCCCCATCGTATCGGCGATATAAAGGCCGCGCGCCGGGAGCGCCGCGCGCTGCGAGCGGCAGGGTGCCGCCAATTCCGCCGCAAGTTCCGGCCCGCGTTGGGGATGGCGCGGGGCGAGGATCGTCAGGAGGTCTGGGAAGTTGGGCAAGAGCGCGCGGTGCGCCTCGGCCATCAGCGCCTCTTCCCCCGGATGCGTGCTGGCCGCGACGATCACCGGACGGTCGCCAAGAAGCGCGCGCGCATCCGCCAGGGCAGCCGCATCAACCGGCAAAGGCTTTGCTGCGAGTTTGAGGTTTCCCACCGCCTGCACACGCGCGGCCCCTAGCGCGCGAAACCGCGCGGCATCTTCCTCGCCGCGCGCCAAAACCTCGCAGAAACACCCGAGCAAGTGCCGAATGAGCGGCTTCGCCCGCTGCCAGCGCTGGAAGGAGCGGTCGGACAGGCGACCGTTCAGCAGCAACAGCGGCGTTGTGCGTGCTTTCAGCCGGGTCAGAATCGTCGGCCACAGGTCAGATTCCGTCCACAGCACCAAATCGGGTTGCCAATGGGCGAGAAACCGATCCACCGCCCACGGCGCATCAATGGGAATGAATTGGTGAATGGCCCCGTTCGGCAACCGCTCGGCCAGAAGCGCAGCAGAGGTCACAGTGCCAGTTGTCACCAGCAGCACCAAATCGGGCCGATCCGCGCGCAAGGCCGCAATCAGTGGCAACAGCGCCAGCGATTCGCCAACGCTCGCGCCGTGAAACCACACCAAAGGCCCCACCGGGCGGGCCACCCCCGGCTGCCCCAGCCGCTCGCGCCACCGCAGGGGATGCTCCTTACCGCGCTTCAAGCGTTGCCCCAAGAAGACGGGCAGCAGCGGCTTCAACCCCCAGCCGATCCCGCGATAGAGCGCCAATACGGCGGCAACCGTCATGCCGCCGCCCGCAGCGATGCTTGATAGGCGGCATAGGTTTGCGTAATCCCGTCGCGCAATGACAGTTTAGGGCGCCAGCCGAGGGCGGTGAGGCGCGACACATCGAGCAGCTTGCGCGGCGTGCCATCGGGCCTGCTGGTATCTTGCACCAGCGTGCCTTGAAACCCAGTGATTTCCTTCACCAGCAGCGCCAATTCGCCAATCGGAATATCGTCGCCGACACCGACATTGATAATCTCGGGACTATCATAGGTTTGCATCAGGAAGATCGCGGCGTCGGCCAAATCATCGCAATGCAAGAACTCCCGGCGCGGCGTGCCCGTACCCCAGACCACTACCTCTGCCGCGCCCGATAACTTGGCTTCATGGAACTTGCGAAGGAGGGCGGGCAGAACGTGGCTATTGTTCAGATCATAATTATCGCCCGGCCCATACAAGTTCGTCGGCATTAAGGAAACGCCTTTGAAGCCGAACTGGCGGCGGTAAGCGTTTATCATCTCGATGCCCGCGATTTTAGCAATCGCATAGGCCGAATTCGTCGGCTCCAGAACGCCGGTGAGCAAATGGTCTTCCTGCATCGGCTGCGGCGCGAACTTCGGGTAAATACAGGAGGAGCCGAGAAAAACGAATTTCTCCACACCCGCGCGGAAGGCCGCGTCGATTAAATTCGTTTGGATCAGCAGGTTTTCGCGAATAAAATCGCCCGGAAACTGATTATTTGCCTGAATCCCACCGACTTTAGCAGCAGCATCGAACACGAACTGCGGCTTATGGGCGGCAAGATAAGTATCGAGCGCGGCACGATCCGTCAGGTCAACCTCAGCCCGGCCCGGCGTGAGCAGGTTGGTAAAGCCCTTGCCACGCAACTGCCGAACGATTGCCCCGCCAACCAGGCCGCGCGCGCCTGCAACGAAAATCCGTGCCGATTGATCCATCATTCCCCCGCGCCCTCATCTGTGGGCTTCTAGGCGGGATGTACGATGCACGCGCCCTCCCTGCAAGGGGGGACTAGCGAGGCGCGTGCCGCCCGCCTATAGTGCTGGTTATGTTTTCCCGCTTCGACCGCTATATCGCGAGGCAGGTGAGCGTGGCCACGTTGGCCGTGTTGACCGTGCTAACCGCTGCCATTTGGCTCAGTCAATCGCTGCGCTTCATTGATCTAACCGTCAATCGCGGCTTGCCGATTTCCACCTTCATCAGCATTTCGGCCCTCGTGTTGCCGAATTTCCTGACGGTGATTCTGCCCATCGCGCTCTTTGCCGCCGTGCTCTTCACCTACAACGGCCTCCAGGCCGACAGCGAGTTACTGGCGATGCGCGCCGTAGGCCAAGGGCCAAGCCAGTTGATGCGCCCGGCAGTGGCCGTGATGCTGGTCGCCCTCAGTATCGGCTACGGGCTAACGCTCTACGGCCTCCCCACCTCCTACCGCGCGTTCAAGGATATGCAGGCCAGCTTGCGGAGTAATTTCGCCGCCGTTCTGCTGCAAGAGGGCGTGTTCACTCAGCTTGATGAACAGCTAACCCTGTTCGTGCGCGAACAGGGCGGGCAAGGCGATTTGTTCGGCATCATGGTTCACGATAGTCGCAATTCCGTGCGCCCCGCGACCTACATCGCCGACAGGGGCACGATTGTACAAAGCCCGGACGGGCCGCGCCTGATTATGGTCAGCGGCAATCGGCAGGAGTTGGATCGAGAGACGGGCCGCGTCAGCTTTTTGTTTTTCGACCGCTATACCGTGGACATCGACCGCGTGACCGGCCAGACCGGCCCGCGCCAGCGCGAAGGCACCGAACGCTACCTGGACGAGCTTCTGTGGCCCGAAGACGGGCTAGACGCGCGCACCAGGCGCGGTCTGTTGATCGAGGCCCATCAGCGCCTCGCCGCTCCGCTGTTGATCCCGGCGTTTCTGGCAATTGCTTTCGGCGCGCTGCTGTCCGGCGATTTCAATCGGCGTGGCCAGACGCGGCGAATTTTTATAGCCGTCCTTCTGGCGGCCCTAACGCAAGCACTCTTTTTCGCGCTCTCGACGCTGGCGAACCGAATGAGCGAGGCCATTGTTCTGCTCTATCTGCTGCCAATCGCCATTATCGTGGGGGCCGGCGTGCTGATCGCGCGCCCGGCGCGGCTGTTTCCGCCCCCGGAGGCCCGATAATGCGAATTTTACCGCTGTTCTGGGGCTATATCGCCCGGCATTTCGGCGTGTGGCTGTTTAGCTTTTTCCTGGGGCTATCGGCAGTGATCTTCATTGCCGATGTCGTGGAACTGCTGCGACGAGCCGCCTCCAAGCCCGATGTGGGCTTTACCACGGTGCTGCATCTGGCCTTACTGAAACTACCGCAAACCGCGCAAACCCTGCTGCCTTTCGCCGTTCTCTTCGGTGCGATCATGGCCTTCTGGCGCTTGACGCGCAGTAACGAGTTGATCGTGGCGCGCGCGGCGGGGATTAGCGTGTGGCAGTTCCTCGCCCCAGCCCTATTCGTCGCCATCGGGCTTGGAATTCTAAAAGTAGCGCTGCTGAACCAGCTTGCCGCCGTTACCTTCGCCCGGTACGAGGTTTTGGAAGGCCGTTTGCTGCGCGGGCAGGTGGAACAGATGATCGTCTCCCCCGCCGGGCTATGGCTGCGCCAAGCGGGTATCGAGGGCGCAACGGCGATTATCCACGCCGATCAGGTAAGCCGCGACCTTCGCAAACTCAGCGGCGTGATGATTTTGCGCTACGACGCGCAAGGCCGTTTTCTGTCGCGGGTCGATTCGCCGACCGCCACCTTGAGCGACGGTGCTTGGGTGATTGATCCCGCCTCGGAAGCGCCGAACGGTCAACCCTCCAAACCCATCGGGCGGTTAGTGCTGCCCACCGATCTTACGCCTGACCGCATTCAAGAGAGCTTCGCCAGGCCTGAAACCATGTCGTTCTGGGCGCTACCGGATTTCATTTCGGTACTGGAGAATGCCGGGTTTTCGGCAACGCGCCATCGGCTCTATCTGCACAGTCAACTGGCGGTGCCGGTCTTGCTGGCGGCGATGGTGCTGATTGCCGCGACCTTCTCGCTGAGGTCAGCCCGGCGGGGCGGCGTTGGCGCGCGCATCGGTCTGGGGGTGATTGTCGGCTTTGGGTTTTATTTGATGAACGATCTCGTGCAGGCCCTGGGTAAATCCGCCAGCATCCCCGTGGAACTGGCAGCCTGGACCCCGGCTGCCATCGGCTGCCTGATTGGCCTCGCAACGCTTTTGTATCTGGAGGATGGTTAGAATGGCCGACCGGGCGCTTACCCTCGCGCTGGCGCAACTCAACCCGCATGTAGGCGATCTTGTGGGCAATGCCGCGCTGATCCGCGCCACGCGGGCCGAGGCGGCAAAAGCTGGGGCAGACCTAATCCTATTCAGCGAACTCACTCTGTCGGGCTACCCGCCGGAAGATTTAGTGTTGCGCCCAAAATTCCTCGCCGAGTGCCGGGCGGAGTTGGAAGCGCTGGCTGCCGACACCGCCGATGGTGGCCCCGCCCTGTTGCTGGGGGTTCCGCTGCAACTGGGCGGGCAGTCCGGCAACTGCGTTGCCTTGCTTGAGGGCGGGAAAGTTGCCGCCGTCCGCGTAAAGCATGATCTGCCAAACTATGGCGTGTTCGATGAAAAGCGCGTGTTCACGCCCGGCCCGATCCCTGGCCCAATTCTGTTTCGCGGCATCAAGCTGGGCGTGCCGATCTGCGAGGATATGTGGACGCCCGACGTGTCCGAGGCGCTGGCGGAAATGGGCGCAGAAATTCTACTGGTGCCAAACGGCTCGCCGTTTGAGGACGGTAAAACCGCCGAACGCCGCGCGCTCGCCCGCGCCCGCATTCAGGAAACCGGGCTGCCCTTGGTGTATGTGAACCAAGTCGGCGGGCAAGATGAAATGGTGTTCGATGGCGCATCCTTCGCCGTAGGGGCCGACGATACAACCGTACTAACCCTCCCCGCCTTCCAAGCGGCGCTCGGGATTATCACCTTGGGGCGCGCTGCGGACGGCAAGATTGTCTTGAGCAGCCCGCAGCCATCCGCCCCGGACCTCAGCCGCGACGCAGCGCTGTATTCCGCGATGGTGGTGGCGTTGCGCGATTACGTCGATAAAAACGGCTTTCCCGGCGTTATTTTGGGGCTTTCCGGCGGGATCGACTCGGCGCTGGCGGCGGCGATTGCCGTCGATGCCCTAGGGCCAAGCCGGGTTACGGGCGTGATGATGCCCTCGCCCTATACCTCCCAGGAGAGTTTGGACGATGCGGCGGGTGTGGCCGAGCGCCTGGGAATTGCGCTCCACACGGTCAGCATTGAACCCGCGATGGCGGCATTCGCCGGGATGCTCGCCCCGCTCACGCAAGGCCGCGCGGCTGATACCACCGAAGAGAATATTCAATCCCGCGCGCGCGGCGTAACGCTGATGGCGCTCAGTAATAAGCTGGGGGCGATGGTGCTCTCCACCGGCAATAAGTCCGAAATGGCCGTGGGCTATGCCACGCTCTACGGCGATATGTGCGGCGGCTACGCCATTCTGAAAGACCTATATAAGACCGACGTGTTCGCCGTTTGCCGCTGGCGCAACCGCCACGCCCCCGCAGGCGCGCTGGGGCCGCTTTCGGGAAGTGACACACTGGTAATGCCAGAGCGCGTTATCACCAAACCGCCAACCGCCGAGCTAAAGCCGAACCAGACCGACCAGGACACGCTGCCGCCCTATGAGGTGCTGGATGCGATTCTGGCCGGGATCATCGAAGGCCAAAACTCCCACGCCGAAATCGTCGCGGCGGGCTACCCGGAAGCGCTGGTAACGCGCGTGGGGGCAATGCTCGACCGGGCCGAATATAAGCGCCGCCAATCCGCGCCGGGCGTGAAACTCACTCGCCGCAGCTTTGGCCGCGAGCGGCGGTATCCCATCACCAATGGCTATCGAGGCGGCTGAGATGACCGCCGCGCCGCGCGTGTTGATGATCGCCGGGCCAAACGGGGCCGGAAAAACCACCTTCGCCCGCGCCTTCCTGCCAAACGAAGGCCAGTGCAAACGCTTCATTAACGCTGACCTAATCGCAGCGGGCCTGTCGCCCTTCGAGCCTGAGCGGGTGGCCTTGCAGGCCGGACGGCTGATGCTGGACGAAATCGCCCGCGCGGTCGCGGATCGGGAGAGTTTCGCAGTTGAGACGACGCTGTCGGGGTTGGGGTATTTGCGGCAGATAAAAGCGTGGCGGGCGGCGGGGTATCGAGTGAGTTTGTATTTTCTCAAACTTGACAGCGCCAACCGCGCGGTTGCCCGCGTTCGCTTGCGAGTGCAGCAAGGTGGACATAACATTCCCGAACCCGTCATTCGGCGGCGGTTTACGGCGGGACTTCATAACCTAATGGAACATTACCGCTTTGTAGTTGATAACTGGGCGCTCTATGATACAGGGGGAATTGAGCCGGTTTTATTGGATATTGGCGTTGCAGACTCAGCTTCAATTGCCCCATCGATTGATACAGCAACAAGCCTTCGCGTACTTAGCCGAGCCGCCGCGCAAGCGAGGTCAAAAGCGATCATTGAGAAAAATTGAGGCGCTATTGATTGACAGTAATATTCTTCACTTGCGCCTCGTCGCCAAGCCTGTCAAATTACGGTTATGAACAAGCCCAGCTACGCGGATCATATCCGCGATCAAATTAAGATCGTTGAGCAGAAAATCGCTGCCCTTAACTCCGAGCTTGCGGATTTGCAGGCGGCGCAGAGGGTTCTTCAGCGATTTGAGGGAGAAGCCGTGAATGCTTTCACTAACGAGCGTCAAGAAGGGGTTGCACCTGCTGCCGCAAATGTAACTCGTCCCACCAGACCGGGCACAATTGCTGAGGCCGTTATTGAGAGATTGCGCGGAAGCGGCCCGATGGAGAGCAGCGCTATCATCAATGAACTTCAACAGACTTGGCGCAACGACATTACCTCAAGCTCACTGTTGTCAACCCTCTCACGAATGAAGGCGGCAGGCCGAATCATCAATAAAGATCGGTTTTGGATGCTGCCTCAAACGGAAGAGGCATCGTTGGAGAGCAAATCCAACGATGCCTCGAAACCTGATGTTGTTGAGTCTCACACACTCAACGACATCAAAGATTAACTACCGATCCCTACAGGGAAGAAAGGCAGGAAACCCAATGTGGCAACCTATCTTATTAGGCTAGGCCGTGGTTGGGGGCGCAAGTCCCCTCCACGGCTCCTTAATACAAAAATCGACCCAATTTGTCACGGTTTAACTTATGAAGGAGCCATTCATGGCTAAAAAGACTAACGGTACAGGTGCGAAACCACCGAAAAAGCAAAGTTTGCCAAAAATGTCGAAGCTTGCGAGTGGTATTCTTGCTGGTAGAATTATACCAACACAACAGCAAATTGAGTCTATGGCAGCCTGTGTGCTGTCGCAGGATGAGACTCAAGGCAACTAATGCAACGGCTGCCCGCAACAATTCTTAAATGATGCGGGCAGCCTATTAGGTTACGCAATACCCCCGCCCACTTCTCCCAAGGCAGTGGATTCTTAAGGGCCAACCGGCCCTTAAGCGGGGTGCCGGGGCGCTGCCCCGGCGAGCAACTCGCCGACGTGCCCCACACTGCCGCTTGCCGGCCAATTTGACCCCAGCAGTATGATAAAGTATGATTTCTTTGATTTAGTTGGGGAGCAGCCCATGTCTACGCCTCTGGAATCTCTGACCGTCACCATGCCTGCGGAAATGGCCGCAGTTATCA
>JAAFIC010000057.1 GCA_013298565.1 Alphaproteobacteria bacterium | reverse complement strand
GCAAAACCCCATAGCCACCCCCGCCGCCCCCCGCTATAACCGCGCTCTATGATGCCCCCGCTTTTCGTGCTGCTGTTGGTGCCCGCCCTTGCGGCCCTCACGACGTTCATCGTGACGGGGCGGCTGTTGCCGTGGCTGCGGCGCAAAGCGCTGGATAGACCGAACGCGCGCAGCTCGCACCAGGTGCCGACGCCGCGCGGTGGCGGCCTTGGGGTTCTGGCGGGATTACTGCCCGGCTGGGTTGTCCTGAGCCTCTGGGCACCACCCGCGCTCCTGCCGGAACTAAGCGCACTGCTGGCGGCGACGCTTGTGCTGGCATTTCTCTCGTTCCGCGATGACCGTAAGCCGCTGCCGGCCTGGGTGCGGTTTGCGGTGCAGAGTGCCGCGATTGGCTTCATCCTAGCCGTGCAAAGCCCCGACCGTTTAGTGTTTCAAGGCGCGCTGCCGTTGATCTTGGACAGGCTTATTACGGGTATCGGCTGGCTGTGGTTCGTCAATCTCTTCAACTTTATGGACGGGATCGACGGGATTTCGGCGGTTGAAGCGGGGGCCATCGGGCTTGGCACTGCCTTGATTGCCGTGTTGGCCTTCGCGCGGATTGACCTTGCAGGCTTCGGCCTCGTCTATGCCGCCGCCGCCGCCGCCTTCCTGTGGTGGAACTGGCCCCCAGCGAAGGTTTTCTTAGGCGATGTCGGCTCCGTGCCGCTAGGATTGCTCGGTGGCTGGCTGCTGCTGCAAATCGCCCTGGCGGGGGCGCTCTCCGCCGCGCTGACCATCCCGCTCTATTATCTGGTCGATGCCACCGTAACCCTGCTGTGGCGGGCCTATGACGGCGAGACGATTTGGCACGCGCATCGGCGGCATTTCTACCAAAAGGCCGTTCAGCGCGGTTTTTCCCACAACACCGTCAGTCTGCGGATTGCAGGCTTGAATGCGCTGCTGGTGGCGCTCGCCACCGCTAGCCTGCACCCAACCTTGGGCCTCGGCTGGTTTGGGCTGGCCCTCGGCCTTTCCGCCGTCGCGATTACCGCGCGCCGCTTTATCCAAGGCCAGCGCCGATGAAGATGCGCCTACCGCCGCTCTGGCTCACGCTCGCTCACGATGCCGTCATGGCCGCTGCCGCCTTTATCGGCGCCGTCGTGTTGCGCGTGGGGTGGGAGGCGTTCGAGGATCGCCCCGCGCTGATGGGCGGTGGTACCGCCTTGTTCGTGGTCGCGGCCCTCCTCAGCAATCGGCTAACCGGCCTGCATCGCGGCGTCTGGCGCTATACCGCCCTTACCGATTTGCTGACGATTGCGAAAGCCGCGACGCTCACGGTGGCCGGGTTCGCCATGGTGATGTTTTTGGTGCAGCGCGGCGATTTTCTGCCCCGCACCTCGCTCCTCTATGCCTGGGGGCTGCTGATTCTGCTGCTGATTGCCGGGCGGGCGATTTATCGGGCGATTAAGGAACGGAGCGCCTCGGCGCTGCTGTCGGCGGCGCGCGAACCCGTGGTGGTGATTGGCGCGGGCGACGAGGCCGATCTGTTTCTCGCCAGCCTGCATCGCTCCACGGCCCCCTACCGCGTGGTGGCGCTGATTGACGAGCGGGAGCGCCGCAAGGGCCAAGCCATTCGCGGCGTGCGGGTGGAGGGCGGGATCGACGATCTCCCGGCCCTGATCGCGCGGCTTACCGCGCGGGACCAGGCCCCGCAGAAGCTGATTCTTGCCCAGGCCGACGCTAAACCCGAAGCCGTGCGCCGCCTGTTGGAACTCGCCCAAAGCCTCAGCCTGCCGTTAGTGCGCGTGCCGCGCTTGACCGATTTCCGCGCGGGTGATGCCCCCGTGCAGCTTCAGCCGATCGCGTTGGAAGATTTGCTCGGTCGCCCGCCCTTGCCGCTCGACCGCGCGCCGCTGGAGAACCTCGTGCGCGGGCGGCGGGTGCTGGTGACGGGCGCAGGCGGCTCCATTGGCGCTGAACTGGTGCGCCAGATTGCAAGCCTGGGGCCGGAACATCTGACATTGCTTGATGCGTCCGAATACGCGCTTTATGCCGTCGATCTTCAGGTCTCGGAGACGTATCCTGCCCTGCCGCGCGCCGCCCTGCTGGCGGATGTACGCGATGCGGCGCGGATTGGCCGCGTGTTTGCCGATATTCGGCCCGATCTGGTTTTTCACGCTGCCGCCATCAAGCATGTGCCGCTGGCCGAAGCCAATCCGCTGGAATGTTTCGCGACCAATATCTTAGGCTCGCGCATTGTTGCCGAGGCCAGCCGGGCGGTGGGCGCGCGGGCAATGGTGCAGATTTCCACCGATAAAGCCGTCAACCCAACCAATGTGATGGGCGCAAGCAAGCGCGTTGCCGAAATGTGGGCACAGGCGCAAGACCTGACAGAGAACACGGGAACGCGCTGCGTGCTGGTGCGGTTCGGCAATGTGTTGGGGTCCACCGGTTCGGTGATCCCGCTGTTCCAGCGCCAGTTGCAGCGCGGCGGACCGCTGACCGTGACCCATGCGGAGATTACGCGCTACTTTATGACCATTGCCGAAGCCGTAGAACTGGTGCTGCACGCCTCGGCCTATGGCACGACCGACGCCGCCGCGCCGGGGCGGATTTTTGTGCTGGATATGGGCGAGCCGGTAAAGATTATCGACCTTGCCCGCCAGATGATCCGCCTGCACGGGTTTAGCCCAGAACTCGATATTGCCATCGAGATCACGGGCCTACGCCCTGGCGAAAAGCTCTATGAAGAGCTTTTTCACGCGACGGAAACCCTCGACCCCACCCCTGTTGCGGGCGTTCACCTCGCCGCCCCGCGCACGGTTGCTTTGCCGGAGTTGACCCGCGAGATTGATGCGCTCGCAGGCGCAATTGCGCGCGGCGATACGGGCGCGGCCTTCAGCATTCTCCATCGGCTTGTGCCGGAATTCTCCCCAACCTCATTTTCTCCCTCCTCTTAGGAAGCCTGCCATGCCCGCCCATGCCTTTGGCGATTTGCCCCTGCCCGATTTGGTGAAACCCGTCCGCGCCCTCCTCTCGGTTTATGATAAGGCCGGGATTGTCGATCTTGGACGCGCGTTGCAGGCGGCTGGGGCGGAATTGCTCTCCACAGGCGGCACGGCGGATACGCTGCGCGCGGCGGGGCTTTCGGTGACGGAAGTCGCCGAATACACAGGCTTTCCCGAAATGATGGATGGGCGCGTGAAAACCCTCCACCCCAAAATTCACGGCGGTCTCTTGGCGCGGCGCGACAGCAGCAGCCATCACGCCGCGATGACAGACCACGGTATCGGCCTTATCGACGTGGTAGTGGTCACGCTCTACCCGTTCGAGGCGACAGTGGCAAAGGGGGCCGATTTCGACACCTGCATCGAGAATATCGACATCGGCGGCCCGTCGATGATCCGCTCGGCAGCCAAAAACCACGCCTCGGTGACGGTCATCACCGATCCCGCCGATTATGCCGACGTGATTGCGGCCCTAACCGCGACGGGCGGCACCGACTCTGCCCTGCGCCGCACGCTGGCAGCCCGCGCCTTCACGCGCACGGGGGCCTATGATTCCGGCATTTCGGCCTGGTTTAACGGGCAGGTGAACGACGCCATACCGCGCCACCTTGCCCTTGGCGGCGCACTCAAGCAAACCTTGCGCTACGGCGAAAACCCGCATCAGCAGGCGGCGTTCTACGCGACGGGCGCGGCCCGCCCCGGCGTGGCAACCGCCCAACAGGTGCAGGGCAAAGAGCTTTCCTACAATAATATCAATGATACCGATGCCGCCTTCGAGCTGGTCGCGGAGCTAACCGAGCCGGGCGTTGCCATCATCAAACACGCCAATCCCTGCGGTGTGGCGATTGCACCAACCCTCGCCGAAGCCTACCGCCGGGCGCTTGCCTGTGATCCCGTCAGCGCGTTCGGCGGGATTATCGCCGTCAATCGCCCGCTGGACCGGGAAACGGCGCTGCTGGTGGCCGATCTCTTCGCCGAAGTAGTGATCTGCCCGGCACTGGAGCCGGAGGCTGCCGCCGCGCTCGCGGACAAGAAGAACCTGCGCGTGTTGGTAACGGGCGCGATGCCCAATCCAACCGAACCCGGCCTTACCTATCGCTCGGTCGCGGGCGGGGTTTTGGTGCAGACCCGCGATAACGGCCATGTTGCCGCCGAGGCGCTGCAAACCGTTACGCAACGCGCGCCCACCCCGGCGGAAGTGCGCGATATGCGGCTCGCGTTTACCCTGGTCAAGCACGTCAAATCCAATGCCATCGTGTTGGTGAAAGACGGCGCTGCGGTCGGGATCGGCGGCGGACAAACCTCCCGCGTCGATGCCGCCCAACAAGCGGTCGCCCGCGCCGCCGCGATGGCCCAGGCCGCAGGCGAACCGCAGAGCCGCGCGGTGGGCGCTATCGTGGCGTCAGACGCCTTCTTCCCCTTCCCCGATGGCCTGGAAGTCTGCCTGAACGCCGGCGTTACCGCCGCCATCCAACCCGGCGGCTCGAAACGCGATGCGGACGTGATCGCGGTGGCGGATGCGGCAGGCGCAGCGATGATGTTCACGGGGTTGCGGCACTTTAAGCATTAGACTGTCAGGGCTTCGCCCCCCGACGTGCTTTGCGCGTCAAACGCGCAGGGACACCCCAGCCAAGGGGCTTGCCCCTTGGCAATCCCATTTCTTTATTACTGATTCGTGAAACCCCATCAGGCTTCTGAGAAAGAATCCCCGGCTTCTTAAAGGGCGGGTCCGCCCCTTAAGCGGGGTCCAGGGGCAGCGCCCCTGGCAACCACACGAGGTTCAACACCCCATGCCGCGCTATCGCTTTACTTTGGAATACGACGGAACGCCCTACTCAGGCTGGCAGCGGCAGCGGGCAGGGGTACCCAGCGTTCAGGCTGCCGTGGAGAAAGCACTGCTGGCCTGCACGCAGGAAGCGGTGACGGTTCACACCTGTGGGCGCACTGATGCGGGGGTTCACGCGCGCGGGCAGGTCATGCATGTGACGCTCGCAAAGGAGTGGAGCGCGTACCGGCTCATGCAGGCGGTGAATTTTCATCTGAAGCCGCAGCCGGTGGCGATACTCGATGCGCGGGCGGTGGCGGATGATTGGCACGCGCGGTTTTCCTGCATTGGGCGCTGGTATCTGTATCGAATTCTCTGCCGCACGGCCCCGCCTGCGTTGGAGCGGGATCGCGTGTGGGCGGTTGCCTACAGCCTTGATGCGGAGGCGATGCAGGAGGGGGCGAACCGGCTGTTGGGGTTGCATGATTTCACCAGCTTTCGGGCCAGCCTGTGCCAAGCCGACTCGCCGGTGCGAACGCTGGATCGGTTAGAGGTCTCGCGCGTCGGCGATGAAATACACATTGTTACCGCCGCCCGGTCCTTCCTGCACCATCAGGTGCGGAATATGGTCGGCACGCTCGCGCTCGTCGGGCAAAAGAAATGGACTGCGGACGATGTGACCGCAGCCCTTGACGCCAAAAACCGCGCCGCCGCTGGGCCGACCGCCCCCCCCGAAGGATTGTACTTCATGGGCGCGGTCTATCCCGAGACGGAGTAGTTTTACTCTTCTTGGAACGCTTCCTCCCGCTTCTTGCGAACGGCGGGGCTGAGCACAACGATCATCGCCAAGGCCGCCAGCAAGAGCATAGTCGCGCTGATCGGGCGTTCGATGAACACCATCGCATCGCCGCGCGAAAGGGTCATGGCCCGGCGTAGGTTTTCTTCCATCATCGGCCCGAGGATAAAGCCCAGCAGCAGCGGCGCAGGTTCGCACTCCAGCTTCGAGAAAATATACCCGGCGACCCCGAATCCGGCCATCATAAACACGTCGAAATTGGTGTTGTTCACGCTATACACACCAATCCCGCAGAAGACCAGAATGGCGGGAAACATCAAATGGTACGGTACCGTGAGCAGCCGGACCCAGAGGCCAATAAGCGGCAGATTGAGGATGATGAGAAAGAAATTTCCAATCCACATCGACACGATGATGCCCCAAAACAACGTCGGCTGTTCGGTCATCACCAAGGGGCCGGGCTGAATGCCCTGAATAATCATCGCGCCTGCCATTAAGGCCATGACAGGGTTCGAGGGAATGCCGAGGGTGAGCATGGGAATGAAGGAAGTTTGCGCCCCGGCGTTATTGGCACTTTCCGGCGCGGCCACGCCTTCGATTGCGCCCTTGCCGAAGCGTTCAGGGGTTTTAGAGAGCTTTTTTTCCAACGAATAAGCCGCGAAGGACGATAGAATCGCGCCGCCGCCCGGCAAAATCCCAAGAATCGAGCCAAGGCCCGTACCCCGCAAAACCGGCTTCCAGATAAGCTTGAAATCATCCCATGTCAGCCACAGGCCCGTGACTTTTTTCACCATCACATCGCGGTTTTTCTCGTCTTCGAGATTCTTGATGATTTCACCGAGGCCGAACATCCCCATCGCCAGAGCGACGAAGTTTATACCGTCGGCAAGGTCTGGCATATCGAAGGTAAAGCGCGGCGTGCCGCTGTTCACGTCCGAGCCGACGAGGCCGAGCAGCAGCCCGAGCACAATCATGCCGATGGCCTTCAGCAAAGAGCCGTTGGCCAGCGCCACCGAAGCAACGAGACCCAAGACCATGAGCGAAAAATATTCGGCAGGCCCGAACTTCAAGGCCATTTCGGCCAAGGGCGGCGCGAAGACCGCGAGCAACAGGGTTGCGACCGTCCCCGCGAAGAAGGAGCCGAGCGCCGCCGTGGACAACGCCGCCCCCGCGCGGCCCTGGCGGGCCATTTGGTACCCATCCAGCGCTGTCACCACCGAGGAGGATTCCCCCGGTAAATTGATTAGAATGGCTGTAGTAGAGCCGCCGTACTGCGCGCCGTAATAAATGCCCGCGAGCATGATGAGCGCCGACAGCGGCGGCAGCGCGAACGTAGCGGGCAGCAGCATAGCAATCGTCGCCACGGGGCCAAGGCCAGGCAACACGCCGATCAACGTGCCGAGCAGCACGCCGCCCAAACAGTAGAACAGATTTTGAAAGGTAACCGCAGCATCAATGCCGATAGCGAGATTAGCGAGTAATTCCATAGTTCAGGTCTCCCTTACGCGCCAAACCAGGGGCCGATCATCGGGATCGGTAGGCCAAGGGCATAAATAAAGATAATCACGCAGAAGATCGTCATTCCGGCTGCCAACAGTGCCGTGGCTCGCCAGTGAAAATAAATACTTGCCATAGCCGTTATGCTGACATAAGCAAGCAGCGCAGCCACTAATCCAGCATTGCGAACCAAAATGCCGAACATTACCGTTCCAATCAGGATCAGCAGCGTCTGCTTCCACGCAACGCCCGTCACTCTGTCGCCATCGCGGAACAGCGCGCGCACGACAAGTCCAAGCCCGATGAGCATGAGAAGAGTGGCCAAAATTGTTGGCAAATAAGCTGGCCCCATCCGGGTTGCCGTACCCATTTTATAATCTTGTGCAATCAAGAAGAAACCAAACCCCAAGCCGATAAAAATCAGACCGGAGATAAAATCTTTCGGATGGCGGACAGAAACTGCCATTGCGCGCTCCCCCTCCCAGGGTTCTATCGTTTTTGTTCGTCTTATTGCGACGATCTTAGAGCCTGTTTGAAACAGCCTCTTAACTCATAAAAGCACAGCGCGTCGGGAGTGTATCCTGTGGATTCTCCGTAAAACCCACCGAGCAAAAAGGGCGAGGTTTCCCCCGCCCTTGCCTTAACCACGCGAGGCCTAGAGCCGCGCGCCTTAAGTCTGGCGCTGCTCTAAAGCCGCATCAGGCGTGTTTGACACGCCAAGCGTGTCGGGTGAGGCGGCGGCCAAAGGCGCGGATGCGCCCGGCGATGCGCTTGGCGCGTCAAACGCACCGCCCGGCGAGGGCTAAGATAAAACTAGAGCGTCTTGCGTCAACCTTTACGCAAGACGCTCTAGCCCCTTAATCCGCGTAAAGGCCTGCCGCTTTGATGATTGGCGACCATTTGTCGATTTCCGCCTTCAAATGCTTGCCCAGAGCGTCCGGGGTGGCGCGGTCTTGGGAAACCGGCTCGGCACCAAGTTCGGCAAAGCGCGTAACGACGTTGGGGTCTTTCAGGGCCTCTTGAAGCGATGCGGTGAGCTTGGCAATCACTGGCTGCGGGGTCCCTTTCGGCGCGTACAGACCGTGCCACACGGCGATTTCAAAGCCCGACAAACCGGCTTCGTCCATCGTCGGCACTTCGTTTAACGAGGCGACGCGGGTTTTGGTAGTGACGCCATAGACCTTAATCTTGCCGCCTTTGATCTGGCTGGTGGTATTGGTGGTCTGGTCGCACATAAAATCGACTTGCCCGCCCAGCAAATCGTTCATGGCTGGCCCCGTGCCTTTGTAGGGAACAGTGGTAAGCTCGGTTTTGATCGCCGTCATGAACAGCATACCGCACAAATGCGAAGCGGAGCCTACACCGGCATTGGCGTAAGAAACCTTATCTTTATTCGCCTGCGCGTAGGCCACCAGTTCTTTCAGGTCTTTCGCCGGAAAAGCGTTTTTGGCAACGAAGGTCATCGGCACATCGGTAATCAAACCGATAGGGGCGAAGTCGGCCAGCGTATCGTAGGGCAGCTTACGGTAAAGCGACACGCTGGTAGCGTGGCCGATATGGTGCAGCAGCAGCGTGTAGCCATCGGACGCGGCTTTAGAGACACGCGCCGCGCCTAAAGTGCCGCCAGCCCCGCCGACGTTTTCGATAATGACCTGTTGGCCGAGCGACTTGCTCATAGATTGGCCGATCAGGCGGGCAACGGTATCGGTCGGCCCGCCTGCGGCGAACGGCACGACTACTGTTACCAGCTTATTCGGGTACTCCTGCGCCAGCGCGGTGCCAGATAGCAAGGTTGCGCCTGCCAAAGCCGACAAAAGAAACCGGGTCATAGACATTCCCTCCAGATTTTAGTTTTTTATTTCAGACATGAGTTTAGTCCTGGAATTAACATCTGGTCCAGTGTGGTTATCCGCAAGGCGGTGCCGATAAAATTTAGAGCGGGGTGGCGCAGCGCTTTTGCGAAAGCGCGATTTGCTCTAGACTCTGGTTATGACCACGCTCGATCTTAGCCATAATCTGCCGGAACTTTCTGTCGGGCAGCTTTCCAGCGCCTTGCAACGCACGGTGGAAACCGCTTTTCCGCGCGTACGGGTACGCGGTGAAATTTCTGGCTTCAAACGCGCGCCCTCCGGCCATCTTTATTTGAACCTTAAAGACCCGGACGCAGTGTTGGGTGCCGTGTGCTGGAAAGGCGTCGCCGCCCGCCTCGCCCTTCGCCCAGAGGATGGGATGGAGGTCATCGCCACCGGCAAGCTCACCATTTTTGCCGGGCAGTCGAAATATCAACTCGTCATTGATCAAATAGAGTTGGCCGGGCGCGGTGCGCTGCTGGCCTTGATCGAAGATCGTAAGCGCCGCCTTGCCGCCGAAGGGTTGTTCGAGGCCAGCCGCAAGCGCCCGTTGCCGCTGCTGCCGCGCGTTATCGGCGTCATCACCTCACCCACGGGGGCGGTGATTCGCGATATTCTGCATCGCTTGAATGATCGCTTCCCCCGGCCCGTGTTGGTCTGGCCCGTGGTGGTGCAGGGGGAGGCCGCCGCCGCGCAGATTGTTGCCGCCATTGAAGGCTTCAATCGGCTGGCGGAAGGCGGGCGCATTCCTCGCCCAGACGTGCTGATTGTGGCGCGCGGCGGTGGCTCGATTGAAGACCTGATGGCGTTCAACGAGGAAGCCGTGGTGCGCGCCGCCGCTGCCAGCGCAATTCCGCTAATTTCCGCCGTTGGCCATGAGACCGACACGACGTTGATTGATTTCGCCTCGGACCGACGCGCCCCAACCCCCACCGCCGCTGCCGAAATGGCCGTACCCGTGCGCGCCGATTTGCGCCAAGCGGTGCAAGAACGCGGCCAACGGCTCGATCACGCCGCCGAACGGATTTTGCAAGACCGCACTCTGCGCCTGGAGGCCCTTGGGCGCGGCCTGACCGATCCCCGCCGCGCGCTCGCCGAGGCTGTGCAACGGTTGGATGACCGCGCCCAGCAACTGCATCGGGTCATGCGCCAGCGCCTAGCCCTCGCGCGCGGGCAGGTTGAAACAGTCGCGGCCCGTCTGCCGCATCCGCAAGCCCAGATCGCCCTCGCCCGCAGTCGCTTTCTGGCGGAAGATCGCGCGCTGAAACAAAGCTTCGCCCGCCGCCTCAGTCACGAGCGTCAACGCTTCACCGGGCTTGCCGCGCGCCTGCGGATCGAGCCGTGGCAGCAAGAGTTGGCGCGACAAGGCCAAGCGCTCACGCATCTCGCCGCCCGCGTGCCAACAGCCTACAACCAGTACCGCCGCAGCAGGCTCGACCGATTGGCGGGGTTGGGGCGGCTCTTGGAGAGCTATTCCTATAAGGGCACCTTGGCACGCGGCTTCGTGGTGTTGCGCGATGACGCCGGGGCCTTGCTCTCAGGGGTCGCAGCCCTCCCCCCCGGAGCTTTGATAACGCTGGAAGCGCAAGACGGCAGCCGCAAAGCCGAACTCCTGAGCGACGACGGAAGTCTTCGCTCCGCCCGGCCCCGCGCCAAACCGCCGCTGCCAACGCAGGAGCGCCTGTTTTGATCCGCCGCCTTACTCTGCTTGCAGCCCTGCTAACGCCGATTGCGGCCCAAGCCTTCACGCTCGACACTGCCGTAGAACAGGGGCGACTCATTCGCGGGCAAACCACCCCGAACGCGGTGATTTTGCTCGACGGTAAAAAGCTGCCCGTAACGCCAGCGGGAAAATTCGCCTTCGGCATCGCGCGGGATGCGACGGGTACGATCAGCCTCAGCGAAAACGGGACGGTTAGTGTGCTGCCAATTGCGGCCCAGACGTGGGATATTCAACGGATCGAAGGCTTGCCGCCGGGTAAAGTGAACCCGGACCCGGAGGGTCTGAAGCGCATTCAGCAGGAAGCCGCGTTGATTAAGGCGGCGCGCGCGATTGTCAGCGCTAACACGGGCTTTGCCGAGGCGTTTCGCTGGCCTGCCAAGGGGCGGATTAGTGGTATTTACGGCTCGCAGCGCATTTTGAACGGAGAGCCGCGCGCCCCGCACTTGGGCCTCGATATTGCAGGGCCAACGGGGACACTGATCCGCTCCCCCGCATCGGGGCGCGTCGTGCTGGCGGAACCTGATTTATTCTTCACGGGCCGAACAGTGATGGTCGATCACGGTTACGGCGTCGGCTCCATCTTCGCCCATCTCTCCGCAAGTTCGGTCACGGTGGGGCAGGAAATTGCAGCGGGGCAAGCGATTGGCGCCATCGGCGCAACAGGCCGCGTAACCGGCCCGCACTTACACTGGGGCGTCTATTGGGGCGCGATCACGGTCGATCCCCGGCCCCTCATGCCAACCCCTATGCCGGAACCTCTACCCTAACGCTGCCAGCGCCGTAACCGCCCGTTCCCGCGCCGCATGATAGCTGCGGGCAGTGCCTGCGGCTTCCAGTGCTACGGTCGCAATACGCTCGCGCTGCCAGCCCGGTAAGGCATTGAAGGCACGCCCGGCGACGGCTTTTGATCTGCCTTCCAAATCCTGCTCCAGCGTGCGCGAGAGGGTTTGATAGACTTTGCTAACTTCACCCACCACGGCCCCGGTCGCCGTCAGCAGAATCGTCATCGCCGAGCGTTCGGCTGCCGGATCAATTAACGTGATGTCTGAAACGAGTTTAAGATGCGTCATCGCCCCTGCTCCCTTAGCGGTTGAACGGGACGATAACGCATGTTTTCTGCGGTTTCCAGAGGATTTGTTAAAGTAATCTCTTACATACTTAGCAAATCATCACAACCCATTGAAACTAAAGGGTCATACCGATCATACACTCTCGAGGCCGATTTCACTGAGGCGGGTTTGCATCGCCATCTCGGTTAAGGCATCCAGCCGCAGCGCCGCGAAAATCTTTACCCGATGCTCCAACTGGCGAAACGCGAGGCGGAAGGCATTCATCTGCGCCAAATCGTCGCCTTCTGCCGCAAGACCGACAGGATCATCGACTTCCCAGTGGGCAACCATCGGCTTGCCGGGCCAGTTGGGTAAATGATCGGGGGCCAGCGTATCGCCGACAACGAAGATGAAATCCATCACCGGCGAGGCTTCTGCGGCATATTCGTCCCAGCTTTTGCTTCGCAGCGTGTTGGTAACAAGGTTGAGCGAGTGTAATAGGCGCTCGGCGTAGGGGTTGATTACACCCGCCGGGTTGCTGCCCGCGCTATAGGCTTTGAAACGGCCCTTGCCCCAAGAATTCAACAGCGCTTCTGCCATCAGGCTGCGGGCTGAATTCTGCGAGCACAGGAACAGCACATTATACATTTTTTCCATGGGGACACCCTCGACTGATCGCCGCACGAAAGACGACAGGGTTAGGGCGTAGCACCCGTTCATTGCCGTATGATGACTCCCGACGCGGAAGATTAAGGAAACATGAAAAAACCGCCGACATACGGATGTCGGCGGCAGAACACCAGGGGTTTTGGGCAAAAACCTTAGCCGTGGTGGCGACCTTCTTTCCGCAATTCCTGCATCTTGGTCTTCTGCTCTGGCGACAGCCCGTCCATCACCTTCTTCATCGTGGTGCGGAAGGCTTCGCGCTCGGCCCCGGTCATTTGGTCCCGCGTTTTGCCGCCGCGCGCCTTATCAAGCTCGGCCTTTTGATCCGGGGTTAGGATGCTATCCATCGCCGCGCGGCGTTTTTCCATCCGCTCGCGCATTGGTTTGTGGGCCGCGTCGAGTTTGGCTTTTTGCACCGGCGTAAGGCTGTCCATCACGTCCTGGCGGGCTTTTTGATAAGAATCGCGGGCCGTATCGAGCTTGGCCTTTTGCTCCGGGGTTAGAATCTCCAGCATCGCCTTATCGGAAGCACCCTCTGGGCGGGGGCCTGCGGCAAAAGCCGTGCTGGCCAGAAGCGCGCTGGTGGCAAGAATCATCAGAAAACGGTTCATCGTCTTAGGTCTCTTTGTCGTTTGGGGGGAGTGGTGGGAGGCCTCGTTATGGGATAGGGGTGTTTTCAGCGGTTCATCCCCAAACTATGCTTTTTTCGATGCGCGTTTCGTGCAGGACCGCCATGTAACTCTTGATTGGCTTGCCCGCTCGGCCCCATCTATCTGCTTACGAAAGCGGTGCCGATCTTGGGCCGTCTTGCAGAGATGAGGCTGACGTGGATCACGCTCCCGATAAATGGTACGGCACGACGGTTCTATGCGTCCGCAAGAACAACGAGGTGGTTATCGCTGGTGACGGTCAAGTGACCTTCGGTAATAGCGTTCTGAAGCATAATGCGCGCAAAGTGCGTCGCCTTGCCGAAGGCTCGGTGATCGCGGGTTTTGCCGGGGCTACGGCAGATGCTTTCACGCTGTTTGAGCGGCTGGAAGCCAAGCTGGAAAAACACCCAAAACAACTGACCCGCGCCTGCGTGGAACTCGCGAAGGACTGGCGAACGGATCGTTATCTGCGCCGCCTCGAAGCCATGATGGCCGTGGCCGATAAGGACGTATCGTTAATCCTCACCGGCAATGGCGACGTGCTGGAGCCGGAAGACGGGGTTATCGGCATTGGCTCCGGCGGGCCGTTCGCCCTTTCGGCAGCGCGGGCCTTAATTGATATTGACGGACTAGACGCCGAAGCGATTGCCCGCAAAGCGATGAAAATCGCGGGCGATGTCTGCATCTACACCAATCACACTGTTACCTTGGAGCGGCTATGACCAACTTCAGCCCGCGCGAAATCGTCTCAGAACTCGATCGCTTCATCGTTGGCCAAGGGGACGCTAAACGCGCCGTTGCCATCGCCCTGCGAAACCGCTGGCGGCGGCAACATCTGCCCGAAGCCCTCCGTAGCGAGGTGATGCCGAAGAATATTCTGATGATCGGGCCGACAGGGGTGGGTAAAACCGAAATCGCCCGCCGCCTCGCCCGCCTCGCCAATGCGCCGTTCTTGAAAGTGGAGGCGACCAAGTTCACCGAAGTCGGCTATGTCGGGCGCGACGTGGATCAAATCATCCGCGATCTCGTCGATATCGCTATCGGCCTTGCGCGGGAAACCATGCGGAAGGACGTGCAGGCAAAGGCCGAAGCGCGGGCGGAAGAACGGGTTCTGGATGCCCTCGTTGGCCAGACCGCCAGCCCGGAAACCCGCCAAAAATTCCGCAAAATGCTGCGCGACGGCCAGTTGGACGACCGGGAAATCGAGCTAGAGTTGCAAGATACCGCCCCGTTCCAAATGCCCGGCTTCGATATTCCCGGAATGCCCGGCGGGCATGTGGGGGTGATGAACCTTCAGGACATGTTAGGCAAAGCCTTCGGTGGCGCGCGCACCAAAACCCGGCGGCTGACCGTCGGCGAGAGCCACACCCTTCTCCTCGCCGAAGAGGGCGATAAGCTGCTGGACGACGAACACGTGGTGCGCGCCGCCATTACCGCCGTGGAGGAGAACGGTATCGTCTTCTTAGATGAGATTGATAAAATCTGCGCGCGGTCGGAGCGGGTTGGCGGCGACGTGAGCCGGGAAGGCGTACAGCGCGACCTGTTGCCGCTGATTGAAGGCACAACCGTCTCGACCAAACACGGGCCAGTGAAGACCGATCACATCCTGTTCATCGCCTCCGGGGCCTTCCACGTCGCCAAACCTTCGGACCTGTTGCCGGAGTTGCAGGGGCGTCTGCCAATCCGGGTGGAGCTTCAGCCGCTGTCGGTGGAAGATTTGCGCCGGATTCTGACCGAGCCGGAAGCCAGCCTAATCCGCCAGTACGAAGCGCTGATGGCCACCGAACAGGTCACGCTCACCTTCGCTGAGGAGGCTATCGACGCGCTCGCCGAACTCGCCGCCGAGGTCAACCGCTCGGTCGAAAACATCGGCGCGCGGCGACTGCATACGGTGCTGGAACGGCTGCTGGAAGAAATCAGCTTCTCGGCCCCTGATTCACCGGGAACGGAGATCATGATTTCAGCGGCTTACGTTGAGGAGAAGGTGGGCACGCTGGCGAAAAAGACGGATTTGTCGAAGTTTATCTTGTAGGGGGGATACCCCCCTCTATTCTGCGGCAACCCGCGTACTCTGGGGCATAGGCTCAACAAAAAGGTCCAGTCTGTGCCCCAATAGCGCGAAGGCCCGGTCCATCATATCCATTCGGCTGTGGTGGAGCACTGAGAGGGTTCGGTAGCCCTGGGTTGCCGAACCACCGAGCCTTTCACTGAGTTTTCCCCGACTGATCCCCTGTGCGACTCGCAGATTATTAAGCGCGATTTTCACCGCCACCAAGCTACCGAGGTCAATCTCAACGCCGGGGGCGTTACCCGGCGTGGGCACAATCTCATCGTCCTCAATCATCCACTCAATCGTCGCGAGCACGCCATGACGGGCCATCTGGAGCGCCTCTTCCCAGGTTTCGCCATCACTCGTCAGCACCGGAAAATCTTGGCTCGTGATAAGATAGCCGGGGTAATTATCAGGTTGTGGGTTAATTTGGACCGTATAACGAGCGTGCATGGGGTTCTCCTATCGAGGAAGGAAGCCGAAGGTGCAGAGAGCTTATTTCAGGCCCAAATCTTTCAGAATTTTGTTCCACGTTCCGGGCGGAATTTCCTTTTTCTGCGAATGAACCGGAAAGATTGATTTCCGACCGTTGGCGGGGTTTTTCGCCCAATGGTGGCTGCCTTTAGCCGGACTTAGAATGATCCCCTGGGATCGTAAATATCGAAGCGCTTCGCCAACCGTCATCCACGCCTCCATCACCTGCAATCTCAATTTACCACAAAAGGTAATTTATTCAAGACACATCACCGCCACTTCCGAAGAACCTTCTTCGATCAAGCGTTGACTCCCGCCCCGACTGCCCTTATACGAACAAGCCATTTTTCTAGGGAGTTCCAATCGTGAAGCGCACTTTTCAACCGTCCAAGATCGTCCGCAAGCGTCGGCATGGTTTTCGTGCTCGTATGGCGACCGTCGGGGGCCGGAATGTTCTGGCAAGCCGTCGCGGCCAGGGCCGTAAGCGCCTTTCGGCCTAAGCTCTGACCCTGTGGATGAAGGCGGCAGCGCGGTAAGCTGCCGCTTTTCTGTTTTTGGGGTCTATGGCTCGCCTGCCATGCGGACGCCGCTTTATCCCCTCAAGCGCCGTGCGGATTTTCTGCGGGTTGCGGCTTTGCGCCGGAAATGGGCTATGCCCGGTCTGGTGTTGCAAGTCGCCCCGAACCCAACAGAGGCCGACGCGCGCCCAAGAATCGGTTTTACCGCCAGCCGCAAGGTTGGGGGGGCCGTGCAGCGTAACCGTGCCCGCCGCCGTTTGCGCGAAGCTGTGCGCGCGGTTCTGGCTGTCCACGCCAAGCAGGGGCTTGATTACGTGGTCATCGCCCGCGAGCAGACCGTAACGCGCCCCTGGCCAGAGTTGCTGGTCGATATGGAAGTGGCGATGCGCCGCCTCAAATCCTGGCAGGATGCCACATGAGCACGCCGGGCGTTACGGCGCGTCTGCTGCGCGGGGTGATCCATCTCTATCGCGGCACCTTGTCGCCGCTGCTGCCGCGCGCCTGCCGGTTCGAGCCAAGCTGTTCGGCCTATGGTCTGGAAGCGCTTGGCACTCACGGCGCAGGCCGGGGTTCTTGGCTCACCCTCAAGCGTTTGTGCCGCTGCCATCCCTGGGGAGGGTGCGGGTATGATCCCGTTCCGCCGGTTTCGGGCTTTACCGCTCCTCATACGTCTTCGGGCTTGCCGCCCGGCCGTTTTTCAGCGACACAAGTCGCCTCTTCTCCGCCCTCCCGCGATCCGTAAGGCTGCCTTTACATCATGGAACAACGGAACCTGATCCTCGCGATCGTGATTTCCATCGCCATTCTGGTCGGCTTTCAAGTCTTCGTCGAGCAGCCCAAGCCGCCCGCACCGGTGGCCAAAAGCACGGCCCAAACCAGCGGCCAGACGGCTCCGTCCGGCGCAATCCTCCCTGCCCTGCCAGGCAGTGCCGCCGCGCTTGTTGTGCGGGACCGCGCGACGATCTTGACCGAAAACCCGCGCGTTGCCATCGAAACCCCCCGCACGAAGGGGTCGATTGCCCTGGTGGGGGGCCGGATTGACGATATTACGCTGACGGGCTACCGCGAAACGGTCGATCCCAACAGCCGTCTGGTCACGCTGCTGCACCCCTTGGGGGCCGCCGATGCCTATTACGCCGAGTTCGGTTGGTCCACGACCGACCAAAGCCAGCCGGTGCCAGGCCAGGAAACGCGCTGGACGGCCAATGGCGACACGCTAACCCCCACCCAGCCGCTCACCTTGACGTGGGAAAATGGCAAGGGCCTGACCTTCATCCGCCAATATGCGGTGGATAAGGATTACATGATTACGGTCACGCAGCGGGTGGAAAGCAAGGCCGATGCGCCGGTAACGCTCTATCCTTACGCGCTGGCCTCGCGCTCGGGCACGCCGATCACGCAGGATTTCTTTATTCTGCACGAGGGGGCGGTGGGCGTGTTGAGTGATGTGCTGCAAGAGCATAAATATTCGGCCATGCGCGAAAAGCCCGAAATCACTGGTACCACTAAAGGCGGCTGGCTTGGGTTTACCGATAAATATTGGCTGGTGGCCCTGGTGCCGGACCAAGCCGACACGGTGAAAACCTCGTTTCGCTATAACCGTAGTGGTGGTATCGAAAAATTCCAGGTCGATTACTTAGGCGAGGCCGCAACCCTCGCGCCGGGCGGGGCCGTGGAAGCTAACCACCGGGTTTTCGCCGGGGCTAAAGAAGTCTCGCTGCTACAACGCTATGAAACCGACCTCAAGATCAATCGTTTTGATTATGCTGTCGATTGGGGTTGGTTCTTCTTCTTCACGAAGCCAATCTTTCAGCTCATGGAAATCATCTATCATCAGGTTGGCAACTTCGGCATTTGCATTCTGGTGCTGACGGTTCTGATTAAGGCGGTCTTCTACCCGCTCGCCAATCGGTCCTATGTGACCATGAGCAAGATGAAAAAACTAACGCCCGTGATGCAGGAGCTGCGCGAAAAGTATAAGGGCGACAACGCCCGGATGCAGCAGGAGTTGATGGGCCTGTATAAGCGGGAAAAAATTAATCCGCTCTCCGGTTGCTTGCCAATTGTGGCGCAAATTCCTGTATTCTTTGCGCTCTACAAGGTCTTGTTTGTAACCATCGAAATGCGCCACGCGCCGTTTTTTGGCTGGATTCAAGATTTATCGGCAGCAGACCCGACGACGGTGTTCAACCTCTTCGGTCTTATTCCTTGGGCACCGCCGCAGTTCCTAATGATTGGCGCGTGGCCGCTGATTATGGGCATTACCATGTGGCTGCAAATGAAGCTGAACCCAACCCCCGCCGACCCGATCCAAGCGAAGATGTTCATGATTATGCCAATCGTGTTCACCTTCATGCTCGGCAGCTTCCCCGCTGGTTTGGTGATCTATTGGGCCTGGAACAATACGCTGTCGATTGCCCAGCAGTGGATCATCATGCGCCGGATGGGCGCGGTATGAGCGTGTTGCCCGTTCAAGGCCCGCTGGAGGGCATGGGGCCGGACGATTGGGCACGGGCGCTGGAGATAGGCCGCAAGCTCTTCGCGGGGCCGTGCGACTTTGTAGCAGCAGTGCCGACGATTGACCGCTTGCCGCCAATCACCCTCCCGGAAGTTGCCTTCGCCGGGCGCTCCAATGTCGGTAAATCCAGCCTTGTGAACGCGCTGACCGGGCGCAACACCCTGGCGCGCACGTCCAACACCCCAGGGCGCACGCAGCAGCTAAACTTCTTCCTGCTGTCGGAAAAGCTGCTGCTGGTCGATATGCCCGGCTACGGCTACGCCGAAGTGCCGAAAACTGAAGCCGCACGCTGGGCCAATGTGATCGACCTTTACCTGCGGGGTAGATCTACCCTGCGCCGCGTCTGCCTGCTGATTGATGCGCGCCACGGGGTGAAGAAGAACGATCTTGAAAGCATGGACTGGCTCGACCAGCGCGCCGTGCCGTATCAAATCATCCTGACCAAATCCGACAAGCTGAAGCAAAAAGACCGCGACGATCTGCTGAAAGCGACATCCGACGTAACCCGCCGCCGCCCCGCCGCCCACCCGGACATCATCGTAACCAGCGCCGAGACGGGCGAGGGTATTCCGACGCTGCGGGCCGTGCTGGGGCAGTTTGCGGGGGGGTAGTTCCTCTCGACAGACAGATTTTTTTGGCCCTAAAATAGGCCTTCATGAAGATTGATTATTGTCCGATCAAGCGCTGCATCGCATGAGGCTCGGCCATAATGACGGCACCCATTTTACCGCCCCAAACCCTCTGGATTGACCCGGACGATGCTCCGCCGATTACGGCAAGGTGGATTGCTGAGGATGATCTTTACCATGGCGAAACGCTCATACGGCGCGCGGCGTTTCCTGACGGCACTCCCCCGGCAAGAACAAAAGACTAAGCCCCCAGATTAAGCCGTTTGGGCAGGGGGCTGAATTGCGTGCGCCTGCCCCACTTTCCCCTTCTCCTCCGCCCTCGTTTTGAGCATGATCCCGCCGCCCCTACCCAGTCGGTGAGGGCTAGTGTGTGCCGCTTCGGAGATTTCCCGCGATGACCGACCCCCAGACCGTCGATATTGCTGCGCTCGATTGGCCGACGAAGGCCAATATTCTCTCCGAAGCGCTGCCGTTCATGCGGCGCTTCGCCGGTAAAACCTTCGTGATTAAGTACGGCGGTCACGCGATGGGCAACGAGGCCCTGGCCGATATTTTTGCGCGCGATGTCGTGTTGCTGAAGCAGGTGGGCATCAACCCCGTCATCGTTCACGGCGGCGGGCCGCAGATTGGCAAAATGCTGGATCGGCTAAAAATCCAGTCGCAGTTCATTGATGGCCTGCGGATTACCGATGAAGCGACGGTTGAAATCGTTGAAATGGTGCTGGCAGGCTCGATCAATAAGCAGCTCGTTGGCGCGATCAACCGGGCGGGCGGGCTGGCCGTGGGCCTGTCAGGGAAAGACGCCAACCTGATTACCGCGCGCCGCCTAACGCGCACCAAGGTCGATCCCGATAGCCATATCGAAAAAGTTCTCGATCTTGGCTTCGTGGGCGAGCCGGAAGAGGTGAATATCGAGGTTCTCAACGTCTTTGCCGCCTCCAACATCATTCCGGTGATCGCGCCGACGGCAATTGGCACTAAGGGCGAGACCTTCAACATCAATGCCGATACGGCGGCAGGCGCGATTGCCGGCGCCCTCAG
>JAAFIC010000056.1 GCA_013298565.1 Alphaproteobacteria bacterium | reverse complement strand
TCACGCGCTGCTTCGGATCGGCTTTCTTTGGGCGACCGCGTTTGACGAGCCTGTCGCCGATATAGGTATCGGCATGACCGAAAAAGGCTTCGGTCAGGGGTGGGGCATCATCGGGATCAACCCAATCACTCGCTTTTGGCGGGAGAACCCCCGAAGGCTTTATCATCGTCATGGGCGTACCTCATACTGATAACGCGGCGGGTTGGCGGGCGCGGCGTCCCTAATCATAAACCCCGCAAATGCCCGAGCAACCCTTCTGTCATCGCATCGGCCACGGCCCCCGGCGCGGCTTTTACAGCGGGGAGCAGCGCGGTTGCCAATTCTTTGCCTAGTTCCACCCCCCATTGATCGAAGGCATTGATCCCCCAGATCGCCGCTTCAACGAACACCCGATGCTCGTAGAGCGCAATCAGCCGCCCGAGGGTGTAGGGGTCGAGCTTACGGTAAGCCAGCGTGATTGAGGGGCGGTTGCCGGGGAAGACCTTGTAGGGCGCGAGGCGATCCACTTCCACCGCAGGCAACCCTGCGGCAAGGAGTTGCGCCCGCGCTTCTTCCAGCGTTTTGCCGCGCGCAAGGGCTTCACTTTGGGCGAGGCAGTTGGCGAGCAGCAGCGTGTGATGCTCCGCCAACTCTGGCTCGTGGCTTTCGGCGGCAATCAGAAACTCGCACGGGATAATATCCGTGCCCTGGTGCAGCAGTTGATAGAAAGCGTGCTGGCCGTTCGTGCCGGGTTCGCCCCACACCAGGGGGCCGGTCGAAAGCCCCTCCGGCAGCGGGGTGCCGTCGCGTGCGACCCGCTTGCCGTTCGATTCCATATCGAGTTGCTGCACATACGCGGGCAGCCGGGCGAGGCGTTGATCGTAGGGCAGCAGCGCCCGCGCGCCATAGCCGCAGAGAGTGCGGTGCCAAATCCCAATCAGCCCGAACAAAACCGGCAGATTCTCGGCAAGCGGTGCTGTGCGGAAATGCTCATCCATTGCCCGCGCGCCCGCTAGAAACGCGGCGAAGCCTTGCGCGCCAATCGCGATCATCACGGGCAGCCCCACGGCCGACCACACCGAGTAGCGCCCGCCAACCCAATCCCAGAAGCCGAACACTCGCTCGGCATCAATCCCGAAGGCGGCAGCCTTATCCAGCGCTGTCGAGACCGCCGCGAAATGATCCTCTACCGCCCGCTCGCCCAAAGCCGCCACCAGCCAGCGCCGGGCCGATTGCGCGTTGGTCATCGTTTCAATCGTCGTGAAGGTTTTCGAGGCGATGATGAACAGCGTGCGCGCGGGATCAAGCCGCTTCAGTACATCGTGCAGATGCGCGCCATCGACGTTGGAGACGAAATGCACGCGCGGCCCATCGTGGTACGGCTCCAGCGCCAGCGTCACCATCACCGGCCCCAAATCGGACCCGCCGATACCAATGTTCACCACATCGGTGAAGCGCCCGCCGTCGGTCGCGGCAATCGTCCCGCTCCGCACCCCTTCGGCAAAGCTTTCCAGCCGCGCGAGGGAGGCACGCACCATCGGCATCACGTCCAGGCCCTTCACCCGCACCTCCGCGCTCGGCCCGGCGCGCAATGCGGTGTGGAGCACCGCGCGGCCCTCGCTTTGATTGATCGGCGCGCCCGCGAACATGGCATCGCGCTGCCCTGGAACCCCGCGCGCCTCGGCAAAGGCCAGCAACGCGGTCAGCGCCGCGTCGGTTAGGGCGGTTTTGGAGTAATCCAGCAACAGATCCTCCTGCTTGGCCGAAAACCGCCGGAACCGCTGCGAGTCCGCTGCGAAGAGCGCCCGTAACGATAGGTCTGTTTTCAGCGCCCGTAACGCCGCCCAGGAAGCCGACATCTCTCATCCCCTCT
Organism: Alphaproteobacteria bacterium; assembly: GCA_013298565.1. Classification (GTDB taxonomy): domain Bacteria; phylum Pseudomonadota; class Alphaproteobacteria; order Elsterales; family Elsteraceae; genus Elstera. The sequence continues at coordinate 19,601 of JAAFIC010000056.1, read as the reverse complement.
AATTTTGTAGTAAAGGTACAGAAGCGTGCCGGAAGCTCAAGCCCCCAATTGGCGCAGGGGAAACAGTTTCACGCACCGCCATAGGCTGCCCTGCACTGGCACGATACCCGGTGTTCGTTTTCGGTGAAAGCCTTGCCCCGCGCGCGTGGCCTGAGTATCGTCCGCCCGCCCAAACTTTTATCGGTGGATTTCCAACCATGACCGAGGCTGCCCCCTCTCTTTTCGGAACCGTTGACCCGTTTGCGGGTGATCCTATTCTGTCGCTGAACATCGCCTTCCACGGCGATCCGCGTACCGAAAAGGTGAACCTCACCATCGGCATTTATATGGACGGTGCGGGCAAAGTCCCCGTTCTGCCGTCGGTAAAAGCTGCTGCCGATAAGCTCGGTTTCGGTGTGCGGTCTTATATTCCGATGGAAGGGCTGCCGGAATACCGCCGCCTCGTGCAAGAACTGGTATTCGGCAAAGACCATCAGGTGCTCGCCGAAAAGCGGGTGGCCACGCTGCAATCGGTTGGCGGAACCGGGGCGTTGAGTGTTGCCGCCGACTTCCTGGCCAAACACACGCCGGGCCGCACGGTGTATGTCAGCGACCCAACGTGGGACAATCACCACGGCCTGTTCCAGCGCGCCGGGTTCGAGACCAAAACCTATCCCTATTGGGATGCGGCAACGCGCACTCTGTCGTTCGATAAGATGCTGGCGACGCTCGAAGCCGCCGCAAACGGCAGTATCGTTATCCTCCAGCCGGTCTGCCATAACCCCACGGGCGTGGATCTCAGCCGCGCCCAGCAGGATGCGCTGACCGATCTGTTGATCGCCAAGAAGCATATCGCTATTTTCGATATGGCCTATCAGGGCTTCGCTGAGGGGTTGGAGGAAGATGCAGGCTTCGTGCGCCGCTATGCCGACCGCACGTCGTCCTTCCTCGTTGCCAACAGCTTCTCGAAGAATTTCTCGCTGTATGGCGAACGCTGCGGCGGCCTGTCGGTCGTCTGTGCTGCCAGCGACGAGGCAGACCGGGTCTTGGGGCAGTTGAAGCTCGCGGTGCGTCGCGCCTATTCCAACCCGCCAACCACGGGGGCCTTGCTCATCGCCACCGTTCTTGGCGATGCAACCTTACGCGCTCAGTGGGAAGCCGAAGTGGCCGATATGCGCGTGCGGATGAAAGACATGCGCGAGAAACTCGCCGCCGAGGTCAAAACCCTCTCGAATGAAATCGACGTGGGTTTTATCACGCAACAACGCGGCATGTTCAGCTACACCGGCCTCACCAAGCCGCAAGTGGTGCAGATGCGGGATAAGGACGGCGTTTACTTGGTCGAGTCCGGCCGCATGTGCGTGGCTGGGTTGACCGACGCGAATGTGGCGGCGGTGGCGAAAAGCCTGGTGGCGGCACGGGCGGCTTAACGGCCTTTACCCTCCATCAACGTAAAAAAGGCCGTCGAACCTGTGTTCGGCGGCCTTTTTTTGTTTGGTCACATCCGATGCTAAACTCGCGCCTCCACCAAATGCACCGCCGCCGCCCCGGCCTCATATCCAAACTCTTTCAACTGCCGCCAATCAACCCCGCTCAGGTGCGTTACGGGAAGCGGGAGCAGATCGTTGCTGCGGCGGCTGACGTGTTGGGCCAGCACGCGCCCAAAGACGGTGCCGGGGCCGATGCCGCGCCCGTTGTAACCGCTGAACGTCACCATCTGCGGGCCAAGCTCGAAGAAGCGCGGCAGGGCGTCGTCGGTCATGCCGATCCAGCCGTACCATTCGTGGGAAAAGGGGATGCCCGCCAGCGCCGGAAACAGTTTCGCCATCGCCCGCCGCGCCCAATCCGGGTGAACCTGTTGGCCGCCCGCGCGCAACGCGCCGACGCTGCCGAAGATGAACCGCCCTGCGGCATCGAGCCGGAAGGAACTCAGCACATCTTTGGTATCCCACGCGCCTTGGCGACCGGGGATAATGGTCTTCAGAAGGTGCTCCGGTAAAGGCTCGGTCGCGCACTGAAAATAGGGCAGCCTTACCAGGGCCTGCCGGATCATCTGGAACGGCCCGGAGGAAAAGGCGTTGGTGGCGACGATCACCCAGTCGGCGGTAACGCTGCCGCCCGGCGTTAGCAGCCGCCAAACCGATCCATCGCGCTCGCAGCCCTGCACGGGAGAATTGGAATAGACGGTTGCGCCCGCCGCAATTGCCGCCTGCCCAAGGCCGCGCGCATAGGCAAGCGGTTGAATGGTCCCTGCTCGTTTATCGAGCAAAGCACCCCGATAGGCGTTGGTCCCCAGCGCCCGCGCTGCCGCTGTCTGATCGAGCAACTCCACTGGCGCACCGCGCGCCGTCCACTCGCTATAACGCGCCTCAATATCGCGCAAACCCTTGTCCCCCACAGCACAATGGAGGGTTCCGACGTGCATTGCCTCGCAATCCATCCCGTGTTTGGAGACGAGACCATACACTTCTTGCGGCGCATCCCCCAATATCGACAGCAGTCGCTCGCCATACTCTGGCCCCAGGGTTTTGGAAATCGCGCTCGGCATCACCCATAGCCCGGCGTTCACCAGCCCCACATTGCGCCCGGAGCCGCCGAAGCCGATATCCTCAGCATCCAGAACCACGACGCGGCTGCCCGCTTCGGCCAGATGCAGGGCCGCCGACAGGCCCGTGAACCCCGCGCCGATTACGGCAACATCGACGCGCAGATTGGTCGCCAGCGCTGCCGTTGTCGGAGCGGACGGAGCGGATTGGCCCCAGAGACCGTGGGACTCGGCGGCGATGGGCATGGCGCGGCTCTTTCTCTAAAATACGGTCTAAATCGTGCTAAGTGTTTCCACATCTTGGCTATAAATACTGGCGCGCGTTTTCAAAAATGCTCAAGCCCTTTGATTGCGACAAAGACAGGTGTAGCCTTTGGTACGCACCGGATTTATGCGCGGAGGCCGAACCGATGATGCTGAAACGCGGCCTACTGGCACTAGCGCTGCTGGTCTCGACCCCGCTGGTCGCCCAAGACGCGCGCCCGCTTACGGTGTTTGCCGCCGCGAGCCTGAAGACCGCTCTTGATGATAGTTTGGCGCGCTGGCAGCAACAAGGCGGCGCGAAGGCGGTGGCAGCCTACGCCGCCAGTTCCGCCCTTGCCCGACAGATTGAGAACGGTGCGCCCGCCGATCTGTTCTTCTCGGCTGATTTAGAGTGGATGGATTATCTTCAGCAACGCAGCTTGATCCGCTCGGACAGCCGCGTGACGCTACTGAGTAATCGGCTCGTGCTCATCGCGGAAAAAGGTCGGCAAGGGCCGGTGGCAATCAATGCGAGCCTCGACCTGAAAAGCCTCTTGAAGGGCAATCGTTTAGCGATGGGCGAAGTTACCAGCGTTCCTGCCGGAAAATACGGCAAGGCCGCGCTGATCCATCTCGGTCTGTGGGCGAGCGTGGCGGGTAGCATCGCTGGGGTGGAGAACGTACGCGCGGCGCTTACGCTGGTGGCACGCGGCGAAACCCCGCTGGGAATCGTCTACCAAACCGATGCAAGTGCCGAGCCGAAGGTAGCAATCATCGGCATTTTCCCCGAAACCAGCCACCCGCGCATTCTCTACCCGTTGGCCTTAACCGCGACAGCGCACGCGCGGGCGGCGGGTTTGCTCGCGTTCCTCACCTCGCCGGAGGCAACAGTTTTCTTTACGCGGCAAGGCTTTTCGGTTCTGACACCCGGCGAAAGATCGTAACTTTCGGTGATGGATCAGCTTGTCGCTTTCTTTGATTTGTCCGAGGCCGAATGGGTTGCCGTTGGCCTTAGCCTGCGGATTGCCGCCGTGGCAACGCTGTGTAGCCTGCCTCTCGGCGTCATCGTCGCGCTCGCGCTCGCGCGGGGGCGGTTTTGGGGACGGGGGTTGCTGGATGGTCTGGTGCATCTGCCGTTGATCCTACCGCCGGTGGTAACGGGCTATCTGCTGCTGATTCTGTTCGGGCGGCGCGGGGTTTTGGGGGAGCCGTTGGATCAAATCTTCGGCGTTACACTCGCGTTCCGCTGGACCGGGGCGGCGCTGGCCTGCGCCGTGATGGGGTTTCCGCTGATGGTGCGGTCCATGCGCTTGTCGATTGAGGCCGTCGATCGGCGCTTGGAAGATGCTGCCGCCACATTGGGCGCAGGGCCAGTGTGGGTATTTTTCACCGTTACCCTGCCGCTCTGTTTGCCCGGTTTCCTTGCGGGCATGGTGCTGTCTTTTGCCAAAGCGATGGGGGAATTCGGCGCAACGATTACGTTTGTGTCGAACATTCCAGGGGAGACGCAAACCCTCGCCTCGGCCATTTACGGCTTTTTGCAAGTGCCGGGCGGCGATGGGCCTGCGGTGCGCTTGGTGGTGCTGTCGGTGATTCTGTCCATGGGGGCGCTGCTGGCGTCGGAACTCCTTAGTCAGCGCGCCAGAAGGCGGCAAAGCTGATGTTGTCTTTCGACATTCGCCACCGCCAGGGCGATTTTACGCTGGCGGTGGCGGCCAGGATCGGCCCTGGCCTTACGGCCCTCAGCGGCCCGTCCGGTTCGGGTAAAACCACGATTCTAAAGATCGTCGCGGGGTTGATTCGCCCGCAGGCGGGGCAGGTCCGCTACGCCGAGACGGTTTTCGTCGATTCCACGCAAGGGCTGTGGCTGCCGCCGCACCAGCGCCGCTGCGGTATGGTGTTTCAAGAAGCTAGGCTGTTCCCGCATCTCACCGTCCGCCAAAATCTGCTCTACGGCGCGTGGTTTCGGCGCGTGCGGGGCGGTCAGGCCGATTTGGCGGGGGCCGATTTGGCGGGAATCGTAGAGTTGCTGGGCCTCGATGCGCTCTTAAACCGCCGCCCGGCCAACCTTTCAGGCGGGGAGGCACAGCGGGTCGCCCTCGGGCGGGCCTTGCTTGCCAAACCGCGCCTGCTGCTGATGGACGAGCCGCTGGCCGCGCTCGATGCGGCGCGTAAGGCCGATATTTTGCCCTATCTCGAAAAAATCCGCGATACGGCCCAGGTGCCCATTCTCTACGTCAGCCACGCCCAAGCCGAAATCGAACGCCTTGCAAGTCGGATTCTTAAGCTGGAAGAGGGGCGCTTCATTGTTTGACGGGCAGGGATGCTACCCAACGCATAAAGCCGGAGCGATAAGGTAAATTCGCATTCCCTAACGGAATAAAAATACTGGTGTTGCGGGAAAAGCGCCATAAACTAACCCATAACAATAATCGGAGGAAACCATGTTCACACGACGGCACATGCTGATGATGACCGGGGCGACCGCTGTGCTGCCGTTGCTCGGAAGCTCCGCCTTCGCGCAACAGATGAAGCAACTGCGCTTTTTCGTGCCCGCTGCCGCCGGCGGTGGTTGGGATCAAACCGCCCGCACGATGGAACAAGTGCTGCGCGGGGCCAATTTGGTCGGCAGTACGCAAGTTACCAACGTCGGTGGTGCGGGCGGTACGGTTGGCCTGCCGCAGTTCATCAATCAGTGGAAAGGCCAGGGCGATGGCTTGATGATTTCCGGCTTGGTTATGATCGGCGCGATCATCGCCAATAAGACGCCCTTCAACCTCAGCAATGTTACGCCCATCGCGCGCCTGACGGCTGAAGCTGAAGTGATTGTGGTGCCGAAAGAATCACCCCTAAAATCAATGAAAGACCTGGCTGCCGCCCTAAAAGCCAATGTGGCAAAAGTCACCTGGGCCGGTGGTTCGGCAGGCGGCGTCGATCATATTACGGCAGCGCTGGTGGCCCAAGCGGTTGGAGCTGACCCAACCAATATCTCTTACGTTGCCTACGCTGGGGGCAGCCCCGCTCAAGCGGCCCTGCTTGGCAATCAGGTAACATGCGGTATTTCGGGCCTGGGCGAGTTCATCGAGCAAATCAAAGCGGGTAATCTGCGCGCAATTGGAATTTCGTCAGATAAACGCATTCCCGGCGTGGATATTTCCACGTTCAAGGAACAAGGCATTGATGTAGAATTCTTCAACTGGCGCGGCGTGTTTGCTCCGCCGGGCGTTAGCGCGCAGCAGAAGAAAGAGATGACCGATCTCGTCACTGCCATGGCCAAATCTCAAGGCTGGCAGGACGAGTTGAAGAAGCGCGACTGGCTCGATGTTTTCCTGTCGGGTGATGCGTTCGAGACGCTGATTAAAAAAGAAACCGACCGGATAACCGTAACGCTGAAGAAAATTGGTCTTGCCTAGCGTGTTGTGTTCAGCAAAGGCTAGCCGCAGATTTTACCTGCTGGGGATTTGCGGTAAAGGAAAGACAATGTAAAGTCCCTCTTATCTCGGGTTTGCGGTTAGTCCGGCTTTGGTGGGGTTATAGGCTGTTTGGAAATTCGGCGGCTGAGAGACTGCGGTGGATTTTTGGGGCCTGATAGGAGCCAAGCGCAGCAGATATCGAGACTATCTGCAAGATTGGCGACGCAGCAGGGCGTAAAAAGACCCGTAGGATCGACCCGTCCGACATTTTCAAACAGGCTCTTACGGCCAATGGCCGACCAGGAGTTCCGCCGCGCTATGATTACCTCTCAGGGCGATATGACCGCGTTTATCACGCATCCGCTCTCGGCCACCCGCCTGGGCCTTGCCGTCGTCAGCCGGCACCTCTGGCGCTGGATCAACCGCAAAAATCATAGCAAAGCCGTGTGAAAAACGAAGGCGGGATAAAACTCAGAGGGGGCCATCCCCCAAATACACGCGGCGCACGTCGGCATTCGCGGCAATTTCGATGGGCGTCCCCTCCACAAGGATCGCGCCCGCGACCAGGACCGAAATTCGGTCGGCGAAGCGGAATACCAAATCCATATCGTGATCAATCAGCAGCAGCGTAACCGACGGCGGTAGCGCCAAGAGATGATTGATCAGGGCCGCGCTTTCCTCACGCGGCACCCCCGCCGCAGGCTCGTCGAGCAGCAACACCTGCGGCTTTAGCGCCAGCGCGAGGGCGATTTCCAGGAGGCGTTGCTGCCCATACGCCAAGCGCCGGGTTTCGATCTCGCGAACGCTGGCAAGGCCGACTTGGGTTAACAGAGCACTCGCCTCGGCAACCCGCGCCGGATCTCCCGCCAGCGGATGCCACCAGCCGCCAGATTTGCCGTCCCGCTCGGCCAGCGCCAGCAGGATGGAGGTCAGCGGGGTGAGATTGGGGAAGATTTGAGTGATCTGAAAACTGCGTACAAGGCCGCGCTTCACCCGCGCTTCGGGGGAAAGATCGGTCACATCGCTGCCCAACAGCCGCAATCGCCCAGCCTGGGGCCGCTGAAAGCCCGTGAGCAAGTGCAGAAGCGTGGTTTTCCCCGCGCCGTTCGGGCCAATCAGCGCATGGCGCGCCCCCGCCGCAATCCGCAGCGTTAGAGTCTCAATAACGGGCCGTGCGCCATACCCATAACACAGCCCCTCGGCCTCCAACGCCCAAACGCTCATCAACACGGTCTCCTGTATCAATCGCTTTAGCCGTAACAGGCAAAACTGTGTGGGCAAAGCGAAGAGACGGTTTAGCACCGATGCAAAAACTGCATCGCATCTGCTGTCAAACAATGCCAAGCTAACCGAAAGAAGGGTTTTCGATGCGAAACTTGCATTCGCGCCCCCTGAGCGTTTTCGCCCATTGTAAGCGGGCGGCAGGGTGATTTCAGCACCTTGCGGGGACCAGCAAAATGGGCAGAAATACCATGCAGATTACACCTCCCTATCTGATGTTTCTTGGCGATGTGCCGGATCAACTGGCGGCAAAAACCGCGCAAGGCATTGTCGATTGGCGGCCCGAATGGTGCCTCGGGCAAATCCGCTTGCCCGGTTGCAAAGCCGATTTACGCCTGCCAGATCTCACGATTGCCGAGGCTGCGGCCCAGGGCATCAAAACCCTCATCGTCGGCGTTGCCAATGCGGGCGGCGTACTGCCGGACCATTGGACCGATGTGATCGTCGCAGCCCTGACTGCTGGGATGGATGTGGCCAGCGGGCTTCACACCAAACTCGGCTCCAAACCCGCCATTGCCGAAACCGCCGCCCGCACGAACCGCAAACTGTTTGACGTGCGCCATACCAATCAAAGTTTCGCCACGGGCAAGGGCCATAAGCGCACAGGAATGCGCTTATTAACCGTCGGCACCGATTGTTCGGTAGGCAAGAAATACACCGTATTGGCACTGGAAAAAGCCATGCGGGCGCGCGGCCTTGCCGCCGATTTTTGCGCCACCGGGCAAACGGGCGTGTTCATCTCTGGGCGCGGCGTTGCCATTGATGCGGTGGTCGCTGATTTCATTTCAGGCGCGGTCGAGTGGCTGTCACCCGATGCGGCCCCGGACCATTGGGATTTGATCGAAGGCCAAGGCTCGCTCTTCCATCCGTCTTTTGCGGGGGTATCGCTTGGCTTGTTGCACGGCGCGCAGCCGGATGCGTTCATCGTCTGCCATGAGCCAACGCGCACGACGTTGCGCGGGGTGAAAACCCTCTTGCCGAGCATCGCCGACGTGATTGATCTCAATCTCCGCTGTGGGCGGTTGACCAACCCTAACATTCGCGTCACCGGCATTTCGGTGAATACCCAAGCGCTTGAAGACGGTGCCGCCCGCGCGCTGCTGGACCAGCTTTCTGCCACCCACGGCCTGCCCGCGACCGACCCCATCCGCTTCGGCGTGGCCAATCTGGTCGATCGGCTGGTGCAAGAATTCCCCGCCAACCCGCCGGTTGGAGCGTGAGCATGGGAATGTCCCTTACCGTTGTCGCCGAAAGCTGGCCGATTGCCGGCAGCTTTACCATCGCACGCGGTAGCCGAACCGAAGCGCGTGTGGTGGTGGCAACCGTTCACCTGAACGGCGCGACAGGCCGGGGCGAGTGCGTACCCTATCCGCGCTACGGCGAGAGCGTTGAGGGCGTGATCGAGCTTATCGGATCGCAGACCGACTGGCTGGCCTCCCAAACGTCCGCACGGCAAGCGCGGTTAGGGTTGCTCACCCGCCTCAAACCCGGCGCGGCGCGCAATGCTTTGGATTGTGCCTTGTGGGATTTGGAAGCGAAGCAAAGCAACACCCCGGTGTGGGAACTGGCGGGCCTACCCGCCCCTGCCGAGGCCATCACGGCCTACACCCTTAGCTTGGGCACACCGGAGAGTATGCGGGATGCCGCCGTCAAAGCCGCGCATCGGCCCTTGCTGAAGGTAAAACTGGGCGGCGCGGGCGATCCTGAACGGATTGCCGCCGTGCGCGCCGGTGCCCCAGGCAGCACACTTATCGTTGATGCCAATGAAGCCTGGACCGAGGATCTGCTGGAGCCGTGTTTAGCCGCATGTCGCGCCGCCGGGGTAACACTGATCGAACAACCGCTGCCCGCAGGCAAGGATGCGGCGCTGACCGGGCTGGATACCGGAATTATGCTCTGTGCCGATGAAAGCGTTCACGACCGCTCGACCCTCGATGCGCTGGCCACGCGCTATCAAGCCATCAACATCAAGCTCGATAAAACCGGCGGGCTGACCGAGGCGATAGCAATGGCAGAAGCGGCTGAAGCGCGCGGCTTGAAGCTGATGATCGGCTGTATGGTCGGCACGTCCTTAGCAATGGCCCCCGCGTTGCTGCTGGCGGGCAAAGCCAGCTTCGTCGATCTCGACGGGCCGCTGTTGCTGGCAAAAGACCGCGACCCCGGTTTGAGCTTCAACGGCAGCACGATCTTCCCCGCAACTTCGGCGTTGTGGGGCTAGGGGATTGCGATGGATTTGCGCTGGCTGCATGATTTTCTAGCGGTGGCTGAAACCGGCAATTTCACCAAAGCCGCCGAACAGCGCAATTCCTCCCAAGCCGCCTTTAGCCGCCGCCTGCAATCGCTGGAAGCCTGGGTTGGCAAGCCGTTGATTGATCGCAGTTTCTACCCCACCCGTCTCACCGCTGAAGGAGAGCAATTCCGCGCTTACGCGACCGAAATCGCCCGCACGCTGACCGATGCGCGGGCCGAGATTTCTGGCGGCGGGGCCACTAAGGCGGACCATATCCGCATTGCCATTCCCTACGCGCTGGCAACCACGAAGCTGCCCTCGTGGTGGACCGAGTGGACGGAAAGCCAAAAGCTCACGTGTAGCCTGATGCTGGGGAATATCCACGATCTCGGGGCCGCCCTGGTGGCGGGGGAAGTCGATGTCGCGATCTGTTTCTACGGCGCGCAGGAACCAATGTTTCTCGATATGGCCCGCTTCGATAAGGTTCAGATTGAAACAGATCGCTTGCGCCCGTGGGCGGCGAAAACGCTGGTGACGAGCGGTCAGCTTCAGTTTCCCGGCACGCCGCGCCGCCCCGTGCCGCTACTGCGTTACTCGCGCGGCATCTATTTTGCGCGCCTCGTTGATGCCATCATTGATTCAGCCCCGGCCCCGCTCGCCAGCATTCCAGTCATGGAAAGCGATATGGCCGATGTGCTGCGGGAAATGGCCCTGGCCGGGCATGGCGTGGCATGGTTGCCCGATTCCGGCATTACGCCCGCCAGCGCCGAAAGGCTCACGCCTGTGGGCGGCGACGGCTGGGGTATGGATATTAGTATTGTCGCCTACTGCGACCGCACCAATCGCAGAACCGCTTTGCAACGTCTTTGGGCAGGACTCAAACAAGCGGAACCTGCTAGTCTTCATCCGGTTCGTAAGCCCATACTCAAAAAGAAACCGGATACAAGCTGACCGACTAACGGCAGACCTTCCCTAACAGGGGATCATCACTGAGAAGAGGAGAGGAGCCTATGCGTTCTATCATCACGCGCACCACGCTTGCTATTCTGGCCACCACGGCGCTGGCCTTTACTGCCCAAGCCCAAGAGCTGACCGGCACCTTGAAGAAAATCAAGGAAGTCGGCGCTATTTCGATCGCTCATCGCGATTCCTCCATCCCATTCTCCTATCTCGACGATCAGCAAAAGCCGGTTGGTTATGCGATGGATATTTGCACCGCCGTTGTCGAAGCTGTGCGGGTACACCTGAAATTGCCTGCCCTGAACGTAAAGTTCACGCCCGTTACCTCTGCCACGCGCATTCCGCTCATTGCCAATGGCACGGTTGACCTGGAGTGCGGCTCGACGACCAATAACGTCGATCGGCAAAAGCAGGTGGCGTTCACCAATACCCACTATCTGACCGCCAGCGCCTTTGTGTCGAAAAAAACCGCCAAGCTGATGAAGATTGACGATCTTAAGGGCAAGACCGTTGTGTCCACCTCCGGCACGACGAATATCAAGCAGCTTAACGATGTCAATACAGCGCGCAGCCTTGGCATTAACGTGCTCGCAGCTAAAGATCATGCCGAAGCCTTTCTGATGGTTGAAACCGACCGCGCCGCCGCTTTTGTGATGGACGATGTGCTGCTCGCCAGCCTTGTCGCCAACGCCAAAGCCCCTGCGGATTATCAACTGAGCGCCGAAGCCTTCTCCAAGCCGGAACCCTATGGGATCATGCTGCGGAAAGACGATCCCGACTTCAAAAAGCTCGTCGATAAAGCCACGGCAGATTTTTATAAGAGCGCCGCCGGGGCCGCGACCTATGCAAAATGGTTCCAGCAGCCGATCCCCCCGAAGGGCCTGAACCTCAATGTTCCGATGTCCCCCGGTCTAAAAGGGGCCTTTAGCAAGCCGTCCGATAGCGCCGATCCCGACGCCTACGGCTCGTAAGCATTTTCCTGCCCTCCCCTAACGGGATATGCTTGAAGCCCGAGGGGAGGGGGGATTTTCCCCCTCCCCTTGCGCGCGTGACGATAGGATAGGCCACCATGAACTACACTTGGAACTGGGGCATTTTTTTAGAGCCTTCGCCGGAAGGCGTAGGCACTTATTTCGATATGCTGCTCGTCGGCCTGAAATGGACGATTGCAACCGGGGCGTGCGCGTGGGTTTGGGCGCTGGTGTGCGGCTCCCTCATCGGCGTGATCCGCACGCTGCCGAACCGCTGGACCGTTGGCTTCGGCAATGCCTACGTGGAACTCTTCCGCAATATCCCGTTGCTGGTGCAACTATTCCTCTGGTACTTCGTACTACCGGAACTGGTTCCCGCCTCCATCGGCTTGTGGCTAAAGCAACTGCCGAACGCCTCCTTCTTTACGGCGGTCGTCGGTATTGGGTTTTTCATGTCGGCGCGTGTCGCAGAACAAGTGCGCGCTGGGATTATCGCCTTGCCGCGCGGGCAGAGTATGGCCGGGCTGGCCTTGGGGCTAACCACGGCGCAAACCTACCGCTATGTGCTGCTGCCAATGGCGTTTCGCATCATTCTGCCGCCGCTCACGTCGGAATTTCTGAACACAATCAAGAATACCTCTGTGGCGCTCACGATCGGGCTGATCGAACTTACCGCCCGCGCCCGCGCCATTCAGGAATTCTCCTTCCAAGTGTTCGAGGCGTTTACCGCCGCGACGCTGATTTACCTGATGCTGAACCTGCTGATAACGGCAGCGATGCGCTGGCTTGAACGCTGGGTAAAAATCCCCGGCTACGGACAGGGGAAATAGCGCCATGTTTAGCGATTTCGATTTCAACGTCATCTGGCGTGCCTTGCCTTACATGCTGCAAGAAGGCTTAGTTTTTACCCTTACCCTCACCGCGCTCGCCACCGCCGGCGGCATCGTTCTCGGCACCTTGCTCGCGCTCATGCGCTTAAGCTCGCTGCCGTTTCTGCCGCAAATCGCAGCGGGCTATGTGAACACGATGCGTTCGTTGCCGCTGGTGCTGGTGATCTTCTGGTTCTACTTCCTCGTGCCTTATATCGGTCAATGGGTGTTGCAGAGCGACAGGCCGATTGCTGTGGGGGCCTTTGCCTCCAGCCTGATTACGTTCACCTTGTTTGAGGCTGCGTATTTCTCCGAAATCATGCGGGCGGGCATTCAATCCATCTCGCGCGGGCAGCTTATGGCGGGCTACGCTTTGGGGCTGAACTACCGGCAGGTGATGGGGTCGGTCATCCTGCCGCAAGCCTTTCGCAACATGGCCCCGGTCCTGCTGACGCAAACCATTGTGCTGTTTCAAGACACCTCCTTGGTTTACGTGCTCTCGATCCCGGATTTCCTGGGGGCCGCCTCGAAAGTGGCGCAGCGCGATGGGCGCTTGGTGGAGATGTATCTGTTCGCCGCCGCCGGGTACTTCCTTATTTCCTTCACGGCTTCGACCTTAGTGAAGCGGTTGCAGCGGCGCATTGCCATCATCCGCTGACCTTGGCTTCAGGAGATTTCCTATGAGTGCAATGATTACGCTAAACAACGTCAGCAAATTCTACGGCCCCACCTTTCAAGTGCTGAAAGACTGTAGCCTGACCGTGGCCAAGGGCGAAGTTGTGGTGGTCTGCGGCCCATCTGGCTCGGGCAAATCCACGCTTATCAAATGCGTGAACGCGCTGGAGCCGTTCGAGAGTGGCGACATCACCGTGAACGGCATTAGCCTGAAAGCGCCGGGTACGGACCTGCCAAAGCTGCGCGCCCGCGTTGGCATGGTCTTCCAACATTTCGAGCTATTCCCGCACCTGAAAATCACCGAGAACCTTTGTCTCGCGCAGCAAAAAGTCTTGGGGCGCTCGCGGGATGAAGCCATGACGAAGGGCGAGATGCTGCTGGAGCGGGTTGGCCTCTCCCAGCACGCCCATAAATTCCCAGGGCAGCTTTCCGGCGGGCAGCAGCAGCGCGTTGCCATTGCCCGTGCGCTGGCGATGGACCCGATTGCGATGCTGTTCGACGAGCCGACCTCGGCCCTCGATCCAGAGATGATTAATGAAGTGCTCGACGTGATGGTGGAGCTTGCCCGCGAAGGCATGACCATGATGGTCGTGACCCACGAAATGGGTTTCGCGCGCAAAGTGGCACACCGGGTTGTCTTCATGGATCGGGGTGAAGTGGTGGAAGACGCCGAAACCACCTCTTTCTTCACCGAGGCGAAAAGCGAACGGGCGCAGCTTTTCTTGTCGAAAATTTTATCTCACTGACATTAACGTGGAAGGAGACCCTTGGCTGCTGCTGATAAGAAGGACAATCCCGTAATGACCACGCCCCCTAAGATGAAGCGCACGGGTTCCTTCCTCAGTCGATCCCTCCTGGGGCGGTCGATGACGACGCTGATTATGATCACCGCACTTGCGAGCCTCACAGGCTCGCTTGGCGGTTGGATTATGCTGTCAGAGGTGATGGCCGATCAGCGCATCCACGAAGCCGAAGGCCGCTCCCGCGTGGCGGTTGCGGCCTTGCGCGACGTTTATACCTATGTCGCGGTGGAAACTGGGCCGACCGGTATGCCCGAGCGCATTAAAACCGATAAACCGATTGGCGACGAAGCGTCCTTGCTGCTGACCGGCCTAGACCCAGCCGATGTGGTAATGGCGGTCGCGCAACGGGCCTTCGGAGAAACTTGGTTGATGGGGAAACAGGCCGATGGCGGGCTTCAGCCCCTCGTGACCAGTTCCCGCCGCGCGACCACCGGGTTTCCCCTGACCGCCGCCGATCCAGTGATTGCAAGGATGATGCAAGGCAGCGCCACGGTTGGCTTCATGACGCTATCGGGCGAACGGCATTTCGTAAGCGCCATTCCTGTCGTTACGCAAGCGGGCAGCGTTATTGGGGCCGTTATCATCAGCGCGGGCCGGGAAGCTCAACTGCGTCAGGCCGAATGGGCGCTAACGCGCAATGCGTTGGTTATTCTTATCGTAACCCTAGCCGCAGCCGTGCTCGTGGGTTTCTACAGCTTTCGCCGCCAATTCCGCCCGGTGCCACTGCTGATCCAATCGACGCAAGCTATTGCGCGGGAGGAGATTGATACGCGCGTGCGGTTTCAATCCCGCATTGATGAGTTGGGGGCGCTCGCCCGCGCGCTGGAAGATTTGCGCCTGGGCATGGCCGACCGTATTCGCCTGCGCGAAGCCGAGGAAATTCAACGCCGGGAGGCCGAACGGCGGCTAACGATGGATAGCGCCATTGCGCGGTTCCGCACCGAGATCGACCGCGCTTTGGCCGAAACGCGCAAAAGCGGGCGGCAGGTGCGCGATATGTCCGGCTCACTCGGGGCCAGCGTCGGTAATTCGCAAGCCCAAGCCCGCAGCGTGGAAGGGGCCGCGAGCGAGGCTAGCGAGAATGTCGCCAGCGTGGCAGGGTCCGCCCGCGCCCTGTCGCAGATGATCGCCACGATTGCGGCGCGCGCCGATCATTCCATCGAAGTTGTCAACCGCTCCCGTCAAATTGGCGAGCAGTCACGCACCCGCACCGCCGATCTGGTGAAAGCCGCCGATCAAATCGGCAGCGCTGTTACCCTTATTCGCCAGATCGCCGAACAGACCAATCTGCTCGCCCTCAACGCCACAATCGAAGCCGCGCGCGCCGGGGACGCTGGGCGCGGGTTTGCGGTGGTTGCCTCCGAAGTCAAAACCCTCGCAACCCAATCCGCCGAAGCCACCAACGGTATCGCCGAACAGGTGCAGGGCATTCAGACCGCCACCCGGCAAGTTGTAGAGGCCGCGCGGGAGATGGAAGGCGTTCTGGCCGATATTGGCGCGGTCAGCCACCAGATCGCCGATGCCGTGCGCCAGCAAGATGCCGCCACTGGCCAAATTGCCCACGCCGCAGGCTCCGCCGAAGACCGTATGGGCGGTATCCGCACTGATATGGGCCAAATCGGCGCGTTGATCGAACAAACCTCCGTTGCCACCGCCGAGTTGGAGCGGATCGCGGGCGCGCTCGCCCACTCCGAAGACCAGCTTGCTACCGCCATTTCAGATTTTCTCGGGACTGTCGCCGACACCGACAGGACCGTTGCTGCATAAGGAAACCGCTCATGTCGCGTATCGTTCTCCTCAACGGCGAATTTCTCGATGCCGCCGATGCCAAACTGTCGATTATGGACCGGGGCTTTTTGTTCGCCGATGGCATTTACGAAGTCAGTGCTGTGCTGAACGGGCGCACGATTGATAACGCAGCCCATCTGGCGCGGCTAGATCGCTCGCTGACTGAAATCGACATTCCCAACCCCTATAGCGTCGCCGAATGGGTGGCGTTCCAAAACGCCCTCATCGCGCGTAACGGGCTGACGGAGGGGGTTGTTTATATCCAGGTCACGCGCGGGGTAGCAGAGCGCGAGTTCAGCTATGACGAAGGACTAGCGCCGACCGTGGTGATGTTCACCCAGGTCAAAAATCTGCTGGCCTCTAAGATTGCCACCGAAGGCGCAAAAGTGATTACCGTGCCGGACCTGCGTTGGGCGCGGCGCGATATTAAATCCGTCGCCCTTCTCCCGCAAGTCCTCGCCAAACAAGCTGCTGCGCGCGCGGGCGCACAGGAAGCCTGGATGGTGGAAGACGGGTTCGTGACCGAAGGCGCCTCCTCCTCCGCCTTCATCGTCACGGCGGATGGCGCGCTGGTAACGCGCCCGTTCACGCGAGCCGTGCTGCCGGGCATCACCCGCCTCGCCATTACCGCCCTCATCGCCGAAACCGGGTTGCGGCTAGAAGAGCGCGCTTTTACCGTGGCGGAAGCGCAGGCCGCAGCGGAGGCGTTCTTCACCAGCGCGTCCACGTTCGTAGCCCCCGTAGCAACCCTGGACGGCACCCCCGTCGGCACGGGCAAACCGGGGCCGGTGGCGACAAAACTACGCGAGATTTACATTCGGCAGGCGCTGGCGGACTAGGCTCTGGCGCTTATTCGGCGGCGGCCCCCAGCGTGTCCGTCGCCACGCGCGCCTTGGCGTTCAGAACTTCAATGCCGACGAGGCGATTGTCAGCGTCGAAATCGAAGACAACCCCCGGCGCGATTTCATCGGACTCGACGGGCGGGTGCTCGGAAAAATGGACGTAGAGCGCGTCAACGGCAGGATCATAAGAAGTTTTCATTGCCTAGCTCCCCGGTCAAAAAAAGCGGTCACTATGAGTATATCAGACCCAATAGGTATATATGCAACCCTTAGAATCCGACCTCCAAACGCTTCAATGCGTTTGAAGGCGCGGATTACATCGCAGTCTCTCGGGTCTGACTCGGTCCAATCGGGAGACTTAAGGGCTTCTTCGATCCACGCCTCCTCAATACGACGAGCCTCTATGACCGTGCGTGCGTGAGCGGATAAACGAAGCATCTTAAATTCCCCGCGTCATCGCCACCGCCTGCGCTAAGGCCGTTCGCAGGCTGGTGGCGTCGGCCTTGCCCGTGCCTGCAATGTCGAACGCGGTACCGTGATCGACCGACGTGCGAACGAACGGCAGGCCGACCGTGATATTCACGCCGCGGTCGATACCGAGATATTTCACGGGGATCAGCCCTTGATCGTGATATTGCGCCACAACGATGTCGAAGTTGCCTTGGCGGGCGCGCATGAAGACCGTATCCCCCGGCCACGGGCCGCTCGCGTCGATACCATCGGCGCGCATTTGGGCAATGGCGGGGGCGATAATGTCTAGGTCTTCCCGCCCGAACAACCCGCCCTCCCCCGCGTGCGGGTTCAGCCCGGCAACGGCCACGCGCGGTGCGGCAATACCATAGGCGCGGCAGGCGTTGTGGGCGAAGCGAATAGCCCGGCATTCGGTTTCCAGCGTTACCGCCTTGATCGCGTCCGAGAGGCTAAGATGGATGGAGACCAGCAATACGCGCAGATCATCGTTGGCCAGCATCATCGCCACATGCTTGGTACCGGAGCGGGCGGCCAGGATTTCCGTATGGCCGGGAAACGCTACCCCGGCAGCCTTCAGCGCTTCCTTGTGCAAGGGGGGGGTAACAATGGCGGCGACACGCTGTGCCATCGCAAGATCAATCGCCATGCAGAGCGAGGCATAGGCGGCAGCCCCGGCGCGCGCATCTACGATGCCGAACGGCAGATCGGGCGGCACGATGTTGGGCAGCGGCAGCACCGCGAGCGCCCCTGTCGGTGCGGTCAGCGCATCAGCCGGATCAACCACGGCCACAATCTCAAGCTGTGGTGCGACGATGCTCGCGGCACGGCGCAAAATTCCCACATCGCCGATCACCACCAGCGGCACCCTTGCTCGGACGGGGTCGATGGCGAGCTTGCAAATGAGTTCCGGCCCGACACCGGCAGGGTCTCCCAAGGTTAGGGCAAAGGGCAACGCGGAGGGCATGGGGACTCGCAATGATGGGACTGGTTGGTATTGATTGAGGCAAAACTGTGTCGAGATGTCAAATAGCTCTGCACAAAAGGGGTGTAGGCTTTTTTCTTCTTTGATGTTTTTCGATGGGGTGTGATGTCGCTTTACCGTTACATCCTGGGTGGCGAGCGCCATGTTTTCGATGATTTGAAAACCCTGCTCGCCTGCGCCACGCCCCGCCGCTCGGGCGATGAGTTGGCGGGGATTGCCGCATCTTCCGACGAGCGCCGGGTGGCCGCCCGCTTCGCCCTGGCCGACGTGCCGCTGAAAGCATTCCTGGACGATGTGCTGATCCCCTATGAGGCGGACGAGGTGACGCGCCTTATACTCGACAGCCACGATAAACGCGCGTTTGCAGCGGTTTCGGGCCTCACGGTTGGGGAGTTTCGCGAGTGGCTGCTGTCGTATCCCGTCGAAGCGGACACCCTAAAGCGGGTCGCACCGGGGCTAACGCCGGAAATGGTTGCCGCCGTCTCCAAGCTCATGCGGAATCAGGATTTAATGGCGGTTTCGGCGAAATGCCGGGTCGTAACGGCGTTTCGGAGCACTCTTGGCCTGGAAGGTCGCTTGTCTAGCCGCCTCCAACCCAATCACCCGACCGACGATCCTGCCGGAATTGCCGCCTCCATTTTAGATGGGTTGCTGTTCGGTATTGGCGATGCCGTTATCGGCATCAACCCGGCCACAGATAATCTACCCGCCTGTATGAAGCTGATGGACATGTTGGACGCCATCCGCCAGCGTTATGACATCCCAACGCAATCCTGCGTTCTCACGCATGTGACGACCAGTATCGCTGCCATAGAGCAAGGCGCGCCGCTCGATCTCGTGTTCCAGTCGGTCGCCGGAACCGAAGCTGCGAACAAGGGCTTCGGCGTGAACCTTGCCATGCTGTACGAAGCCCAGGAGGCCGCGCTCTCCCTGAAGCGCGGCACGGTCGGCGATCACGTCATGTATCTCGAGACCGGCCAGGGCAGCGCGCTGTCGGCGGGGGCATATCATGGCGTCGATCAGCAAACGCTGGAAGCGCGCGCCTATGCCGTTTGCCGCGCGGTAAAGCCGCTCTTGGTCAATACGGTCGTGGGGTTCATTGGGCCGGAATATCTGTATGATTCCAAGCAGATCATTCGCGCCGGATTGGAGGATCACTTCTGCGGCAAGCTGCTGGGGCTGCCGATGGGCGTAGATGTTTGCTATACCAATCATGCCGATGCCGATCAAGACGATATGGACAGCCTGATGGTGCTGCTCGGCCAAGCCGGGGTAAATTTCGTTATTGGCGTGCCGGGTGCCGACGACATTATGCTGAACTATCAGAGCCTATCTTATCACGACATCGTTTCGCTCCGGCACCTGCTGCGCCGCCAACCCGCGCCGGAGTTTCAAGCGTGGTTAGAGCGGATGGACATGCTGGACAGTCGCGGGCGTCTGCCGCCCCCCACCGCCCCCGCGCTCACGCGGATGCTAACGGCGGGGCATGGCATATGACTGTCGATCCCTGGGAAACACTCCGCAAAACCACGCGCGCCCGCATCGGTTT
>JAAFIC010000055.1 GCA_013298565.1 Alphaproteobacteria bacterium | reverse complement strand
CCTTTCATCTGCTGAAGCGCTTCATCGGTTTCAATATCCACGGGCTATGCCAGAGCCTTGATCTTCTCCGCTGTCATAAACATGCCTTCGCCGGGCGTGGCAGTGAAGTCGATTTCAAGATTCACACGACGCGCGATCAGACGAGGCCGCAACCGTCGATCTGATCCTTTCTCCATCTCGATAATTCCCGCCTCAACGAGCTTCTTCAGGGTCCGCGAGACGCTGCCCTGTTTACGTGCCATTATCATCGCCAGCGCATGTACCGACTCCGGTTGCTTATCCGAGATCGTTCGGATCAACCTCAGATTCTCCGGCGATAGTAGCTTGACCATCGCTTCTGCTGAAACCGCATCACGCTTCAATGCAACTTCTGCCGTTGCCTCGCTATCAAACCAGCGCTTCGGTGCAGTATCGGCAAGGGAGGGATCATGGACGACCATTTTCGTCCATGCCATGAACTCACCGATGGTTCCGGTCTTATAGGTCATGGGATATTCCTTTCAGGGTCAAAACCCGCTTCACTTCTGCCCAGAAATCGTCAAGGAGTTGAGCGGCTGTCGTGAACTCATAGGGCGTGCCTTTGTCCCGTTCGTCACGGTGGCAGTGATCGAAGGGAATCGGATCCTTCACATACCGTCCACCCTGCCGCTTGACGCGGTGGGCATTGTCGAAACGTAACCAGGGATCACCGCCGCCAACAGGTCGTAGAACGAGCGCATAGGAAATCCCGTGCGGTCGATCCGCTGTGACAGTCGTTCGCTCTACCTTGAACTCGACGATGTAATCAAGCGTCTCATACGGGAAACCGTCGAGGCTCAGGAGCACTTCAAGATCATCCATGATTCATAACATAACACGACAGGTTATGATATTAAAGGCGTCCGCCATCATCCCATCAACTCCGAAATCACCCGATCGACGCTTACCCCACGTTCTGAAGCAATCGCCGCTGCATGATGCGACATATAATAATCCCGTAAGGTGGAGAGCGCCTTCTCTGCCAGCGGATCGATACCGCTATCGATCGCCCGGATGCCTCATCGCGTGCCTTCACGACAGACCAGGCCAGAAACTGCCCTATGGTCATCCGCCGCTCTTTGCCGTGGACCACATAGTTCAAAGTGTCGCAATGCTCCCGGTTCGGGAGCTTTTTGAGCAACGGCGCGCCCCAAGCCGGGGCGTTTTTCCGCACCGCAGTGTCGGGGGAGCGGGGGCGGGCGTCAATCATCCTCAGAGAGTTTTTCGAGGGTGCGATCCCCAAGGTTCGACAGGCGGGCGCGAAACCCTTATACAGCTTCCCAAGAAACCAACGCGCGGCAGGGGTTTGGGATTGTGGATGCTCTTTTTTGGCAGGCGGTTTTCCTAGGTCTCGTGGAAGGCTTAACCGAGTTTCTCCCGGTTTCCTCCACGGGGCATCTTATTCTCTTGGGCGATTTGATCGGCTTCCAGGGTCCGCCCGGCAAAATTTTCGAGATCGTCATTCAGTTGGGCGCGATTCTGGCCATTGTCGTGCTGTACTGGCGCAAGCTGTTTGGCGTGCTGCTGGCTGCCCCCAAGGATAAGGCGGCGCAACGGTTTATTCTGGTGATCCTACTGGCCTTCCTGCCCGCGATGGTGATTGGGGCCGGGGCGCATGGGTACATTAAAAGCGTGCTGTTCTCCCCTTGGGTGGTTTCGGTGGCGTTGATTGTCGGCGGTATCGTCATTCTCATGATCGAAGGCCGCAAGACTGAAGATCGGTTTCACGACATTGCCGACATGCCGCCAAAAACCGCGCTGGCTATCGGCTTTATCCAGTGCCTCGCCATGATCCCCGGCGTCTCGCGGTCCGGGGCCACTATTCTGGGCGCGCGGTTGATGGGGCTGGACCGCAAGACCGCTGCCGAGTTCAGCTTTTTCCTGGCTGTGCCGACAATGGCGGCAGCTACGGTCTATGACCTTTATAAAAACGGCTCGCAGCTTTCCTTTGAGGGCGGAGCGATTATTGGCGTTGGGTTCATCACCGCCTTCATTACTGCGCTTCTGGTGGTGCGCTTTGCCGTCGGGTTTATCGCCCGCCACGGCTTTACCCCCTTTGCCTGGTATCGCATCGCCGTGGGGGCGTTGATGCTGGGCCTGTTGATCGCCCGCTAGCACGATGACCGCCACGCCCGATCCGTGGGGTAAGCTTATGGCCGCAGCCCAAGTGGGGGATGCGGCGGCCTATCGGCAGTTGCTGGGCGAAATTCTGCCGTTCGTGCGCGCGTTAATCGTGCGCCAAGTCGGGCGGGTCGATGAGGATGCCGCGCAAGAAGCGCTGCTATCCCTGCATCTGGTGCGCCATACCTACGATCCGGCACGGCCCTTCAAGCCCTGGCTGGCGGCGATTGTGCGCCATCGGCTGCTCGATGAATTACGCCGGATTAAGCGCCGCGCGGCCAAAGAAACCACGGTCGATGATTTCGATGTAACTTCTAATCGGCTGGTGTCGAATAGCGATCAAGAGGCCGTGGATGAAGTGCAGGCCCTGCGGCACGCGCTGGGGCAACTGCCCGAAGCGCAACGGCAGGCCATCATTCTGCTCAAGCTGCACGATAAATCGTTGGCGGAGGCGGCTGTGGAACTGGGAACGAACATTGGCGCGTTGAAAGTATCGGTTCATCGGGCCTTAAAACGCCTAAAAACCCTTATGGGGGGCGAGTAATATGGACAGCACCCATCTCATTACGCTGTTAAGCACCGAGCTTGCCCCGGTCAAACGCCTACGCCCGCCCCTCCTGCGCGCGCTGACGTGGCTGGGAACGGTTGCGGTGTTTCTGGCCGTCGTGGTTTGGGTGAATGGGATGCGCCCGGACTTCGATCTCCAGATGCAGAAAACGCGCTTCGTGGCCGAACTTGCGGCGATTCTGCTCACGGGCATCGCCGCCGCCCTCGCTGCGTTCAAAGCCGCCGTTCCAGGAACGCCGCGCTGGGTGTTCCTAACCCCCGTGCCACCCTTGCTACTGTGGCTCGCTCTGCTGGGGCAAGGCTGCCTGGACGATATGGCCCAGGATAAATTCACCTGGGGTATTTCAACTCATTGCCTGGGGCAAATCGGTTGGACCGCGCTAGTTTCAGGATTGCCAATGCTGCTGATGCTGCGCCGCGCGACCCCGCTGGAGCGCGCCCCCCTCGCGGTTCTCGCCGGTCTTGCCTCTGCCGCCCTCGCAGCCTTCGCCATGAGCCTCTATCACGGCTACGATACCAGCGTTATCGTGCTTATCAGCCACGGGTTGAGTATCGGCGCGCTGGTGGCGGGCTTCGGCGTGATCGGCCCAGCCGTGCTGAAGCGGCGGCTGGTATTGCGGTCAGAAGCTACCCGTTAGCTCTTCGGCTCTTCCGTCAGGTCCGTCATGGATTTTTGCAGGCGCTCCAGCTTGTAGCCAGGCAGCTTATAGGCCCAGCCTTGCGTGACTTTAAGCGCAGTATTCTCGCCCTCAAACACCGCCCAATCGGCCCCATCGGCGTTCACCAGCGATAGCGTGATCGGCGCGCCATCGGTAAGAGTGAAGCGGCTTTGGGCTTTCGGCGCGTCTGCGGGCAAGGACGCGGCAGCGCGCACGTCCTCAAGCGTCATCGCCTCCAAGGTTGCCGCGACGCCGCTCACATCCCAGCCTTTTTTCGACACGCGGCCTTGGGGCGGATTGGTGACGATGAAATCTGGCGGCGTGGCCTCTGCCGCGCGGGCAATCTCGATGATTGCGCCATCAGCCCCTGTGAGAGTAACGGCGCTCACCTGCTCCTGCGGCAGATCGAACAGGTCTTTTGCCAGCCAATCCAGCGCGGCAACCTTTGGGTTCAGGCGGCTTTCAACCAGGAAGGCTTGCGCCTCGCCCGCTTTTCGTAAGTAGAGCATTGGCTTGTCGATGCCGAGGGCGGCGGCATTGGCCGCGCTGGCGCGCAATTTGCCCAAGATCACATCGGCCAGAACCGCCCCCTTGTCGCCATAGAGCGTGAGGCGGCGGGACGAGGAGTTTTCGCCCTCGTCAACATTTAAGCGCGCGTAAAGCTCCGGTGTGCTGGTCTTGCCTTCCAAGGTTTCCGCCTCGGTTAGATCGACCAGGATTTGCCGAATTTTCTCGGGCGCTACCGGGTAGCCGCTCTTTTCAGCCAAGCCCCAAGTATCGCCCTGGCGCACCAGCGTTAGGGTCTCTTTGCCTTGCGTGAGGGTGATGCGCGCAACAACGCCCTGCTGTGTCGCAAGATCGGCAAACAGCTTCACCCCAGCCGGCAGGCTGCGCGCGGGTTGATTGACTTTAAGGGTAATCCCCGCCCCCACCGCACTAGCGGCAGAGAGGGCGAGAAGGAGGAGAAGCGACCGAGTTTGCATATCAACCTCACCCTTGACCGAGAGTACGCGCAAGAACGGCAGCCGAGTGTGCCCGCCTGCGCCGCCAAATCCCTAAACCGAACGCCAGCACCACGAGCGCGACAGGCACCGCGCCGATGGTCCATAGCCGAATGCGGCTTTGCAACGCCTCAATGTCCGTCCGCAAGGCAAGCTGCACCTCCCGCAACTCTGACCGCGTCCGCAACAGATCGGCCCGGAAGGTCTCGATCTCTTTCACTTGATCTGGCGAGAGGCTGGCTGCTTGCGGCTGGCCCTTAACTGGCGTCTCGCGGCCCCGGAGGTCGGCGAGCTTCTTTTCGGTTTCCTTGATCTTATCTTGCAACTCCTGCTCTTTAGCACGGAAGCGGGTTTCCGCCTCCTGCTCCAAAGTGCGGATCGCCGTGAAAGGCCGATCAATGATCGTGCGCGAGGTTAAGCCCGCCAAGGCCGAACCGCCGGCCAGATTATCCAGCGCATTGGTGATAAAATCGCCATTCCCGGCATTGGGAACGGCCACGCGCTGCCCAAAGAAAGTTTGGACCTGCGCCCAAAACCGCTCTTCCAGCATATCGGTATCGGCGATGATGACGAGGTTCAGCGGCGCTCTCGCCTCCATCACGCGGTCGGTAGGGTCGGCCCCGGCAGGAAGGGCGTCCGGGTAGGCGGTTTTCGCCTGGCCCGTGACGCGCGCCGCTATCGTCAGCGGCACGCCCTCGCTTTGGAAGCCGCGCAGAATGCCGACAATATCGGGCTGGCCGCGCACTTTGGCCGCGTCCAGCTTCATCGAGATGGAGGAGGAGGAGGCGAGCGGCATGAACTGCGTTGCCGCCCCCGGCAGCGCTTCGAGAACCCCGGCGCTGGCAAAAGACAGGCTTTGCAGATCGCCCGTCAGCCCGTCATTGGCGGCAAGTTGGCCTTTCGGCACCGAAATCCACGCAAGGTAATCGGTTGCCTGCACGCGGGTTGCCGTGCCGCCTGCCGAAACCTTGCGGGCATTGCGACGGTCAGCAACAATGCGATCCGGCACCAACTGCACCCCCCAGGCTTTGAACAAAGGCTCTAGGCTGGAGGCAGGAGCGGGACCGGGCAGGCCCTGCATCGCCATCATCCGCGCGCGCCCTGCTGCTGCTTCCGACACGGGATCGACCTGCACCAAGGCCCTCCCACCTTTGAGAACGAACTGATCAATAGCGTAGAGCGTTGCTTCGGGCAGCCCAGCGGGATGGACCAGCCACAGCACGTCGATCGTTGCCGGAATTTGCGTCACACTGGTTTCCAGCGTCTTGATAGCAAAGCCCTGACTGAGTTGATCGTAAATCAGCCAATTGCCGCTACCGCCCTGCTGCTGCAAGGCAGGATCGCCCGATAGCGGCAGTGTGGACAGCAAGCCGATAGTGCGCTGCTTCGGGCGGGCTAACTTCGCGACCATTTTGGTCAGATCATACTCCAAAAAGCGTTCCCGCTCTGGCGCGAAGAAGGTGATAACTTCCTGATCGTCGGTGGAGTTGCTGCCCACCAGACCGAAATAAACCTGCTCGCCCGCTTGATCTATCGGCACGCCCTGAAGCCCGTAGGAGACCGCGCGATCTTCCACGGGGGAGAAGGGATCGGGGCTTAAAACTTCGACCGTGAGGCGACCGCGCGTGAGGCTAGCGTAATCCTTCAGCAAATCGCGCACGCGCTGGGCGTAGGCGGCAAAGCTCGGCACTTCGCGGGTCAACCGGTCAGACAGGAACAGCCGCAGCGTTATCGGCTCTTCGATTTGCCCCAAGGTCCGCTGTGTTGCGGGCGAGAGGGTGTAGAGCTTCGTTTCTGTCAGATCGAGCCGCACACCGCGCAAGAACCCTGCGCCGATAATGTTGACCGAGACAATCAACACGAGGGCTGCGAGAATCCCCAGCAGAACGAGGGTTTGGCGTGAAAAACCGCGCATGGCTATTCCGCCTTCTTCAAATCGACGATCAGCGCCGTAATCAGCAAAAAGCCGATGATCAAGGAGCCGAAATAAAGCACATCGCGCGCATCAATAATGCCGCGCTGGAGATTGGCGAAATGCGTAAGCGCGCTAAAGCCGCTGACGAACTCCACGACCGCCGTCGGTGCCCAATTCGCAAACGCGCCGGTGACGAGGCTCGTGCCAGAGGCCGTTATCAGAAAGCAAACGGTGGCCGTCAGCACGAAGGCTATCACCTGATTGCGGGTGAGTGCCGACATGGCCGAACCAATCGCAAGAAACGCCCCACTCAGCAGTAAGGCACCGAGAGCACTGGCGATAATCACGCCGTAATCGGGCGTTCCCAATACGGACACTGCGATGACCAGCGGAAAAGCCAGCAGCAACCCAACGGCGCAAAAGGCCCAGGACGCGAGGAACTTCCCCACGACGGCATGACCCACCGCCAGCGGCAAGGTCAGCAGCAACTCAATCGTGCCGCTCTTGCGCTCATCGGCCCACAGCCGCATGGACAACGCGGGCACGAGGAACAGATACAGCCACGGCAGAAAATTGAAGAAAGCCTGAAGATCCGCCTGCCCACGCTCGAAAAAACTCCCCATGTAGAAAGTAAGGGAGGTGGCGAGAACCAGAAAAATCACCAGAAACACATAGGCAAGCGGCGTTGCGAAGTAGCTCGCAATCTCGCGCTTGAACACAGCAAAAGCCGGAGCCATGAGCAAATTCCTCGGGGTCAGGCCGCGCGCGGGGGCGCGTTGGTGGTCGGCACGGGCGCGCGTGCCGTAGTGGTCAACGTGCGGAAGACGACATCGAGCCGCCCGCGTTGCTGATAAACTTCAGTAACCGGCCAGTTTTCCGCCCGCATTGCCTGCGTGACGTTCGCGAGCAAATCGGCCTCGCGGCCCGGCACCGGGCGCACGATAACCTCAGCGC
Organism: Alphaproteobacteria bacterium; assembly: GCA_013298565.1. Classification (GTDB taxonomy): domain Bacteria; phylum Pseudomonadota; class Alphaproteobacteria; order Elsterales; family Elsteraceae; genus Elstera. The sequence goes on along the minus strand of JAAFIC010000055.1, from coordinate 14,780 downwards.
CCTCTTCCGCCACCGTCAGCGCGCCGGGGATCAGGTGCAGTTTCGGCAGAAGCGCTGCGCGGGCGGCAGGCACGACCGCAAGCACGACGGCCCCATGCAGCGGGTCGCGGCGCAACAGGTCTGCCGGGGTACTATCGGCCACGATGCTGCCACGGGCGATGACCAGCGTCCGCGAACACAAGGCTTCGACTTCCTCTAAGATATGCGTGGAAATCAAAATCGCCTTCTCGGCGGCCATCTCGCGGATCAGCGTTCGCACGTCATGCTTTTGATTGGGGTCAAGCCCATCGGTCGGCTCATCGAGAATCAGCACGTCGGGATCGTGCAGCAGCGCTTGGGCCAAGCCCACCCGGCGCTTAAAGCCTTTGGAGAGCGTGTCTATGGGTTGATGCACGACGGCGCGCACCTGGGCCGCGTCCAAGGCTGCCTCGATCCGCTTTTTGCGGTTGGCCCCGCCAAGGCCGCGCACATCGGCAACAAAGCTCAACAACCCGAACGGCGTCATGTCGCCATACGCGGGCGCGCCTTCCGGCAGATAGCCCAAGCGGCGTTGCGCCGCGCGGGTTTGGGTGAGAATATCATAACCGCACACGCGGGCCGTGCCGCGCGTTGGGGCGAGAAACCCGGTGATCATTTTCATCGTCGTCGATTTGCCCGCGCCGTTCGGGCCGAGAAAACCGAGCACTTCACCCTTGTGGACGGAGAAGCTAACGTCCCGCACCGCATCGGTGCCGCCGAACGATTTGGTCAGCGCCTGGGCCTCAATCATGGGAACCAAGGTGGGACTCCTTGCCTGCCTTATCATTCTACCGGAAACTGCTCCAGCGTAGCGACCAATTGCCGCCACTGCTGCGCCGATTTAGACTGTGTTGCGAAAAATGCAAGCAGCTTTGCAAAAAACGCCGATTGTACCGGCAGGGTTGGGACCAGACGATGACCATGAACCTGCCGCTTAAAGCCCCTCCCGCCGCCCAGACTCGCGCAGGGATGCCGCGCGTGGCGATGCCGTGGGATTTCACAGCGGCACAAATCGTTAATCGGCTCCGGCTCGGCTCCGGGCTAATTATGTTCGTTTATATTCTCACTCATTTCAGCAATCACCTCGTCGGGCTAGTGTCGTTGGAGGCGATGCAGGCGTGGCATGGGGATTTCATGGCGATCTGGTGGTCGAAACCCGGCACCTACACGCTTTTGAGCGCCGTCACCCTGCACGTCGGCCTCGCCTATTGGGCGCTGTTTCGGCGGCGCTCCTTGCGCCTTAAGCGCTGGGAGGCGGCGCAACTGCTTTCGGGCGCGCTGATCCCCTACATGTTGATCGAGCATGTGGTGAGCACTCGCGTGGCTTTCGAGCTTTACGATCTACAAGACAGTTACACTTATGTGCTGTGGAGCTTGTTCGGAAGCGAGAAGCAACTCTTTCAAGCCGCAACCCTGGTGTTCGCTTGGCTTCATGCGTGCATCGGCCTTCACTATTGGCTGCGCCTGAAGCCGTGGTTTCGGACAGCAAAACCCTGGCTGTTCAGCGCTTCGATTTTAATGCCTGTGCTGGTGCTTATCAGCTTTTTCCAAACGGGCCGCGAAGTGATGGTGATGATGCGCGATCCGGCGCGGCAAGCACAAACGATTGCGGCGATGAAACTGCCGAAAGCGGAAGATGCCGCTCGTCTGCTGGCGTTGCGCGATGGGCTGCGCTACGGGTTGCTCGGCGGACTCGGCGTCGTCTTGCTGGCACGCTTCGTTCGCGCCCAAACCGAAGGGCGACGCGGAAGAGTGCGCGTGCAGTACAACGGCGGCCGCACCGTGGCGGTGCCGCGCGGGCGGACGGTGCTAGAAATCAGCCGGATGAACAATATTCCCCACGCATCCGTCTGCGGTGGGCGCGGGCGCTGTTCCACCTGCCGAGTGCGGATCGGCCAGGGGGGAGACGGCCTGCCGCCGCCGGATGCCAATGAAGCCCGCGTGCTCGCCCGTATTTCCGCCCCGCCCAGCGTGCGCCTCGCCTGCCAGATCCGTCCGCAGCAGGATATCGAGATTACCCCCCTGCTGCCCGCCCATGCGCGGCCTCGAGATGGTTTTGCGCGGCCCGAGACTACTCACGGCATGGAACTGGAAATCGCAGTGCTGTTCGCCGATTTGCGCGGTTTCACCACGCTGTCGGAGCAAAAACTACCCTTCGATGTGGTGTTCATTCTTAACCGCTATTTCGCCGAAATGGGCGAAGCGATTGGCGCTGCGGGCGGCACTGTTACCCAGTTCAGCGGCGACGGGGTGATGGCCCTGTTCGGGTACGAGCGGGAAGACCCACCCTATGCCGCCCGCTCGGCCTTGCGTGCGGCCAAACGCATGGCAGAGCGGCTGGAAGCCTTGAACACCGACTTCGCCCATGATCTCGACACGCCGCTGCGCATGGGCATCGGCATTCACCAAGGGCTTGCGATTGTGGGGGAAATGGGCCACGGCCTCGCCTTCGGGCTGACCGCGATTGGCGATACCGTCAACACGGCCTCCCGGCTAGAGGGCCTGTCGAAAGACTTCAAAGCGCAACTCGTTGTGTCAGAAATCGTGCTGGCGCGGGCGGGGATAACCCTTGAAGGGGCTGCCGAGCACTCTATTATTCCACGCGGGCGCACAACGCCTCTGACGTTGTTTGCCCTACCGCACGCTGTGGATTTGCCCGACCTGCGCTGATTTTGTGAAGGCCCTCATGTCTATTTCGATGGTTTCCTCCGTGGCCTTGCGCCCCCCGCCCTCCCGCCGCGCCGTTGCCGTGTGGCTGTTCTTCGGGGCCGCGATGATCTTTGCGATGGTGGTGATCGGTGGGGTAACGCGGCTGACGGAAAGTGGCCTGTCCATCGTGCGGTGGGAGCCGGTGAGCGGCACGCTGCCGCCCCTGTCCGACACGGCATGGCAGGAGCAATTCACCCGCTACCAACAAAGCCCGCAGTATCAGCAGGTCAACCAGGGCATGAGCCTGGCTGAGTTCAAAACGATCTTTTGGTGGGAGTATATCCACCGCCTCTGGGGCCGCTTGATCGGGATTGTCTTTGCCGTACCAATGCTGGTGTTCTGGCTACGCGGGGCCTTCGATGGGGCGTTGAAACGGCGCGTTCTTGTGCTCTTCGCCCTCGGCGGTATTCAAGGCGCAATTGGCTGGTGGATGGTGGCGAGCGGCCTGCGCGACGTGCCTGCCGTAAGCGCCTATCGCCTTGCCACGCACCTTGGCATGGCATTGGTGATTTACGCGCTAACGCTGTGGACCGCCTTCGGCCTCGTGCAGCCGCGCACGTCATTCCCCCGCCTTGTCCCCGAAAAACGCGCCGCCACCGCAACATTGGCCGCGATTGCCCTGACCGTTCTGGCGGGAGCCTTCGTTGCCGGGTTGGATGCGGGAATGATCTACAACGAGTTTCCGTTCATGGGCGACGGGTTGGTGCCGCCCGACTATCACCACCCCGGCCTCTCCCTCCTGCGTAATGTTTTCGAGAATCATGCCGCCGTGCAGTTCCATCACCGGGTTCTGGCGCTGCTGACAACAGGGTTGGTGATTAGCCTCTGCATCGGGCTGTGGAACCGGGCACCCCAGGCGCGGGGCTGGCTGCTGGCACTGCTGGGGGCCGTGATCATACAGGGGGGCTTGGGCATTCTAACGCTGCTGCATCAAGTGCCGGTCAGCCTCGGTGCTGCCCATCAAGCGGGGGCCGTGGTTTTGCTAACGGCGGCTATCGGCGTGTGTCATCGGCTGCGAGTAGAGCAAATCCCGAGCGAATGACCCCCTTCGCGACGACGCATTTGCGTTATAAAACATTTCAACTCGACGGCAGTGTAAGCCCATAGCGGGAGAGAATTTCGGCAAACCGCCCATTCTCCCGCAGCAGTGCCAAGCCTTTATCGAACGTCTCGATCAACTCAGCGCCGTGGGGCAGGCTGCGCGAGACGATGAGGTGCAAGCCGGTTTCCTCAAAACTCAGCGGATCATCGCCGCCCATTGGCTGGATGCTCTCCAGCGGCACATCGAGTTGGCGCAAAGTTCGGTAAGCTATCTGCTCGTGGGTTTGCACAATATCAACGCGGCGGGCCAGCAGCAGCTTGAGGCAGGCCGCAACATCGCTGCTCTCAACCTGCGTCACCTGCTGATTTTCAAGCAATCGCCGCGATGGTATCGCAGGCGTGCTGCCGCGCGCGATGCACAGCGTTTGCCCGTTCACCAGCGCCATCGGTAGGTTAGCGAGCGGGGTTCCTTGAAGAGCAAACAGCCGTATCTTGATAGTGGCCAGAGGGCGCGAGTAGCGGAACTGCTGTAAGCGCTCCGGCGTGGGGACATAGGGAAAGGTTGCATCAATCTGGCCTTCCACTGCGCGCACTCTGCCGCGCGTCCAAGGCTCGATCACCACCACCACCGGAAGCTTGAGTTCGGCAAACACCGCTCTTACCAACGATGTCGCAGCCCCGCCGTCGGGGTCATTTTTCGTAGAGAAGGGCGGGTAATCATCTCCAGTAGAAACTTGCACAGGAATCTGCAAAGGCACTTGTGCGAACGCCGCCCCAAATAAACCCCATAAAGCCAAGAGTGTCGCAAGACGATGCCGCCCCGCTATGCCCACCAGTGCCCCCATGCTCCTTCCCCCTCACTGCGCTGCAAATGTTACATTTTCATGACAAAACCGTACACCGCTCACACTATGATGACCAGCGCTTCTAGGGCATCGTGCGTCAACTATGACTCACGATGCTCTCGCTTTCTTTTAGCCCTCGCCGCCCGGTGCGTTTGACGCGCCAAACGCAACGAAGACCTGCGGCACAAAATTCTTTCAGCACTTGCGCCGGGCGGGCGTTTCTGGAACGGTCTGGCTTCCCAAACGACTGATAAGCGTGCAAAGCCCGGCCATGACCCGCGATTATAAGACCTCTGTATTCCTGCCCTCAACCGAGTTCCCCATGCGCGGCGATTTGCCCAAGCTGGAACCCGCCATTCTGGACCGCTGGCAGAAGATTGGTCTCTACGATCTCATCCGCCACGATAGCGGGGGCCGCCCGCGCTGGGTGCTGCACGACGGCCCGCCTTATGCCAATGGCGATATTCACATCGGCCATGCGGTGAATAAAATTCTGAAGGATGTCATCAATCGCTCGCAGCGCATGATGGGCCAAGATGTGTCCTACGTTCCCGGTTGGGACTGCCACGGTCTGCCGATCGAATGGAAGATTGAAGAAAAATACCGCGCCAAGGGCCTGGATAAAAACGCCGTGCCCGTGGTGGAGTTCCGCCAGGAATGCCGGGCGTTTGCTCAACATTGGGTGGGCGTGCAGGCTGAAGAGTTCAAGCGCCTCGGCATTATGGGCGACTGGCAAAAGCCGTATCTGACCATGGCCTATGCCTCGGAAGCGCAAATCTTCCGGGAGTTGATGAAGTTCCTGATGAAGGGCGCGCTCTACCAAGGTTTTCGTCCGGTGCTGTGGAGTGTGGTTGAGCAAACCGCGCTGGCCGATGCGGAAGTGGAATATCACGACCATACGTCGACGCAGATCTACGTCCGCTTCCCCGTTGTCAGCAGCCCGAACGTGGCGCTAAACGGCGCGGGCGTGGTGATTTGGACGACGACGCCCTGGACCATTCCGGCAAACCGCGCCGTCGCCTTCAATCCCGAGCTTGCCTATGCCCTCATTGAAGTGACCGACGTTGCGGAAGGCGCACTGGCAAAACCCGGTGATAAACTTATTCTCGCGGCTGATTTGCTAGAAGCCACCACCCAAGCCACCAAAATCGCAGCCTATACCAAACTGGCCGATCTGCCGGGCAGCAGCTTGGACGGCACCACCCTCGCCCATCCGTTGCGCGGGCAAGGCTATGACTTCGACGTTCCCTTGCTGCCCGGCGCGCATGTAACGGCAGACGCCGGGACCGGGCTTGTCCACACCGCCCCCAGCCACGGCGAGGACGATTTTAGGCTTGGCAAGCAGTTCGGCCTCGAAGTCCCGCGCACGGTAGCGGGCGACGGGAAATATTACGACAGTGTGCCGTTGTTCGCCGGCGTGCATGTGTTCAAGGCCGATGCCCCTGTGTGTGCAGCCCTCACCGAGGCCGGAAACCTGCTGGCAAGCGCCAAGCTACTGCACTCCTACCCGCACTCCTGGCGCTCGAAAGCGCCGCTTATCTACCGCGCTACGCCGCAATGGTTCATTTCGATGGACACGGACGGCCTGCGCGATAAAGCCCTCAAAGCCATCGACGATACCCAATGGTTCCCCCCCCAAGGCAAGAACCGCATCGGCGCGATGATCGCCCAGCGGCCCGATTGGTGCGTATCGCGGCAACGCACTTGGGGCGTGCCGATGGCGCTGTTCATTGACAAGAGAACGGGGGAGCCACTGCGCGACGTGGCCGTGAACGACCGGATCGCAGCGGCTTTCGAGGCGGAAGGCGGCGATGCGTGGTTCGCAAGCCCCGCCAGCCGCTTCTTAGGCGATGACTATAGTCCCGATGAGTACGAGCAAGTCTCGGACGTTGTTGAAGTCTGGTTCGACAGCGGCTCCACTCACGCTTTCGTGCTGGAAGCCCGCCCAGACCTAAAGTGGCCCGCCGATCTCTACCTAGAAGGCTCCGACCAGCATCGCGGCTGGTTCCACACTTCCCTGCTGGAAAGTTGCGGTACACGGGGGCGCGCGCCTTACGATGCTGTGCTCACTCACGGTTTCACGCTCGACGAGCAGGGCCGCAAAATGTCCAAATCCTTGGGCAATGGCGTCGATCCGCTGGTGGTGATGAATGAGTTCGGGGCCGATATTCTGCGGCTCTGGGCCATGCTGTCCGACTATTCCGAAGATACGCGCATCGGCAAATCCATCCTTCAGTACACCGCCGACCATTACCGCCGCCTCCGCAATACGCTGCGGTATCTGCTAGGCGCGCTGGCCGGGTTCGAGGCGGCAGAAAAGCTGCCCGTCGCCGATATGCCGGAACTCGAACGCTGGGTTCTGCACCGTTTGGCGAACCTGGATACGGAGTTGCGCGACTGCCTCGCCCGCTACGATTTTCTCGCCTTCTACACAGCGCTGCATACGTTCTGTGCCAACGATCTGTCGGCCTTCTATTTCGATGTTCGCAAAGATGCGCTTTATTGCGACGCCGCCAGCAGCCTGCGCCGCCGGGCCGCGCGCACGGTTATGGCCGAATGTCTGCATACGTTAATGTTCTGGCTCGCCCCGGTGATGCCCTTCACCACCGAGCAAGCCTGGGGCCTGCGCCCCGTCGGCATCGCGGGTGGCCCTCAAGGGGAGGAAGATAGCGTTCACCGCCAACTCTTCCCAACCCTCCCCGCCGCGTGGCGCGATGCCGCTTTGGCCGAAAAATGGGCGACGATCCGCAGCATTCGCCGCGCCGTGACCGGGGCGATTGAACTCGCGCGTGCGGCTAAAGACATCGGTTCCTCCTCCCAAGCCGCGCCGCAGGTTTATGCTGCGCCGACCTATATCACCGCGCTCTCCGGTCTCGATTTCGCCGAAATCTGCATTACCGCCAGCATTGATTTGCGCCCGCTCGCCGATGCGCCGCCGCACGCGGTGCTTTCGACCGAGGCTGAGGGCGTGGCCGTGCTGTTCGCCAAAACCGAACACGCCCGGTGCGAGCGCTGCCGTAGCCATTACAAGGAAGTCGGCACCATCGCGGCTCACCCAGACCTTTGCTTCCGCTGTGCTGAGGTGATTTCAGCGTGACCCTGCCAAAACCCTTCAGGCAAGGGCTGCTCCTCGCAGCCCTGATCATCCTGCTCGATCAACTCAGTAAATTCTGGCTGATGGGTTGGTTCGGCGTGACTGGCCCGCAAGACCGCGTGACCGCCGTGCCCATCACCGGCTTTTTCGATCTGGTCGCGGTGTGGAACAAGGGCGTCAGCTTTAGCCTGTTCTCGAACCACGACGGTAGTGGCGCGTGGATTCTATCCCTCGTCGCCCTCGTGATTACCGGCTTTATGGTTGTGTGGCTGTGGCGCGCGCAGGGCAGGCTGTTAGTGTTGGGGCTTGGCCTCGTTATCGGCGGCGCGCTGGGGAATGTGATAGACCGCGTGCGCTTCGGGGCAGTGTTCGATTTTCTGTCGTTCTATTATCAATCCTACGCTTGGCCCGCGTTTAACGTGGCCGATGCAGGAATTTCGGTGGGCGTTGGGCTACTACTGCTCGACTCGTTTATGGACAGCCGCCGCAAGCGCTGAGGGCTGCTATGCGGGCCTATCGGCGTTCAGCATCTTGCGGCGCTGTAAAAACCGGGGCATAAGCGAGCATTCCCCAGACGGCGGCAGTACTCCCCGTCAATCTACAGTGCGGTGATGAGATTATGTCGAATTTCCTGGAAGAGCGCGTTTTAAGCGTCCGCCATTGGACCGACCGGCTGTTCAGCTTCACGACCACGCGGGAGCGCAGCTTCCGCTTCCTCAATGGCCAGTTTATTATGCTCGGCCTACCCGTGAACGGCAAACCGCTGTTGCGCGCCTATAGTATCGCCAGCGCGAATTTCGAGGAACATTTGGAGTTCCTGTCGATCAAGGTAGAAAATGGGCCGCTAACCTCGCGCCTTCAGCATATTCAAGTCGGCGATACGATCGTTCTCGGTAAAAAACCCACCGGCACGCTGGTCATCGACTACCTACTGCCGGGCCGCCGCCTGTATTTACTGGCAACCGGCACCGGCCTTGCGCCCTTTATGTCAATCATCCGCGACCCGGAAACCTACGAGAAATTCGAGCAAGTGGTTCTGGTTCACGGCGTCCGCAACGTCGCCGAACTCGCCTACCACGATTACATCGCCCACGATCTGCCGAACGATGAGATTTTGGCCGACGTCGTGGCCGGAAAACTGCTCTATTATCCAACCGTCACGCGCGAGCCGTACAAAAACCAAGGCCGCGCGACCGATCTAATCGACAGCGGTAGGCTTTTCACCGACCTTGGCATCCCCGCCCTCACCCCAGAAACCGACCGCGCCATGATCTGCGGCAGTGCCGAAATGCTGGCAGACCTCAAGCGACTGCTGGAAGCGCGCGGTTTCGTCGAGGGCAACACCTCAACGCCCGGCAGTTTTGTGATCGAACGGGCGTTTGCGGAGAAGTAAAAAATCCATATTTAAAAAAAATCACCTACGGCTATTCCTCAAAAAGTATAGCCATGGATAATTTTAGATTCTTTTTCGTTCACTTTGGCTAACGTCAAACTTTCTAACCTTCCATTTTACAAGAAAAGACAAATTCCAGATGAACGCATCCGTTCGAGATTTTCCCTAATTATTTTACCATATCAATTGTATTTTACGGTTATAGAGATCTCCCCCCCAAGCCTTTCAGCAAAAGAAACAAGCCGATCAATCGTAAATCCTTCCAGTTTTCCCCGGACAATCTTTGACAATTTTGGTTGATCAATGTCGTAACGTTTTGCTATTTCACTTTGTGATAGTCCCAATTCATCAAGCCTTTGCGCCAGTGAGATGGAGAGTAATGTCTTGATGTTATGGATTTCGGCATCGGAGATGCCGAAATCTGCATAGGGGTTTGCACCTGTGGAAAAAACAACCTCCTGTCGATTATCCGGCGATGATCCGATTTTGCTGTGCGGCATTGAAAGCATCCTCGATTTTGGTGCTGATTCCATGGGGAGTCTCCCCTCCTTTGGGTGATTTCTTAATAAATGCAACTAGATTATACAGAACATCAGGATGTTTAGCGGTTAGGATCAGACGATAGGCAATACCTAAGTGCTGATGCTTCAGCCGAATCAAGGATTTTCCCGGATATCCCTCCATGAATTTGGCCGACGCAGGCATCCGGCCATTCTGAAGATAAATCAAGGACGTTAAAAATTTCACTTGGACTTTTCAGGCCAAGAAGTGAATTCACGTTGAGTGTCGGGCATCCAGGCTAAGGATTTTTGCTTTGAGTTTGGCATTTAAGCCTCCTGCTTTAGGGTCCACGAGCATCTTTTCACCATTTATACACAAGTTTTTATTTCTATCATTCTATGTATCTATTTAGAGTACTGAAAAACACTCTAACTCTTCATCGCATTTTCATCTCCTTTCGATTTAGGTTTTGAGTGATACGACACTGGATTTATGCCAAAAACGGCATAGTGTCAAGCGAAAACTTGCCCTCCGTCAATCCGTCACAAACGCCCGCAGCGTCGCATACGCCTGAGTAATCAGCTTAAATCGCTCTTCGGCCTGTTTATCGCCGCCATTCGCGTCCGGGTGGTGGCGTTTCACCAGTTCCTTGTAGCGGGTTTTCACGTCGGCCAAGGTGATTGGGTGGCTGAGGTTGAAAACGGCCATCGCGCGGGTTTCCTCTGGCGAGGCTGAACCGCGCGCGGCGGCGGCGTCCGCAGCATCGTCATCAAAGAAGCCGAAACCGTCCGTGAAGCGCGTGCGCCCACCGGGGCGTGGGCCGCCTGCTGTGCGCGGCCCTGTTGGTTTTGCCCCGGTAAAGCCCGGTTTCGATTGGCCGAATGGCCACGTCGGGCGGTTCCAAGTGGAATCGGTCCTAACTTCGGCTTCGATTTCTTCGGGACTCATCCCGGCGTAATAATTCCAGGCGAGATTATACGCGCGCACATGCTCTAGGCAGAACCAATAGTAGCTGTTGAGATCAATGCGCGAGCGCGGCGCGCGATAATCGCCCGGCTCCGCGCACTCATAGTGATCGCAGCGGCGGGGCGGGGGGGCATCGGCCTCCTCGAAAAACGAGGCCGAAAACCGAGAGGGACGACGAGAAGCCATAACGCTAGTATGGAAAACCTCGGCAAGCGGCGCAAGTCATCAACCTTCGGGGCTGCCTGCCAAGGATGCCGCTTGACGATATTAGGATTTACACTATGCCACACGATCCACTCCCGCCCACTGGCCCCGTTGCCGCTCGGCTCCAGCAAAAACTGCTCGCCGCTTTCGCGCCCGCCGAGGTTATCGTCAAAGACGATAGCGCCAAGCACGCCGGGCACGCGGGCGCGCCTGCGGGCGGCGAAAGCCATTTCAGCGTCGTCGTTATCTCGGCGCAGTTCGAGGGCCTCTCCCGCCTCGACCGCCAGCGCCGCATCAATAAGGTGCTCGCCGACGAGCTGGCAGGCCCCGTCCACGCCCTCGCTCTGATGGCGCGAACGCCGGCGGAGATGGGTACGGATTAGCTTGGAGGGCCGCGACTGGCCCATTGAGGGCCCGCGACCTTGTGGGAGCGAAGCCAAGCGGGCGGATGCCCGCGCCCGGCATCTGAGGGCCTTCAAAAAAAGCATCGAGCTTGACCTGACGCGCGCGCGGGTCTATTCCCGCTAGGTTTCTGTAATTTTTCGAGCCAGACATGCCGTTTTCACTGCCCCGCCTCCGCGCAATTTTTCCTGGCGTGCTCTTGAGCCTAACGCTGGCGCTGGCGGCGAGTTTTGTTGCCACCACGCAAGGCGGCCCGGCAGTGCTGTATGCGTTGCTGCTGGGCATGGCCTTCCATTTTCTCGCCAGCGATGTGCGGTTTGCCGAAGGGATTGCGTTTTCCTCACGCTCGATCCTGCGGCTTGGCGTGGCACTCTTGGGCGGGCGGATTACGCTGGCGCAGATTTCGGCCCTAGGCTGGCATTCGCTGGTCGGAATTGCGGCGGCAGTAGTCATCACGATTGGTGCCGGGGTGCTCGCCGCACGGATGCTGGGGTTACGGCAACGGTTTGGCATTCTGTCGGCAGGGGCAACTGCCATTTGCGGGGCCTCGGCGGCGGCAGCGATTTCTGCGGTTCTGCCACGTTACCCGAACCATGAACGCGACACGGCGTTCACCATTATCGGCGTCACCACGCTCTCCACGGTGGCCATGGTGCTCTACCCCGTGCTGGCCCGGCTGTTCGGCTTCGATGCGACCGATACCGGCATTTTCTTGGGCGGCACGATTCACGACGTAGCGCAAGTGGTGGGCGCGGGCTATAGCGTCGGCCACGAGACTGGCGACACCGCCACCATCATCAAGCTCTGGCGCGTCGCCTTATTAGTGCCCACCGTGGTTGGAATTGCGCTGCTGGTGCGCTTTATTCCGCCCAGCGAAACCCTGGAAGGCGATGGTACCGCCACCAAAACCCCGCCGCTAGTGCCGATGTTTTTGCTCGGCTTTATCGCCATCGTCGGGATCAATAGCCTGGGGTTCGTGCCCGCGTGGGCGGGGGCCTTGATGGGCGATGCCTCGCGGTGGTGCATCACGCTTTCGATTGCGGCTTTAGGCGTCAAAACCTCGCTGCAAGCCCTCTCCAAAGTTGGCGGGCGCGCCGTGGGGTTGATGGTGTTCGAGACGGTTTTACTGCTCACCCTCGTGGTCATCCTGCTCAAATACGTCTGAAGTCTGGCGGAAGCGCCACAGCTTCGGTATAAGAGAATTTACGTGCCATTACCGAACCGGACCCAATGTCCTCCGACAGTCCCAGGCGTCCGCGCCTGACCCTTGCTTCTCTCCGTGCCCTAATCCAACGGGGGCTGCGGCGATGATTCTGAAACTTCTGCTCGTTTTCGTGCTTATTCTGCTGAACGGCCTGTTCGCGATGGGCGAGATGGCGGTGGTTTCCGCCCGCAAAGCCCGGCTGCAACGGCTGGCGCGGACCAGCAAAGGCGCGCAGCGCGCGCTGCATTTGGTGGATCGGCCTACCGATCTCCTCTCCACGGTGCAAATCGGCATTACGCTGATTGCGATCATCACCGGGGCGATTGGCGGCGACTCGCTTTCGACAGATACCGCCTTGGCCCTGGCGCAAATTCCGGCAGTGGCACCGTTCGCCGATAATCTCGCCTTCGGTTTGGTCGTGATTGGCATTGCCTTCGCCAGTTTGATTTTTGGGGAGTTGGTGCCGAAACGCTTGGCGCTCACTCACCCCGAGCAGATCGCTTCGGCCTTGTCGGGCGTGTTGCTCGTGACCAGCAAGGTTGCCCGCCCGGCCATTTGGGTGCTGTCGCTCGCAACCAACCTTGTGCTGCACCTCATTCCCGGTAAAGAGAGAAGTGCCGACGCCGTGAGCGACGAAGAAGTGCGCCACTTGATGCGCGAAGGCGCGGCCTCCGGCCACTTCGATGCGGCGGAACAGCAAATCGTCGATCAAACCTTGCGCTTGGGCGACCGGCGCGTGTCGGCATTGATGACACCGCGCACACAACTGGAAGTGCTCGACCTCGCGCAAACCCCGGCAGACTGGCTGGCGGTGTTGCAAGCCAGCCGCTATTCGCGCTTTCCTGTTGTCGATGGCGCGCCCGATAATATCGTCGGCATTGTGCGGGTGAAGGATTTGCTGCAACGGGCGCTGGCGGGCGGCGGGCTTGATCTAAAATCGGCCTTACGCGAGCCGCTGTATATTCCCGAAACCGCCCCAGCCTTGAAAGTGCTGGATCAGTTCCGCCGGTCGGGCGAAGACCTGGCGCTGATCGTCGATGAATATGGCGACCTGCAAGGGCTGGTAACGCCCGCCGATTTGCTGGAGGCCCTGGTTGGCGGCGATCTTTCCGCCCCCGCCGCCGATGAAGAACCCGCCTGGGTGCAGCGCGAAGACGGCTCCTGGCTGATCGACGGCATGATGCCGCTCAACCAGGTTCAAGCCGTGACCGGCATTCACGATTTCCCAGGGGCGGACGAAGCCCATGTGCAAACGCTTGGCGGCTTCATCATGTCGCAATTAAAACGCATCCCCGAAGCCGCCGACACCGTAAAACTCGCGCCTTTCATTCTGGAAGTCATGGATATGGACGGGCGGCGCGTGGATAAAGTGCTGGTGACGAATTTGGCGGATGTGGAGTAGAGGGACTTATCATGCTGAAGAAACTCCACCTCAAGGGCGTCGGCCCGGCCCCCGAAATGGAAGTCGAGTTCGCTGAGCGGCTGACGGTCATTACTGGCGATAATGGCTTGGGGAAGAGTTTTATTTTGGATGCGGTGTGGTTTGGAATGAGCGGAATATCTTTTGATCGAGATATAATTCCGAAAGAGGGTTTTGAAGCAGAAATTCTATTAGATTATGATAAAGTCTCTAGACGTTATAACTTTGATCGGCGACAACAGCAGTGGGAAAATAAAAATGAATTATCTGAACTAAGCACGAGTGAATTTGATGGGATTCCTATACTGTATTTAGGGAGCACTGGTACTTTTGGGGTTTATGAACCCGCTCGCAAAATCTCATTACCTCCCTATGCTGCTATTTATTTTCAGGCAGAAATAGAGCGTGGAAGCACTAAACAAACTAAGTTTCCGTTGAATGGTATGCTTTCTGACCTGAGTACGTGGTACTATAGAAAAGAAGCCCCCCTTCATGAGATGAATGCAGCTCTATCCACGTTATCAGATGACCCTGAGAATACATTTAAAATAGAAGAACCAAAAAGAATATCTGTGTCTGAATCCCTTCAGATACCTCAGATATCGACTGCTTTAGGTCAAATTCCACTCACATTAGCATCTTCTGGAATGAATAGAATTATTAGCTTAGCGTACATGCTGGTCTGGACTTGGGAAGAACATAAAATTATATGTAATATAAAGAGCGTTCCATACGCAAATTCTATTTTATTTCTCATCGACGAAATCGAAACCCATCTCCACCCCAAATGGCAGCGCAAAATTCTCGCAGCGGTGCTTGAAGTCGCCAAAGCCATTACCGAAGACGAAAACTTTCAGGTTCAAGTCATCTGCACCACCCATTCGCCCATCGTGCTAACGGGGATTGAGCCGCATTTCGATCCGGCGATAGACAAGTTGCTGGACCTTCAGCTAACCCCCGGCGCTCCGGGCGAGCGGGGCCGC
>JAAFIC010000054.1 GCA_013298565.1 Alphaproteobacteria bacterium | reverse complement strand
GCCAATGGGCTGCCAATGTCTCAATCCCTGGACCGACTAAACCGCGCCACCAGTTCCACATGGGGCGACCAGCGGAATTGATCGACGGGCTGCACCCAATCCAGCCGATACCCGCCTTCCACCAACAGCGCCGCATCGCGCGCAAACGTGTCGGGATTGCAGGAGACGGCGGCGATGAGCGGCACGCGGGAGGCAGCCAGTTCGGCGCTTTGGGCTTTGGCCCCGGCGCGCGGCGGATCTATGACCACCGCCGCAACCCCCTCCAACTCGGCAGCTAGCATCGGGCGGCGCTCCAGGTCTCGTTGTAGGGTTGTGACGGGGAGTTGCGCCTGCCGGGCCGCGCGGTCCAGCGCCGTTAGCGGATCGGCCAATCCCTCCACCGCAGTCACCCGGTGCCCTTCGGTCGCGAGCGGCAGGGCGAAGGTGCCAAGCCCGGCGAAAAGGTCCATCATCACCGCGCGCGGCGGCACGCCTGCCAGCGCGGCGCGCACCCCGGCGATAAGGGCCGCTTCCCCTTCAGCCGTCGCTTGCAAAAACACCCCCGGCGGCAAGAGGACGCGGGCGGTATCGACCATCAGCCAGGGCGCGCGGCGTTCAGCCAGAATTTCGACGGGGCTGGTCGCATCCTTAGACCAAGCCAGCCGAGCCAAATCGAGCCGATTGGCAATCTCGGCCAAGGCTTCCCGGCCTGCCAAATCGGGTTTTTCAAGCCCGACGAGCACGAGATCAAGCCCCGCGCCGGTTTCGGTCATCTGCACGTCCAGCGTGCCGCCGGGCGGCATAAGGTGGGCCAGGGCTTCGCGCACTGCGGGAAGCGCCGCCACCAGGGCCGGGCGCAGCAGCGGGCAGGCATCGAGCGGCAGGATCGTTGCGGACGCCGCTTCGTTGAAGCCCAAAATCACCCCGTGCGCCGTCCGCCGTGCGGCAAGGCTGGCGCGGCGGCGACTGGCGGGTGCGCTCATGGCCAGCGGGCGCAACGGCACATCCCCCAAGCCCTGACGGTGCAGCGCGCGGCGAATGCGGTCGGTCTTCAGGTCCGCCTGGGCGGTGTCACTGAGGTGATGCAAACTACAGCCGCCGCAGCGCAGGAACAGCGCACAGGCCGACGGGACCCGGTCGGTGCTCGCGCCCGCCGTCACCGTCTCCACCCGCCCGGCCCAACCGTCGCCGCGCCGCACGGTCAGAACCGCTGTCACGGTTTCTCCCGGAAGGCCGCCGAGCAAGAACAGCGGCACCCCGTCTAACTGTGCCAGTCCATCGCCCTGCACGCCGATACAGTCGATGACAAGGGTCACGCGCTCACCGCGCCGATCTTTACCTTTGGCGGGCGGGCGTTTGGCGGGCGTCCGCTGGTGAGAAGATTTACGCGCGCTCATTGTATCTCCGCCCAAAGAACATCCGCGAGCCGTTCGGCCCCCGTTGCCAGCATTACCAGTCGATCAAACCCTAGGGCGATTCCCGCAGACGCGGGCAGACCGTGGGCCAGCGCCGCCAGAAAATCTTCATCAATCGGGTAGCGTTCACCATAAAGCGCGTGCTTGAGGTCCATATCCGCCACAAAGCGCGCGCGCTGCTCGACAGCATCGGTAAGTTCGCCGAAGGCATTTGCGAGTTCTACGCCCGCCGCGTACAGCTCGAACCGTTCGGCCAGGCGCGGGTCTTCCGGTTTCGGGCGCGCGAGGGCCGCCATCGAGATCGGATAATCAATGAGGAACGTCGGGCGCGCGCGGCCTAAGTGCGGCTCGATGCGGTCGAACATGAGCCGGAAGACGATATCGTCCCAGCGGTCATCCACCGCCACGCGCACACCCAGGCGCTGCGCGTCTTGCCCAAGGCGTGCTGCCGCCGGGGCATCGCTGCCGGGTTGCTTTGGATCCGGGGCGCTTGCCAGCAGATCAATACCGCAGAATTTTTGAAAGGCGTCGGCAACCGTTAATCGCTCGAAGGGTTCCGTTACCCCGACCGACAGATCGCCCCGCCGCAAGGGTTCCCCGCCGGTGACGCTACGAATCAAGCCTTCGCAGTCCGCCATTAAATCGTGATAATCGGCCCCGACGCGATACCATTCCAGCATCGTAAATTCGGGCGAATGCGTGTCGGACCCCTCGCGGTCGCGCCAGACGTGCCCGAGCGCATAAATCTGCCGCTCGCCTGCCGCCAGCAGCTTTTTCATCGTGAATTCGGGCGAGGTGTGCAAATAGCGCCGCAGGGCGGTGCCATCGGGCCGGTGCACACTAGCCGCCACGGCGTGAAGATGTGGCTCCAGCCCCGGCGAGACTTGCAGCGCGGGCGGATCGACTTCCAAGAAGCCTTCATCCTCGAAAAACGCGCGCGTCTGCCGCAGCATTCGGGCGCGCTGGTGCAGAAAGCCGCGTTTAGGCTCGAACCGGTCGGGCCGCCACCAGGGGGCCGCGCGAGAGGGGGGCGTGTCGCTCATCGCCCATGCTTGGCCTAAGCGCGCCCCAAAAAGCAAGGCCGTCGTTCTGATCTCTCAGAAAGACGGCCTTGGTAGAGGCTTATTGGCAAGCGTTAAGCGAGAATGGAGTTCCCCGCTACCAGCGCATTGGCGGCAACGCCCGCGAAGGTGCCGATTAGGTGAATTTCCGCTACCTGCCACGCGCCATCGTTATTGCCGCCTGCGGCTGCCGCGTCCGATGCCCAATATAGGAATGCGCTGCCGTTCTGATACCCGAGCAGATAGGTCGAATGGCCTGCGCCTGCCGCTTGAATTTGCGTGTAGGTGTCGGCAGCGGTGTTGCTGGTCAGCGCCTTCAGCAGTTCAGAGCCGTTAGCCGACAGCGTAAGATCGCCGCCGTTGGTGCCGCTGGTAAGGGCCACGCCAGATTGCAGCACGATTACGTCGGTGTTCGCAGAGGTCACGGCACCAATCAAATAGGCCCCGCCACCAGCAGCAGCAACACTGCTATCGGCTCCGAACACGGGGTTAAGTCCGCCTGCGGTTGCCGCTGTGGTGAGCGCTGCCGAGAGCACCACCACATCGGCATTGGTTGCGCCTGCCGTGAAACCGTTGATGGTGTCGCGGTTGGTTTCCAGCGTAATGCCATTGAGGTTTACGCGGTCGATAAAGGTATCCCCCGCCGTGCCAACCGTCAGCACGTCGATCCCCAGGCCACCTTCCAGCGTATCCGTCCCCGCGCCGCCGTTTAGCGTATCGTTACCGATACCACCGAGGAGCGAGTCGTTATTAGCGGTTGCGGTGATATTGACCGCGCCATTGCTTTCGGCGCTTCCGTTCCAGGTCAGCGTTGCCGTGCCGGTCGAGCCGGAGGCGTTGACGGTCAGCGTGCCGCCCGCCGTAATCAGGCTATCCTTGGCCACATAGCTGAAGGCAAGGTTGGAGCCAGTGAGCGTGAGTGTTTCGACATTGGTCACATTGTCGAGGTCAGCGCTCGAACTCCAGCCGCTGTTGAAGATTGTATCCGTCCCCGCGCCGCCGTCGATCGTATCGCTCGACGTGAGTGCGCCCGCGCCCGCGAACGTAAAGCTATCCGCCCCAGCACTGCCGACAACCGAATGCGCGACGCCGCCATCAATGTACGCGAAGGTGCCCGCATAGGTGCTGGCGATGATCTTCGTCGCCACCCCAGCGTTGCCGCTATCGGTCAGCGTGAGGGAGCCTGCGCCTTTGATATTAACCGTCGCGGCAATCGTATTGATCGCGCCCAATTGGGTTGCGTTCGCGCCGGTCGTCGTTAGGTCCAAAACCTCAAGGCCCGTGGTATTGCCATAGCTGATGCTGGAGCCGGAGGTGACGTTAACAAGGTTCAACGATAACACGTTGGAGGCCGCGCCATCGCCAACCACAGTGAAACTCTGCGCCCCATTTACGCCGTTCAGCGTGTAGGTGGGGGCAGCAACCAGCAGCGTCGCCGGGTCCAGCGTGCCGCCGAGCATTGATGTGCCGGTAAAGCTGGTGCCCGAAATCGTGACCGACTTCGCCCCGCTAATCGCCGCGAACGACATCGTGCCGCCAAAGCTCTGCAAACTGATCGTTTCAATGTTTTGCAGAATCGGCGCGCCAATATTGGACGTTACGAAGGCCGATAGGCTATCGTTATCACTGGTCGAAGCATCCGAAATAATCGTGGCTGACGACAAGAAACTGCCGCCACCAATCGTGTCGTTATTTGCCGACAGATAGGATCTCGTCCCCGCCTTATCGGTCCCCAGGTTGGACGTGCTGTTGTTCAGGTTCACGGTGCTGGCGGTTAGGTTGAATGCGCCGCCCGCCGTGTTCGACACGCGGCCTTCGTCAACCCCGAACATCACATAATGCTGAAGCGCATTTTTATAGGCACCTGCCGTAATTGCCCCGGCAACATCGGGGTTGGCGGCGAGGTAAGCCGCGCTATTGAACGTGGTAAGGCTGGCGTTGGGCGCGCGGCCCTCAAACACACCATTCGAGACATAGTGATTGTAAACGCTACTGAAGCTGCCCTTATTAACAGCATTCAAAGCATCAATATTATTCTCAGCGTAGTACTTCGAGTCGAAAATCGCATTCGGATTCCGCAACTCGCGCGCGCCAAAGCGCTGAAAATGATCTAGCCCGCTGGCAACCTGCCGCTGCGAGATGGCCTGCAACACATCGGGATTTTGTTGGATATAGTATGTTTCGTTAAAAGTTATAGACATGTCAGCCTCCTGCGTGATCAGGCTTCTGTATCACAACAAGTATGACAGGGCTAGCATCCCGATGAAAAAATCTCGTATGACCGAAAAACCCCGCCGAAGCGGGGTTGAACGGGTAGGCTGTAGGGTAAGAAAACTATTAGCGTTACGCCGCTCGCACAGTGCCGAGAAAGAGCGCAACGGCTTGTTTAAGGTCTGCTGCGGTGCGGTTTAGCCCGGTTGCAGCCAAACCAACGGCTTCTGCCGCTGTGCCGGTTTCACTGGCCGCATCTTGCATGGTGAGCACATTGGCGCTCACCACATCGGTGCCGTGAGCGGCTTCTTGCACGTTGCGCGTAATCTCGCCCGTTGCAGCCCCCTGTTGACCAACAGCAGCGGCAACCGTCGTGCTCAGATCGCTCATCCGTCGGATCATATCGGAAATCTGTGTGACCATTGTCACGGCAGCCCCAGTTTGGCTTTGAATGGTGGAGATTTGCGCCTGGATTTCCTCGGTTGCTTTTGCGGTTTGATTGGCGAGGCTTTTGACTTCCGATGCCACAACCGAAAAGCCTTTACCCGCATCCCCCGCCCGCGCGGCTTCAATCGTGGCGTTCAGGGCCAGCAGATTGGTTTGGCTGGCAATATCGTTAATCAAGCGCACGACGGTGCCGATTTGCTCTGTCGTTTGTGCCAAGGCTCCAATCGCGCCCGACGTTGCTGCGGCGATTGTCACCCCTTCGCTCGCCATACTAACCGATAAGCTGGTTTGGCGCGTAATCTCCCCAATCGAACTGGAGAGTTCTTCGGTTGCCGACGCTACGGTTTGCACATTGCTCGCGGTTTGATCGGCAGCGGAGGACGCGGCGGAGGCTTGACGGATGGCACCACTGGCAGAGGATTGCAACTGCGTTGCCCGCGCACCCAAATCAGCCGCAGCTTCAATCGTCCCCTGCATTAGGGCACCAACGCTCTGCTCGAACTGAGTGGCAAGCCCCAACATGGCGGCACGCTTATCGGCCACCGCGCGCGCTTCGGCGGCGGACTGATCGGCGGCGAGCGTTAGATTAAGGTCCGCCTGCACTTTGAACTGTTGCAGCGCCGTCGCCAAATTGCCCAACTCGTCCCGGCGGCCCATCCCTGGCACCGTGCCGGTCAGATCGCCACTCGCCACCCGCATCATCGCCGCCGTAATACGCTTGAGCGGGCCAGTAATTTCCCGGCGCGCCATGACCAGAGACCCCACAAGACTTAGCAAAATACCAACCCCACCGAAGGCTAACGATTGGGTATTGGCCTGATCGGCATAGCTTAGGAATTCTTTGGTCTCAGTTTCCACAATTTTAGCGTAGCGGTCATCAATCGCGCGCAATTCTCGGCGCATTTCGGCGACGAGGGAAAGTTGACCGAATGCCTCAGCCTCGGCTTTTGACAGGCCGCTCGCGTTGCCATTATAAGTCATCTCTTGAATGTTTAGATAAACCTTCTCATAGATTTGTAGCCGTGTGTTGATAGCTTCAAGATTGCCTTTATCGGCAGAATCGACTGCATTTTGGCGCAATTGCTCCAACCGCACGCGCAGACGTTTCAACTCATCCGCCGCCAATGCTTCCATCGCCCGACGATCGCTGGAGATAAGGTTTAACGGCATAAACTCAACCGCACGCACGAACGCGAGAAGATTGGCAGTCGCCCTGCCAGCAGCGTGCAACTGCTGAACTGCTGCGGCTTGCTCCTCGAAACGCTCTCGCCCCTCTTTCAAGACGGAGCGGGACAGGACGACCATAGCTGCCGTGAGCAGGCACAGGCCGACCACGAGGGCGAGTATTTTATGACCAATCTTCATCGGTCTAGTTTCCTTGTACGAAGGGTTTGGCGTCTAATTTTCGGACGATAGGAGGATAAACATTAAAATTTTCATAACAGTTGAGTCGATAAATTTGAAATAAATACATTTAATTCGTAGAAAAATATAAATTGTTATAGAGACTTATTTATATAATAATTTGAAATAGCTGTTTTTTTTAATAAAGAATAAAATTTAATTTTATGTCGATAAGTGATTTATTTTTATAAATAGAGAGAAGAAAAATCGGCTATTGGAGAATAATTGTTTACAAACAAGCACTTAGAAATCTCATTGATAGAAATTAGCACCCTTCAAATGAAGAACATATTTTTTTCAAGAGAGCCTCTGCCAGACGTCAATGGGATAAGGCTGATTCGGTACTAATTAAAAAATATGCTCCCTCAGTCATAAAACTGCAACTTTTCTTCTGGCTTGAGGCAAATTATCGGTTTCTGCCGGGGGCTTACGAGGGCAGTGACGCCCCAAACACCCTTATGGCCAATCTGCATCCCTCCCTTTTCAATCCCGCCCTCTATCGTTACATATGTATCCTTTCCCTGCCCTTTGCCGTGATGAGTTCTGTGCCAATGCCTCCTCTATCCTCCCCTGTTTTGGCCGAAATCACGCGCGGTGCACTGGTTGAAAGCCGCCATGTTGGGGCCGCCGTTGTGGTTGATGCTACGGGCGGTATCGTGGCGGAATGGGGGGATAGTGCGCGCGTCACCTACCCGCGCTCTTCGAATAAAATTCTGCAAGCCCTGCCGTTGATCGAAAGCGGTGCGGCGGATTACTTCGCTCTCAGTAAAGCCGAACTGGCATTGGCCTGTGCCTCTCATCGTGGCGAAGCCCGGCACGTGAAAACCGTGCAAGCCTGGCTCGCGCGCCTTGGGCTGTCGGATCAAAACCTCGAGTGCGGCAGTCACTGGCCCTTCGATGAAGCCGCGATGATTGATCTTGCGCGCAGCGGGGCCACCCCGACCGCAGCTCACAATAATTGCTCCGGCAAACACTCGGGCTTCCTGACCACCGCCGTCCACTTGGGCGAGCCGCTGGCGGGGTACGTTGGTTACGATCACCCCGTGCAGCGCCGCATTACCGAAACCCTCTCGGAGATGCTGGAGGTCGATTTGTTTACCGCGCCCTGGGGGGCCGATGGCTGCGGCATCCCCACAATTGCCGCCCCGCTGAAATCCCTCGCGCTGGCGATGGCGAAATGCGCCGATCCGTCCCGCCTGCCCGAACGCCGGGCCGACGCGGTGCGCCGCTTGGTCGATGCGATGGCCACCGAAGCCTTCTTCGTCGATGGCACCTTGGGTTTTGCCACGCGGCTCATGGCGGTTATGGGCGATAGTATCGTCTGCAAAATCGGTGCAGAAGGGCTGTTTACGGCAATTATCCGCGATAAAGGTTGGGGGATTGCGCTTAAAATCGAAGATGGTGCCGCCCGCGCCGCCGAAGTCGCGCTCGGCGGCATTTTGTGCCACCTGGGCTTGCTGCGCGAAGACCAACAGCGCACCCTCGCAAGCCTTCTCACGGTCCCCGTCAAAACCCGCGCCGCGCTGCACGTCGGCGACCTGCGGGCAGCAGATCTGGGCGCGCCGGGGGCGTTTTAGAGCCGCGCGCCTTAACTCTGGCGCGGCTCTATAAGCCGCCTCAGGCGTGTTTGGCACGCCAAGCGTGTCGGGTGAGGCGGCGGCCAAGGGCGCGGACGCGCCCGGCGATGCGCTTGGCGCGTCAAACGCACCGGGCGGCGAGGGCTAAAATAAAGCGAGAGCATCGTGAGTCATAGTTGACGCACGATGCTCTCGCCCTTAGCGTTCAGGGCTTTTGGCAATTCTTCTGAAGAATCACGCAAGAAGCCCTCTTCTCGGGGTCCACGCTTTCGGCCAAGGTGAGCACGAGACGTGCCGTGCCGCCTATGCTATGGGTGCGGCTGTGAAGGCTTGGCAGCGTGGGAGCAGTAACGGATGCAGTTTTGGAAGTCCCTTGGCTCAGGGGTGCGCTTACGCACCGCGCTGGCGTTTTTGATGCTCGGCCCCGCGCTCTCTGCCTGCGCGCAATCGGCCCCAACGCCCGTGCCGCAACAGACTGCCGAACCTAGCACGATCAAGGCTCAAAGCGCCTTCGGGGCCTATCTTGCCAGCACGAGTGCCGCCACTGCCGGTGATTACGCCGCCGCCGCCGATCTCTCGACGCAAGCGCTCGCCGCCGATCCCGACAATCTCGATCTGATGCGCCGCGCCTTTGTGTTCAGCACGGGCGAAGGGCGCATGGAACAGGCCGTTCAACTTGCCCGCCGCCTGACAGTGCGCGACCCAAGCTTCCCGCTGGCGCAAATCGTCCTTGCCTTCGAGGATGTCGGGAGCGGGCACAAAGAAGAGGCGGAAAAGCGCATCGCCGCGCTGCCGCGCTCCGGCGTCAATAATTTGCTGCTGCCGGTCGTCGGGGCCTGGATCGCCGCCTCTCAGACGAAATGGGATGCCGCCGAGCAATCCTTGCGCCCGCTTGCCGATATTTCGCCGCTGGCCGGGCTTTATGATTATCACAATGCCCTTATCGCCGCCCGCCGGGGGGACGAGCGCGCGCTTGAAGCCGCTATCGAATCGTTGCTAAAAGCCGATGAAACCCCGCCGCTCCGCATTGTGGAACTGGCTGGGGCTTTCTATGAGAACACTCAGCGGCCCGAAAAAGCCAAAGCGCTGTACGATATTTATCAGGGGCGCAACCCCGATACGCTCTATCTCACCAACGCCTACCGCCGCCTTGCCGCGAAAGCCCCGGCCCCGCGCCTCGCCCTGACCGATAAGGAAGGCTTGGCCGAAGCGCTCTTCGATGTGGCCACTCTCGTTCAACGTGAACGCCAGGGCAATGAGACCGCGCTGATCTACACGCGCCTCGTGCTCTCCTTGCGGCCCGATTTCCCCCCCGCGCAAATGCTGCTGGCGGAAATTTTGGAAACCCAGAACCGTGAAGCCGCCGCGATTCAAACCTATCAGAGCGTCGGTCCAGATTCGCCGTTCCGCTGGGTCGCCCGCCTGCGCGTTGCCGGAAACCGCGACGCTTTGGGCGATACCGAGGGCGCGTTGGCCGACCTGAGGCAAATGGCGCTGGAGCGCCCCGACCGCGACGATGCTTTGGGCTATGCGGGCGATCTGCTGCGCCAACACAGCCGTTTCGCCGAAGCCGTCGTGCTTTACGATAGCGCTTTCGGGCGGATTCCAAAAATCGAACGCCGTCACGCCTCCCTCCTCTTCAACCGCGCGATTGCCCTGGAACGCTCGGGCCAAGTGGAGCGGGCGATTGAGGATTTGCAACGGGCACTCAGCCTAGAACCGGACCAGCCCTATATTCTCAACTACCTCGGCTATACCTGGGTCGATCAGGGCAAAAACCTGGAGCAGGGCCGCAAGATGCTCGAAAAAGCCGTCGAGCTACGCCCGCGCGATGGGGCCATCGTCGATAGTCTTGGCTGGGCCTTCTTTCGCTTAGGCGACCTGCCCCGCGCGGTGCGCTGGCTGGAACGGGCGGTAGAGCTAAAGCCGGGCGATCCCACCATCAACGATCATCTAGGCGATGCCTATTGGCGCACCAACCGCAAGCGGGAAGCGCAGTTCCAGTGGGAACGCGCGCTGAAGTTGAACCCCGAACCCAAAGACCGCGAACAAACCGAACGGAAACTCAAAGAGGGCCTGCCGACCCCGTGATGACGACCCCGTGACGATAACCATGCCGGACGTTTTAACCGATCTTGCCGCCGCAAAAATCAACCTGTTCCTGCGCGTTCTCGGGCAACGGGCCGATGGCTATCACCGGTTGGACTCGTTGGTAAGTTTTGCTGAAATCGGCGATCGGCTAACGGTTGCCGCGAGCGGTACCCTGTCGCTCACGATGACCGGGCCGTTCGCAAGCGCCCTGCGAGACATCCCGCCCGAGCAGAACCTAGTCTTCCGCGCTGCCGAAGCCTTGCGTTTCGCCGCAGGCAGGCCAAACCTTGGGGCGGCCCTGACGCTTGAAAAACACTTGCCCATCGCATCGGGTATCGGGGGCGGGTCTGCCGATGCGGCTGCGGCCTTGCGCCTGCTTCCTCGTCTGTGGGGGATTGATCCTGCGCGCCTGCCGCTGACCGAGATTGCGGCGCGTTTGGGGGCCGATGTTCCCATGTGCCTCCTCAGCACAAGTGCGCGTATTGGCGGAGTGGGCGAGATCATCGCCCCCGTGGTGGTGCCGCGCGTTGCCGCTGTGCTGGTCAATCCAGGGGTGCCGGTGGAAACCAAGGCCGCCTTCGCGGCGCGGGAGGGGGCGTTTTCCCTCCCTCTACTGGCCCTGCCCCCCCTCGCGAACCTTGATGATCTGGCCGATTTGGTGCAGCGCGGCGGCAACGATCTTATGCGCCCCGCCCTTACCCTCGCCCCGGTGATTGCCAACGTGCTGAACGCCCTGCGCGCCGCCCCCCACTGCCGCGCCGCCGCGCTTTCGGGCAGCGGAGCCACCTGCTTCGGCCTCTTCCCCACCCGCGACGCCCGCACGGAAGCCGCCGCCCGCATCAAAACCGCGCACCCCGATTGGTGGGTGGCGGGGACTTGGATTGGAGGGTAGGCGGGGTTCCACCCCGCGCCCCGTTCAAGGGCCAAGCGGCCCTTGAAAATCCAGCGTTCCTTTGACTCCGGGATGCGTTATCGAGATAACAGAATTCTCATGAAGAAAATGGGATTACCAAGGGGCAAGCCCCTTGGTTGGGGGCCTGCGCGTCTGACGCGCAAAGCGCATCGGGGGGCAACGCCCCTGATCCAAACAATGGTGAACGAATGAGTCTCACGCCCGATGCCGCCACGACGCCGATGATGGCGCACTACCTCGCGTTGAAGCAGCAGTATTCCGATTGCCTGCTGTTTTACCGCATGGGCGATTTCTATGAAATGTTCTTCGACGATGCCGTGCGGGCAGCGCGGGCGCTGGATATTACGCTAACGAAACGGGGCAAGCATGGCGGCGAGGATATTCCGATGGCTGGCGTGCCAGTACATGCTGCCGAGGGGTATTTATCGCGCCTGATCCGCGCCGGGTTCCGCGTGGCGGTTTGCGAGCAGATGGAAGACCCGGCGGAGGCCAAGAAGCGCGGCCCCAAGAGCACAGTGAAGCGCGATGTCGTGCGCGTGGTGACGCCGGGCACGATCACCGAGGATGGATTGCTGGACGCGCGCCGGGCGAATTTCCTCACCGCCCTGTGCGATCACGGCGGGCAGGTGGCGCTTGCCGCAATTGATATGACCAGCGGCAGTTTTCAAGTTGGGCTGCTGGGCGATACCGGCAAGCAGGGGTTGGCAGAAGCCACCGCCGCCGCGCTGTTTCGGCTCGATCCAGCGGAAATTCTGCTGCCCGAACGCTTGCTGAAGGCCGAACGGCTGTTTGACGTGTTTGCGGAGTGGAAATCGCGCCTTGCGCCGCTACCGGGGCCACGGTTTGATGCGAGCAATGGCCGTAAGCGGTTGGAGGCGTTGTTCGAGGTTGGCACGCTCGAAGGGTTTGGCCGTTTCAGCGTGGCGGAAATTGCGGCAGCGGGGGCCTTGGTTGATTATCTCGACCTAACCCAGCGCGGTCGCCTGCCCCGGCTGGATCCGCCAACGCGGCTGGAAACCGATGCGACACTGGCGATTGACGCCAGCACTGCCCGGTCGCTTGAATTGATTCGCACTCAGAACGGCGAGCGCAAAGGCTCAGTTCTTGCCACTATCGACCGCACGATCACCCCCGGCGGTGCGCGGTTGCTGCACGCTCGGCTGGTGGCCCCCCTGACCGATAGGGCCGCGATTGCCGATAGGCTGGATGCCGTAACCTACTTTCACACCTATAGCGACCTACGCGCCAAGCTGCGGGAAGAGTTGACCCGCGCGCCGGATTTAGAGCGCCCGCTGACCCGTCTCAGCTTAGGCCGGGGCGGGCCGCGCGATCTGGCCGCCATCCGCGACGGGCTGCGCGCGGCAGAAACCTTGCGCGAGCGCTTGCTGGCAGACCGCTCCAAACCGCTCCCCGCCACTCTGACCGCCGCCTGCGCCGATCTTCGGCCCGACACTGGCCTTATCGACCGGCTGGAGCGGGCGCTGAAGCCCGATCTGCCGATGTTGGCGCGCGATGGCGATTTCATCGCGCCGGAGTATGCGCCGGAGTTGGACTTTCAGCGGTCTTTGCGCGACGACGCCCGCCGCCATATCGCCGCCCTGCAAGCGCGTTACGCTGCCGCAACGAGTGTTTCCAGCCTAAAGGTGAAGCACAATAATGTGCTGGGGTACTTCGTCGAAGTCACCGCTGCCCAAGCCGATAAGTTGGCAGAACCCTTCATTCATCGGCAGACGTTAGCGGGCGCGGCGCGGTTTACGACCGTTGATCTGGCCGATCTCGACGCGAAAGTCGCCAAAGCAGGCGATACGGCGCTCGCCCTAGAACAACGGCTGTTCGAGGATTTGGTGGGGGAAGTGCTCGCCCGTGCCGAGCCTATCGCCGCCACCGCCCGCGCTCTCGCCGTGCTGGACGTGGAGGCCGCCTTGGCCGATCTTGCCGCTGACCGGGGTTATACCCGCCCAGTGCTGACCGACGGCACCGAATTCGACATTCAGGGGGGCCGTCATCCCGTGGTAGAAGCGCTGCTGCCGGGCGGGGCCAGCGGCTTTATCGCCAATGATTGCGATCTCGGAACGAGCCGCCTATGGCTGCTCACGGGGCCGAACATGGCCGGGAAATCTACCTTTTTGCGCCAGAACGCGCTGATTTGCCTGTTGGCACAGGTGGGATCATACGTTCCGGCGCGCACCGCCACGTTGGGCATTGTCGATAGGCTGTTCTCCCGCGTTGGCGCGGCGGATGATCTGGCGCGCGGGCGCTCCACCTTCATGGTTGAAATGGTGGAAACTGCCGCCATTCTGAACCAAGCTGGGCCGCGCGCGCTGGTGATTCTCGATGAAATCGGACGCGGCACGGCCACCTTCGACGGCCTCTCGATTGCTTGGGCCGCCGTCGAGCATCTGCACGAGATCAGCCGTTGCCGCTGCCTGTTCGCCACTCATTACCATGAGTTAACGAAACTCAGCGCCCGCCTGCCTGCCCTCGCCTGCCACTCGATGCGCGTGAAGGAATGGCAGGGCGACGTGGTGTTTCTCCACGAGGTTCAACCCGGCGCGGCGGATCGGTCCTACGGCATCCACGTGGCGAAACTCGCGGGGCTGCCGAAGCCGGTACTGCGCCGCGCCGAACAGGTGCTGAAACTGCTGGAAAGCGGTGATAGCTCAACGGCCCTCTCCCGCCTCGCCGACGACCTGCCGCTGTTCGCCACCCTGCGGCCTGTGGCGGCGGAGGTTCCAGAAGAGCCGCCCGCGCTTCACCCGGCGCTGGTCGCCTTGGCCGAAACGGACCCAGACGCGCTGACGCCGAGGGAGGCGCTGGAGGTGTTGTATCGGCTGAAGGGGTTGACGGTTTAGGGTTGGCCTTCGGGCGGAAGCCATAGACCTTGCATAGGCTCGGCAGGCGTCTTGTCCCGGACGGTCTCGAAAACCGCTCTAACTTATTCTTCTGAAAAATAGAGAGCGACTCGGTCAGACGTCCAAGTAGCAACGCCGGTTCCAAAAAAATCAGCATCTTCGGTCCAAATCGGGCAATCCAGCATGAGAGCACAGGCCAGAACAGGCCAATCATCGGCATCGCGCATGGCAATTCTCTGGAGGGATCGACCTTTCAGCCCCTCATAAAATTCAGCTTTGATGGGATAGACGAGGGGTTCCAAAGCGTCCACCATCGCTCTAATCGCATCAGTTGGAAGATCACGTTTTGCCAACAGTGGGGGCAAGTATTTTCTGGCATCAGCATAGGCTATGTCCGGTGCAAAAAAATTTACTGTGGCAGCGTTTTCCAAAAGTAAAACGCGCACACGACTCCCTAAAACGGCACGAATTAGGATATTAGCGTCAAGAACAAGCGCCTTTCTGCTCATTCCATTGTTGTCCTGAGCGATTTTTTGCCTCTTCGCGCTTTCTTAAACTCCGCGACGACGGTTTCAATATCAACCGATTGCGCTGCCAGCAGCTTATCTAGGGTTTCGCTGGCCTTTCTAAGTGCCGCGAGATCAGCCTCTCCTTGCCCGTGTGTCGGGATAAAATAGCCCACAGTTTGCCCGTGCCGCGTTATGGCGACGGGCTTACTGGAGGCGATATAGTCAGCCAAATCGGCACGAAACTCCCGCATCCCTACTTTTACTGCTTCCATGACAATGGGCCTCCAAGGGGAAATTGCGTATCTTTGCGTACACAACTTATGCTTCGCATCGCAATCCTACAAGCCCTTCGGAGAGAAAAGGCAACGGGATCGCCAAGGGGCAAGCCCCTTGGCCGGAGGTGCAGGAGGCAGCGCCTCTTGCAATAGCAACGCACCCGAACCCTACCGCCCCAGCACGCTTTCCAGTCGCCGGGCGAACGCGCGCGGGTCGCGCACGGGGGAGCCTTCGAGGATATGGGCTTGGTCGAGCAGCAACCAGGCGGCATCGTCCAGCGGGGCCTCGGCAGGGGTGGCGGTGAGTTTGGTGATGACCGGGTGGGCGGGGTTGATTTCCAGTACGCGCTTGGCGTCTTGCTCCAGGCGCTGATGGGCGCGCAGGAGTTTTTCCAAGTGGAGATCGACATCGCCCGCATCAGCCACCAAACAAACCGCGCTATCGGTGAGCCGTTGCGAAACCCGAACGTCTTTCACGGTGTCGCCATAGATGGCTTTTAACCGCTCGATCAGGGCCGCAAGGTCTGGCGTGGTTTCCGGGGCGGCGGCGGGTTTATCCTCGCCCTCGGCGGTAATCTCGCCCAAATCCGCCGCGCCGCGCGTGATGGATTGGAACGGCTTTTCCGAAAAATTACCGATCATCGGCAGCCAAAACTCATCAATGGGGTCGGTGAGATACAGCACTTCCGCGCCTTTAGCGCGGAAGCCTTCCAAGTGCGGGCTGGCGGCAATGGTCTCCACACTGTCGCCGGACGCTGTGTAAATCGCCTTTTGACCCGGCTTCATCCGGCAAACATAGTCGGCAAGGCTCACCCAACCGCTTTCGGTAGAGGACCGGAAGCGCGCGAGGCCGAGCAGGGCTTGGCGATTCTCGAAATCCTCATAAAGCCCCTCTTTCAGCACCGGGCCGAAGGCTTCCCAGAAAGTTTCGTAAGCCGAACGACCGTCTTCAGCTTTCGCTTTTTTCTCTAGTTCCGAGATGATTTTCTTCACCAGACCGGAGCGGATTTTGCGAACCACGGGGTTATTTTGCAGCATCTCACGGCTGACATTCAGCGGCAAATCGGCGGAATCGACGACACCCTGCACGAACCGCAGCCACAAAGGCATGAGATCCTTGCACTCATCGGTAATGAACACCCGGCGCGCATAGAGTTTCACGCGGCTTTGGCGCTCTGCCGTGAACAGATCGGGCGGGCGTTTGCTGGGCAGATAGAGTAGCGCCGAATATTCCAGCGCGCCTTCGGCCTTAATATGCAAAGTGGCGAACGGATCGGCACTATCGTGGGTCAGACTTTCGTAGAAGGCTTTGGTTTGTTCTTCCGTCACCTCATTTTTCGCGCGCGTCCAGAGGGCGGAGGCGGCGTTGATCGTCTCCTCCTCTTCTGCCGTCTTCAGCTTGATTGGCAGGGCGATATGATCGGAATAGCGGCGCACGATGGCCTTCAAGCGCCACTCATCGAGAAATTCGGCGGCATCTTCTTTTAAGAACAAGGTGATGCTGGTGCCGCGATCATCTTGTTCCGCTTCCGAAACAGTAAAGCTGCCGCGCCCGTCCGACTCCCACGCGAAAGCGCTTTCCGCCTCCACTTTGCGGCTGACCACGCGCACTTTATCGGCGACCATGAAGGCCGAATAGAAGCCCACGCCGAACTGGCCAATAAGAGAGAAATCTTTCTTGGCCTCCCCCTCCAGCTTTTCCAGAAACTTGCCCGTGCCCGAGCGCGCAATAGTGCCGAGGTTTTCGATTAGGTCCGCACGGTCCATACCGATGCCGGTATCGCGGATGGTCAGCGTCCTCGCCTCATCATCCGGTACCAGCGTTACGGCATAATCGCGTTGCGGCCCCGCTTTATCCGGCTCGGTCAGCGCCAAATAGCGGTGCTTGTCGCAGGCGTCGGCAGCGTTCGAGATCAACTCCCGCAGAAATACTTCCCGCTCGCTATACAGCGCGTGGGCAACGATATCGAGCAGGCGGCTAACTTCAGCCTGAAACGCCAGCGTTTCGCTTTTAGTTTCAACAGTCATGGCACGGTTCTTTCTTCTTATGGCGGTATGGCGTGTCCGAGATAAGTACCCGCCCAGCGTGAATCAAGGGGAGGTTATTTTACCCCGTTGGCGGCATTCAGAATGGGGGCAATATCAATACCGTTCACCAGCACGCCGCCCGTATCGGTTACGTCGATGCGATAATCATATTGGCTGCGGCCATCGGCAGCGGTGCCTTTTTTGCCGACGCCCTTCATAAGCTGCAAAAACAGCACGGCCTGGGCCGCGTTGCGGGTTTTCATCCCCTGGAGCTTGCTGAGCGAATCCTCAAGCCCAACAACGGAGATGTTTGTTCCGCTTGGCGGCGCTTTCGCCGATTGAGCGGACACCGCCCCTGTCGCCAGCACGCTTGCGACCAAAATCCCCATCAGCCCAATCCGCATAACCGCTTCCTCCCGCGAAAAATTAGTGCCTCTCTAGATAGGGTGCAGGCGCGACCTTGTCTTGCCTCAAAGCCAAGTTTTTGTGAAACGACTGGCCCGCCGATACAGCCTGGCCGGATGCGTGAGCAATACCGCCCGCGCGGGCGGCAGAGTGTGGGAAGGGTGTCGAGCGGGGGAGGGGCGGGATACGGTAGAGAGTTCTGTCATCGCCCCGCCCTGCCCCCCGTGTCATTTCGCTCAAAATCCACGCGAATTCTGAAAATTTATTGCTCGCCTCGCGGCACATCGGGCATTCTCTTTTCTGCGTCAAGCGGGCGCAGTGTGTTAGAGGAAACAGGGCGTGCGAGCATGAAAATCGCAGTACTTAAAGAACGCCGGCCTCATGAGCGGCGGGTCGCCGCCTCCCCCGAGACGGTCAAAAAATTCATCGGCCTCGGTGCCACGGTGACGGTAGAAACCGGCGCGGGCGACGGGGCTTTTTTTCTCGATGACGCCTATCAGGCGGCAGGGGCCACGATTGCCGCCAGCGCTGCCGGGGCCGTGACCGAGGCCGAGGTGATCTTGAAGGTTCGCCGCCCTCTCGCGCCGGGCGAAGGCTCAGTCGATGAATTGGCTCTGCTCAAACCGGGTCAAGTCGTCGTCGGGCTGCTCGATCCCTACGGCGGGCAGGCGGACGCTTTGGCCGCAACGGGGGTGACGGCGATTGCGATGGAGTTCGTGCCGCGCATTACCCGCGCGCAAGTTATGGACGTGCTGTCGTCTCAAGCCAATCTGGCGGGCTACAAGGCCGTTATCGAAGCTGCGTCGGTGTTTGCCCACGGCTTCCCGATGATGATGACCGCCGCCGGAACCGTTCCCCCTGCCCGCGTGCTGGTGATGGGCGCGGGGGTGGCCGGGCTTCAGGCGATTGCCACTGCGCGCCGCCTGGGCGGTATCGTGTCGGCAACCGACGTGCGCCCAGCAACAAAAGAACAGGTGGAAAGCCTAGGCGCAACCTTCGTCGCCGTGATCGACGAGGAGTTCCAGCAAGCGCAAACGGCGGGCGGTTACGCCAAGGAAATGAGCGCAAGCTATAAAGAAAAGCAGGCTGCCCTGATCGCCGAAACGATCAAAAAGCAAGATATTGTGATCTGCACCGCGCTTATTCCAGGCCGCAAAGCCCCGATTTTGGTGACGGAAGCGATGGTGAAGAGCATGAAGCCCGGCTCTGTCATCGTTGATTTGGCGGTGGAGCAAGGCGGCAACTGCGAGCTTGCGGAATTCGCGCAAATCGCCGTGAAGCATAGGGTTTCGATTATCGGCCACGCCAATATGCCGAGCCTCATCGCCTCCGACGCCAGCGCCCTCTACGCCCGCAATCTGCTGGCGTACCTGACGCCGCTGATTGATAAAGAG
This sequence comes from Alphaproteobacteria bacterium, assembly GCA_013298565.1. Lineage (GTDB taxonomy): Bacteria > Pseudomonadota > Alphaproteobacteria > Elsterales > Elsteraceae > Elstera. The sequence goes on along the minus strand of JAAFIC010000054.1, from coordinate 3,655 downwards.
ACGAAGAAACTCACCCTCAATGAAGACGACGAGATTGTGAAAGCCAGCGTGATCGCCAAGGGCGGCGCGCTGGTTCACCCCTCGCTCGTTAAGCCTGTAGCCTGAGGTGCGCCATGTCTCCTGAAGAATTCCAACGCGCCGCCTCGGGCATTGCCGATCAAGCCCAAGTGCTTGCCGGTGAAATCCAAGCGCTCGCGCTCAACGCCAAAACCGTTGCGGCCAACGCTGCCGCCCACGGCGGTGTAGATCCGGCGATTTTTGGCCTCACGGTCTTCCTGCTCGCCTGCTTCGTCGGCTATTACGTGGTGTGGAAGGTAACGCCCGCACTGCATTCGCCGCTGATGGGCGTGACTAACGCCATTTCCTCCGTCATCATTGTCGGCGCGCTCATTGCTGCCGGGCCTACCGATGTTAGCTTTGCCAAAGTGATGGGGTTCTTCGCCGTCATTTTGGCCAGCGTGAATATCTTCGGTGGCTTCATCGTCACGCATCGAATGCTGTCGATGTTCAAGAAAAAGACGAAATAGGGGGCTGCGATCATGTCTGAAAACCTATCGGCGCTGCTCTATCTCGTCGCCTCCATCTTGTTCGTGCTGTCGCTGCGCGGGCTATCCAGCCCGCAAACGGCGCGGCAGGGCAATCTGTTTGGTATTATCGGGATGGCGATTGCCATTCTCACCACGCTCGCTGGCCCGCATGTTCTGAGCTACGGCACTATTCTGGCGGGTATCGTGATCGGTGGGGCCATTGGCACGATCATCGCGTGGCGCATTCAAATGACGGCGCTGCCGCAACTGGTGGCAGCCTTCCACAGCCTTGTCGGGCTGGCGGCGGTGTTCGTGGCCCTTGCCACTTTCTCCGCCCCGGACGGCTATGGCATTACCGATGCGAGCGGCATCAAGCTGATTAGCCGCATCGAAATGGCGATTGGCCTTGCCATTGGGGCCGTAACCTTTACCGGCTCGATCATCGCGTTCGGTAAGCTCCAGGCGCTGATTTCCGGGAAGCCGCTCGTATTTCCGGGCCAGCATCTGCTCAACGCGGGCCTTGGCTTTGCCATTGTCGGGCTAACGGTGTGGTTCTGTATAGATCAAAGCTGGACCGCCTTCCTTCTGCTCTGCCTCGTATCGCTCGCGCTTGGGTTCCTGCTCATCCTGCCAATCGGTGGGGCGGATATGCCCGTGGTGATTTCGATGCTGAACAGCTATTCCGGCTGGGCGGCCTCGGGCATCGGCTTCACGTTGCACAATAATCTGCTGATTATCACCGGGGCGCTCGTCGGTTCCTCCGGCGCGATTCTGTCCTACATCATGTGTAAGGGTATGAACCGCTCGATCTTCAACGTCATCCTCGGCGGCTTCGGCACCGATGGTGGCAGCGCGCCTGCCGCTGGGGGCGGCGGTGGCGGCGGCGATAAACCGGTAAAATCCGGTTCAGCAGATGATGCAGCCTTCATTATGAAGAACGCCCAAAGCGTCGTTATCGTGCCGGGGTACGGTATGGCGGTTGCCCAAGCGCAGCACGCTTTGCGGGAAATGGGCGATTTGCTGAAAAAGGAAGGCGTGCAGGTTCGCTACGCTATTCATCCGGTCGCGGGCCGGATGCCGGGGCATATGAATGTGCTGCTGGCGGAAGCCAATGTGCCCTACGAAGACGTGCTTGAGTTGGAAGAAATCAACCGCGATTTCAGCACCACCGACGTGGCCTTCGTCATCGGCGCAAACGACGTAACCAACCCCGCCGCCAAAACCGACCCGACCAGCGCGATCTATGGGATGCCGATTTTGGACGTGGAAAAGGCCAAAACGGTGCTGTTCATCAAACGCTCCATGGCGTCTGGCTATGCCGGGGTCGATAACGAGCTGTTCTTCCGCGATAACACGATGATGCTGTTCGGCGACGCCAAGAAAGTCACCGAAGAAATCGTGAAAGCGATGGGGCATTCGTAAAGATGGAGAGGGGCGTTTTCGGACGCCCCTTTTCTTTCCGTCAGCCTGGGTCGAAACCATAAAAAGCCAAAGCAGGATTATAATATTCCTCATGCCAGGGGAGTGCGTTTTTTGTTTCGCGCACTTTTATCGCATATCATAATATGAGAAACGCTCAACAGGAGCGTTTCACTTGTTATGAAGGAAAAACCTATGACTAACGTCACGCTAGAGATTATCCGCCTACAGAAGTTCAATGATGCTCGGGATGAAGAAGAAATGTCAGTCACTTTTGGCACCTTCATTGGCGAGCACATGTTCGTGCTCTTGGACGAGGATGCGGCCTGGACGATAAACACCATCCAGCCCTGTAATAATAATACGGAATGTGTTATAAAATCTGGAATTGAAACGGTCCAGATAAAACCTTTATCGCTGACATGGATCGTTAATACCGCATCCGACGTTTTTCGCATCAATAACGGCGACTATAAAATAGAATTTAGGCGCAATTAAAAATTCCAATAAAAAAGCTTTAAGATCCCCCCGTTAAACCGTCATCTCCTCTCGTTAGGGGATGACGGTATTCTTTCTACCCCCGCCCACGATACGACGGCACCGCCTGATCCGGCACCCAAACCCCGTCCGGCGCAGGGCCGGTTTGGTAGAAGACATCAATGGGGATGCCACCGCGCGGATACCAATAGCCGCCGATCCGCAGCCATTTCGGCTGGATTGTGGCGACCAGTCGCCGGGCGATGCCCACGGTGCAATCCTCGTGGAACGCGCCGTGGTTGCGGAAGGCCGTGAGGAACAGTTTCAGCGACTTGCTCTCCACCAGCGACGCGCCGGGGATATAGTCGATGACCAGATGGGCGAAATCGGGCTGCCCGGTGAGCGGGCAGAGGGACGTGAACTCCGGCGCGACAAAGCGCACGAGGTAATCCACGTCTTGCGTATTGGGAACGGCTTCCAACACGGCCTCGTCGGGGGTCGCGGGTTGGGCGATGGCCTGCCCGAGTTGGGTTAATCCGGCGTATTTACCAGAATCTTTGTTCGTCATGATGGCCTAATTATAGCGGGCCGGATGTGCCTGACAAGGCCCTCGCCCCCCTATGCCGATAAACCGCACGCTTGACCCGCGCCGCTAAAGCCGATAGCCGAAGGGTTTAGATCGCTCCAACCCGTTTCCCCGACCTGTTTAAGGAGACCCCCCTCGTGGTAAAGGTGCAGCCGGTACGCGGAACCCATGATCTTCTGCCCGAAGACGCGCGCCGACACCGCCATGTGGCCGAAACCGCCCGCCTGATTGCCGGGCGCTATGGGTTCGAGGGCATGGCGACGCCGATTTTCGAGTTCGTTGATGTGTTCGCCCGCACCGTTGGCGAAACCTCCGATATTGTTTCGAAGGAAATGTACGTGTTCACGGATCGCGGCGGGGAAACCCTGGCCTTGCGCCCGGAAGGCACGGCGGGCGTGGTCCGCGCGCTGATTTCCAACGGCCTCACGCAATCCTTGCCGTTCAAAGCCTTCTATTATGGCCCGATGTTCCGCTACGAGCGCCCGCAGAAGGGCCGCTTGCGCCAGTTCCATCAAATCGGTGTGGAGTTGATTGGCCCGGCAACGCCGCTGGCGGATGTAGAAGTGATAACGGCGGGCGCGGATATTCTGGAGAGCCTGGGGCTACTAGACCGGGTGCGGCTGCATATCAACACCTTGGGCGACAC
>JAAFIC010000053.1 GCA_013298565.1 Alphaproteobacteria bacterium | reverse complement strand
AGGTGAATATCGGCGGTCATGCCCTCGGGCGTGATTGCCGCTAGTCGTTCCAAAGCCCCACCCGTCAGCCGCAGCGTTGGTCTGCCGCTAGGCAGGTTGATCACCACCATATCGCGCCAGAACACGCCGTTGCGGAAGCCTGTACCCAGCGCTTTGGCGCAGGCTTCTTTCGCCGCGAAGCGTTTGGCGTAGGTGGCAGCGGGGTGAGCGCGGCGTTCGGCTTTGGCCTGCTCTTCTGGCGCGAACACACGGTTGCGGAAACGGTCGCCGAATCTCTCCAGCGACCGTTCGATGCGGCGGATGTCGCAGAGATCGTTCCCGATCCCTAAAATCATGCCTTCGCCTGTTTCGTCAGGGGAATGTCGATCTTGATCGACAGTTCCTTCAGCCGCGCCGGATCTATCGGGCTGGGGGCCTGCATCAGCAAATCTTCGGCTTTTTGGTTCATGGGGAAGCAGACGACTTCGCGGATATTCGGCTCGTCGGCCAGCAGCATCACCATGCGGTCAACCCCAGGGGCCGAGCCGCCATGCGGGGGGGCGCCGAATTTGAAGGCGTTGAGCATCCCGCCGAAGCGGGCTTCCACGTCTTCATTCTTATAGCCTGCGATTTCAAACGCCTTATACATGATTTCCGGCAGATGGTTGCGAATCGCGCCCGACGATAGCTCGATCCCATTGCAAACAATATCATACTGATAGGCGTTGATCGTCAGCGGGTCTTGGGTCAGCAGTGCGTCCAGCCCGCCTTGCGGCATGGAGAATGGATTATGGCTGAAATCAATCTGGCCCGTATCTTCGTTCAACTCGTACATCGGGAAATCGACGATCCAGCAGAAGTTGAACACGCCATGGTCGATCAGGTTAAGCTCGTCGCCCAGGCGTTTGCGGGCTTGGCCTGCGAATTTTTCCGCCACCAGCTTCTTGTTGCAGGCGAAGAACAGCGCGTCGCCCGGTTGAATTCCGGCTTTTTCAGCCAGCAGCTTGAGCGCGTCCGGCCCAATGAATTTAGCAATGGGGCCTTTGGCCTCGCCGCTCTTATCCCATAAGATATAGCCCAAACCGGGATGGCCTTCGCCCTTGGCCCAATCGTTCAGCTTATCGAAAAAGCTGCGCGGTTGATCGGAGACCTGCGGTGCGGGAATAGCGCGGACCACCGCACCCCCGGCAACCGCCGTCTTGAAGGCATTGAAGGTCACATCCTCGCGCGTAAAAATCTCGGTTACGTCGGCAATGATAATCGGGTTGCGAAGGTCCGGCTTGTCGGAGCCGTATTTTAGCATCGACACATCATAGGCAATGCGCGGGAACGGATAGGGGGTTACGCTTTTGCCGTTGGCAAACTCCGCGAACACGCCGTGCAGCACGGGTTCGATGGCGGCGAACACGTCGTCTTGCGTCACGAAGCTCATCTCGAAATCGAGCTGGTAGAACTCGCCGGGGCTACGGTCGGCGCGGGCGTCTTCATCGCGGAAGCAGGGGGCGATTTGGAAGTAACGATCGAACCCCGCCACCATCAGCATCTGCTTAAACTGCTGCGGCGCTTGCGGCAGCGCGTAGAAACGGCCTGGATGCATCCGGGCCGGCACCAGAAAGTCGCGCGCCCCTTCCGGCGAGGACGAGGTAAGAATCGGCGTTTGGAACTCAGTAAAGCCCTGATCGATCATGCGGCGGCGTAAGCTGGCGATGACGTTGAAGCGCAGCATGATGTTCTTGTGAACGCGGTCGCGGCGCAAATCGAGAAAACGGTAGCGCAGGCGGGTATCTTCAGGATATTCGGCGTCGCTGTTTACTTGCAGGGGCAGTACTTCAGCAGCAGATTGCAGGAGGTAGTCCTTCACCTGCACTTCAATCGCGCCCGTCGGCAGGCCCGCGTTTACTGTTTCGGCGCTACGATCTACCACAAGGCCAGAGACCGTAATAACGCTCTCCACGCGCACTTGGCTGGCGTCGTCAAAAAAAGCCGACTCGTTATCTATCACCAACTGCGTGATGCCGTAATGGTCGCGCAGATCAATGAACAACAACTGCCCATGATCGCGCTTGCGGTGGACCCAGCCCGACAGGCGCACGGTCTGGCCGGTTTCGGCGCGGGTCAAGGCGTTGCAAGTATGCGTGCGATAGGCGTGCATGAAAAAGGTTCCCAACGGCTAAATCAGAATAGGCGGCAAAGCCACACGCTTTAGCGCTGAATGTCAAGGGCTGGCTAGGATGGGCGGGCAGAGTGTGCTATAGCCAGCGGTATGATGATTCAAGATTCTGCCGCGTTGGCGGCTCTCTGCGCCAGCCTCGCCCAAGAAGCCTATGTAACGGTCGATACCGAGTTTATTCGCGATAAGACCTATTGGCCGCAGTTGTGCCTTGTGCAGGTGGCGGGAACCTCCGTGGCTGCCGCGATTGATCCGCTGGCGGATGGCATCGACCTTACGCCGCTTTTCGAGCTAATGGCGAACCCGGCGGTTCTGAAAGTTTTTCACGCCGCTCGGCAAGATTTGGAGATTTTCTATAATCTTACCGGCACAGTGCCAACGCCGCTGTGGGATAGCCAAGTGGCGGCAATGGTTTGCGGTTTCGGGGAAAGCGCCAGTTACGAAACGCTGGCGGGGAAGCTCGCCAATGCCCGCATTGATAAAAGCTCCCGCTTTACCGATTGGTCGCAACGGCCCCTCACCGAAAAGCAGCTTTCCTACGCGCTGTCGGACGTAACACACCTACGGGTGATCTACGATAAGCTGGCCAAACGCATCGAAAAGGCCGGGCGCGAGTCCTGGGTTTCTGAGGAAATGGCCGTCCTCACCGATCCCAAAACCTATCAGCTTGACCCGGAAACCGCGTGGCAACGCCTGCGCCCACGCACGGGCAACCGCCGCTTCCTTGGTATTTTGAAGGAATTAGCGGCGTGGCGAGAGGCAGAGGCCCAGCGCAAAAATATCCCCCGTCAGCGCTTACTGAAAGATGAAGCGCTGCTGGAAGCCGCCGCCAACGCCCCGCGCTCGGTGGCCGATTTGGGGCGGATGCGGGCGCTCAGTAAAGGCATGACGGAAGGCTCGGTCGGCCAGGGCATTCTCGCGGCGGTCGAACGCGGCACGGCTATTCCCGAAGCCGACTGCCCCACCCTGCCGGAAAAGCCGGACGTAAGCGGCGGCAGAGCAGCCCTGATCGAGTTGTTGAAAGTGCTGCTAAAAGCCAAGTGCGACAGTAATGATGTCGCTCAAAAGCTCGTCGCCAATAGTGCCGATATCGAAACCCTGGCGATGGAAGACTCGCCGGATATTCACGCGCTCACCGGCTGGCGGCGCGAAGTGTTCGGGGAGGATGCTTTGGCCTTGAAGCGCGGCGAAGTGGCCTTGACGGTCAAGGGCGACAGTATTCGGCTAATAAGGCTCTAACATGCTGGCGTTGCTGACGGATCGGCGCTTCCTGCCGCTGTTCATCGCGCAGTTCCTGGGGGCCTTGAACGATAATCTGTTCAAGAATGCCTTGGCGATTCTGGTGGTGTTCAAGCTGGTGCCCGATCCCGATGCGGCGCAAGCCTTAGCCGGGTTAGCGACAGCGCTGTTCGTGCTGCCCTATTTCTTCGCCTCGGCCTTCGCCGGAACCCTTGCCGATAAAATGCCGAAAGCGCACTTGGCGCAATGGGTGCGGCTGATCGAGGTTCCTGCCCTACTGCTGGGTCTTGCCGGGCTAGTGCTGGGGTCGATCCCGCTACTGTTTGCCGCCCTGATTGGCATGGGCATTCTCTCCACCTTCTTCAGCCCAGTGAAATTTTCACTACTGCCGGAACTGCTGAAGCCAGAGGATTTGGCGCGCGGCAATGCGCTGTTTGCGGCAACAACCTTCGTTGCCATTCTCATCGGCACGATACTGGGCACGGAGTTAGTGCGGCTCGATAATGGCCCGTGGATCGCCGGGCTAACCGGCCTTGGCATCGCGGTGCTGGCGTGGCTCGCCTGCGGGGCGCTACCGCCCACCGTGGCGGTTCGGCCCGGCCTAAAACTGCGCTGGAATATCGTCGCCGATACCTGGGCCGTCTGCCGGGGAACGCTTGCAAGCCCGGTGTTGCGCCGGGTCGTGTTGGGGATTTCCTGGTTCTGGATGTTGGGGGCCGTGCTGTTGGCGCAACTGCCGGGGCTGGTGCGGAACCGTATCGGGGCCGACGAGCAGGTCGTGACCTTCTTCCTCGCGCTGTTTTCGATTGGCATTGCTGTCGGCGCGGGCGTTTGCGGGCGCATGTTGCGTGGGCGGGTGACATCCGGCCCGGTTGGCCTTGGCGCGCTCGGCATGGCGCTGGCGACCGTCGATCTCTGGTTCGCGCTGCCCACAGCGCCCCTCTCGGCAGTCCTAACCCCCCTGCCCGCTTTTCTGGCTGATGGGGGGAATTGGCGTTTAATCGCCGATTTTAGCCTGCTCGCGGTCGCGGGCGGGGTTTATACCGTACCACTCTACACACTGCTGCAAAGCCGCGCCCAGCCGGAAGCGCGGGCGCGGGCGGTTGCGACGAATAATATTGTGAATGCGGGTATGATGGGCGTCGGCACCGCTGCAACCGCGCTGCTGCCCGCTCTCGGCTTAACGGTGCCCGATCTCGTTCTCGCGTTGGGCGTGGGGCTATTGATCCTAGCGCTTCCCCTCGCCCGCACCGCCGCCCAGAGAGACACCTAGCCGCGTGGCGCACCCACCAAAATAGCACTGACCCCCGCCAAGCAAAGGCCCGCCCCAATCCAATCGGTCAGCACGGGCCGAACGCCTTCCACGCCCCAAAGCCACGCCAGCGACGCAACTATATAAACTCCGCCATAAGCCGCAAAGGTTCGCCCTGCCGCCGCTTGCTCAACCAGCGCCAAAACCCCCGCAAACAAAATGAGGGAGACAACGCCGGGAATGAGCCACAGCGCCGATTTATCCAGTCGCCACCATGCCCAAAAAGCGAAGCACCCTGCAATCTCAGCCAGCGCGGCAAACACATACAGAAAAGCTGTCGTCACGCTTCTACCCCCCAAGAAATCGGTTCCCAGGGCCGAAGCCCTGGGTGGGGTTTGGGGCAAAGCCCCAAGAAAGCCTAACTCTCGCCCCGCATCACGCGCGATTTCTGGCGGGACCAGTCGCGCTCTTTTTCGCTTGCGCGCTTATCTTGCTTCTTTTTGCCGCGCGCGACGCCGAGTTCGAGTTTGGCGATACCGCGTTCGTTGAAGTAGATACCGATGGGAATGAGCGTGATCCCGTCGCGCTTGATTGCACCAATCAGCTTATTCCGCTCTTTTTTATTCAGCAGCAGTTTGCGCGGGCGGCGTTCTTCGTGGTTATCGCGTGACTGTTTGTAGGCGGGTACATAGCAGTTGAAGAGCCAGATTTCCCCGCCCATTTGGCTGGCGTGGGCCTCGTTGATGCTAGCATGGCCTTGGCGCAGAGATTTCACCTCCGTGCCCTGCAAGATCATGCCGCACTCAAGCCGCTCTTCGATAAAATAGTCGAAGGTCGCGCGTCGGTTAAGCGATGCGTACCTGTCGCCGGGGCGGATAGCCATTAGGAGAGCAGCCCTGCCTGCGTTAAAGCGGCCTCAACCCTCGCTTGTCCCGCTTTTGAAAGCGGTGCGATGGGCAGGCGGCAGTCGGCGGCCCCCAACCCCAGCAGAGAGGCGGCGTATTTCACCGGGGCCGGGCTGGTTTCGCAGAACATCGCTTCGTGAACGGGGTAGAGGCGCTCGTTAATCGCCATGGCGGTTTTCACGTCGCCCGCGCGCCACGCATCGTGCATTTGCGCGATGAGGCCGGGGGCGATATTGGCCGTTACCGAAATGCAGCCGTGCCCCCCCTGGACCAGATAGGCCAGAGCGGTCGCGTCTTCCCCCGAAAGCTGAATAAAGTCCGTCCCGCAGGTGAGCGTTTGGCGCAGGGGGCGCACGAGATCGGCGGTAGCATCCTTCACGCCAATAATGCGCGGCAACTCAGCCAAGCGCCCCATCGTGTCGGGCGTCATATCCACTACCGAGCGACCTGGGATATTATAAATGAAGATCGGCAAATCGGCGCAATCATGCAGCGCCTTATAGTGCAGATACATGCCTTCTTGGCTAGGCTTATTGTAATAGGGCGTTACGACCAAGGCCGCATCGGCCCCGGCCTTTTCGGCGTGGCGCATGAAGTCGATGGCTTCAGCCGTGGAGTTTGACCCGGCCCCAGCGATAACCGGAACCTTGCCTTCAGCGACTTCCAGGCAAAGCTCGATGACGCGCTTGTGCTCCGCGTGGCTCAAGGTAGGCGACTCGCCCGTGGTGCCAACGGGGATCAACCCGTCGGTGCCTTGCTCGATTTGCCAAGCGCAAAGTTTTTGGAACGCGGCTTCGTCCAGCTTACCATTTTTGAACGGGGTAAGCAGGGCGACCATCGACCCGTGAAACTTCTGCATCTGAGCGCCTGAGACCGACATGGTAAAAATCCTCGTATAACCGCTTTGGGGTTAGAACCGCTTTGGGTTAGCCGACACTAGCCGCGCCGGGCCGCCGAAGACAAGGGTTCGAGCACGTCAATTCTGCATAGGAGGATGATATGCCCCCTCTGCGGGCACTTGCCGTCGCCTGAAGTGGCGCATACACTCTGCACCATGATTGTGCATTGGCCCCGGCCCGTCTCTCCGGTTCCGCCCCTCTCCCTGGCTCAACGCTTGGGATTTGGTGTCGCTTTGGCTGCGTTGATGGTCCTAGCACCGCTCGGCCAGAGCTTTGCCACCACCACCACATCGCAGGCGAAAGAGACGCCTGCTCAGGCTTCCGCCGCTAAAGCGCCGCCAAATAAACCCGCAGCCAGCAAGCCCGTCGTTAGCAAGCCTGCCGCCGTCAAAACCGCGCCGGACTCCAAGACAAAACCAGCCGGGAAGACGGTTTCGGCAAAGCCTACCCCCACAAAAACCCCGCCGGTGCAGGCGAAAACTGCCGGAAAACCTGGCATTCTTCCTGCCGCCGCTGCGGCAAGCGCCGCCGGGGTGGCAAAATCGACCGTTGCAGCCAGCTCGGACGCCTATTACCGCGCCGCGTTTCTGGGGCTTGATGCGGGAAAGTCTTTACCCGCAGGCCCGCCGCCCTCCACCGATCCTTTATTGGATAAGGTGTTGAAATGGGCGGCCTTGGTTAAAGGTCTCGGCGGGGCCGGGTTTGAGGATGTCGCGCAGTTCGTGAAAGATCACCCGGAGTGGCCCGCGCAGAACCCGCTGCGCCGCCGGGCGGAAGATTTTCTGCTCACCGAACCCTCCGACAGTTTCGTCGTGCAGTGGTTCGACGCCAATCCGCCGCAAAGCCGGGAAGCGCGCCAACGCTACACCGAGGCACTCCCGGTCGTCGGGCGCACGGCTGATGCTGCCACCTGGGTGCGCCGATCCTGGACCGAAGATAGTTTCGCGCCGAGTGAGGAGGTTAGTTTTTCCGCACGCTATGCCGATATCTTGCGCCCGGAAGATCACCGCGCGCGCGCTGACCGCGCTTTGGCCCGTGATGGCAATGATACGGCACAACGCGCCCTGCCGCGCCTCAACCCTGCCGATCAAGCCGCTATTTCAGCCCGCTTATCTATCCGTAGCGGGAGCGATCCTGATGAGGTTTTAGCACGCATTGATGCGGCCACTGCCGCAGATTCGGGCGTGATTTTCGATGCCCTCCGCGCCTATCGCCGGGCCGGGAAGGATGACGTGGCGCGCGCGCTGCTGACAAAGAAGGTCGATGCAACCCAACGCCCCGATCTGTGGTGGACCGAGCGCGATCTGCAAACCCGCCGCCTGCTGCGCGAAGGCAACCCCGAAACGGCTTACCGCATCGCGCGCGATCATGGGCTACCGCCCGGCTCGCCCGAGTTCGCCGATTCCGAGTTTCTGGCCGGGCTGATTGCCTTGCGCTGGCAAAAGCAACCCGAGGCGGCGTTCGGGCATTTTCAAGCCCTGTTAAAGAATAGCCGCACGCCGCCTAGCCAATCGCGCGGGGCCTTCTGGAGTGCGCGCGCTGCCCTGGCCCTGGGCCGCACCGACGAGGCTAAACAGTGGCTGATGCGCGCCGGTGCCTACCCCGCCGCCTTCTACGGGCAGCTTGCGACGGCGCTGCTGGGGGATAGTGTTCCAGGCCGCTTGCCACCGGAAACAATCTTGACCGGGGCGGATAAGCAGAAGTTTAACTCTCTCGAACTTGTGCGGATTGTCCGCCGTTTGAACGAAATCGGCTTGCCCGAAAAAGCCGACCCATTCCTGTTCCGCTTGGCCGAAGGCGGCGTTGAACGGGCCTCGGGGGCAGCACAACTCGCCCATAGCCTCGGGCGAACGGAAACCTCCGTGCTCATTGCCCGCCGGGTTTATCGGGATGGTACGTTGCTCGCGGAAAGCGGCTACCCCACCTTGCCCGTCGTGTTGGCCAGTGCGCCGGAACCGGCTTTGATCCATGCGATTATTCGGCAAGAAAGCAACTATTCTCCAACCGCCGTTAGTAAAGTTGGCGCGCGCGGGTTAATGCAGTTAATGCCCGCTACCGCCAAACAAGTGGCCGGGCGCTTGGGCCTTACCCACGCCGATAGCCGCTTAACGGCGGAACCCAGCTATAATATCCAACTCGGTCAAGCCTATCTTGCGACCGTACTCGATCAGTTCAACGGCGATTATGCACTGGCGATTGCCTCTTATAACGCCGGTCCTGGGCGTGTGCGCCAGTGGCTGCGTGATTATGGCGAGCCGGGTACTGATATCGAAGGCTGGCTGACGTGGATTGAACAAATTCCTTTCTCGGAAACTCGCAACTACGTCCAGCGTGTGCTGGAAGGCGTTGCGGTGTACCGGGATCGGTTGCGCCATACTCCCCCTCAACCGCACCCTGCCGCCACGCAACTGTCGGCTTGGTGCCTTAGCGAATGCGGGCCGCTTCCTGGCCGCCTGCCCTGATAAAACCTCCCAATGACCTATCCCGACCCCCAAATTGATCCTTTTTGCACGATTACGGCCTGCGTTTTCGATGCCTACGGAACGCTGTTCGATGTCGCCTCGCCCGTGCAGCGGCTGGGGCCGAAGCTGGGAGCGAAAGGGCCTGAACTTATCAGCCTGTGGCGACGACGGCAGCTTGAGTATTCTTGGCTGCGAAGCCTGATGAACCGCTACTGCGATTTCTGGCAAATTACCCAAGAGTCGCTCGATTATGCCCTGGCCGCGCTGGAGTATCCGGCAGACGCGGCGTTGCGCCAAGAATTGCTCGATACCTTCCTAACGCTCGATGCCTTCCCCGATGCTGTTCGCACCCTGGGGTTGCTGCGCGAGAATGGGTTCCGCACGGCCATCCTCTCCAACGGCACGCCGCAAATGCTGCACGCGGCGGGGGAAGCTGCTGGGGTTACGCCGCTCGTCGATCTCGTGCTGTCGGTGGAAGCGACCGGCTGCTATAAGCCCGATCCCTCTGTTTATCGCCACGCTGTGCAGCGACTGGATGTGCCGCCGGAACGGATTCTGTTCGTGTCGGCAAATGGGTGGGACGTGGCGGGCGCTTCGGCCTACGGGCTTCGTACGGTTTGGGTCAACCGCCCTAAAGCACCGATTGAAGAATTGGGCACGCACCCAACCGCGACGCTAACGTCTCTGAACGATCTTGTCGGGCTGCTGCGCCTACCGCGCTGATGTTGGGCCTAATGCGATAATTTTTGGAAGCCTCTCTATTCCGCAGCTTCGCTATCGCGCGTTGTGAGCAGCAGCGGGTTCTGGTCCCCGTCACTCTTTTCCATAACAACCGCCAAGCGGCGGCACATACCTTCAAGCCGCGCGCCCGCTTCCATCGAGAGGATATCGTGGTGAATATCGCCTTCGATGCGCGCGCTGCGCGTCAGGATGACTTCACGGGCGCGGATGGACCCAATAACGGCCCCTGACACCCGCACCGTATCGGCAGAAACATTGCCGCGCACTTCAGCCGTCTCGCCGATGGTAAGCACCCGTGCATCGACATCGCCCTTCACGGCCCCATCCAAATGCACTTCGCCCGACGAAGCAAGATTGCCCGTCACCACCGTGTCGATCGACAGAATGGAGGGAACTCCAACCTCGGGCTTCTGGGAGGCCTGGTTATCGCGGCGGCTATTTGACTTTGAAAACATAGCTTGCGGCTCTCATAAAATTTGCGGGGTCCAAGGGGCGGCCACTTACCACCACCTCATAATGCAGATGTACACCGGAAGCCCGGCCCGAGCGGCCCATTAGCCCCAGAACGCTTCCGCGATCAACGTCTTGACCATCAGTCACACTGATTTCATCCAGATGAGCATAGCGCGTGCGAATGGAATAATCGTGATCAACTTCTACCAGGCGCCCATATTGCGGGTGCCAGCCGGCAAACACAACCCGTCCTGGTGCGCCGGGGCGAATTGGGGTGCGAAAGGTTGCCTGCAAATCTAGCCCTTCGTGCAGGGCCGCGCGCCCATTGAACGGGTCTTTGCGATACCCGAACGCGGACATGACCGCGTAATCGTTCCGCACCGGAACCGACAGCGGTAGGGAGTTGAGCACTGGGCGCAGTGCGTCTAGCCGCTCGATAGAGGTGCCGAGTTGGTCGGTCTTGCCGCGCACTTCGGGGGCGAGTTCCTTCACTTGATCGGACCAGGGAACGAACGGCCCCCCCCGCGCGCCCTTACCGTCGCGGCCATTAATTAAAGGCGATAGACGCTTGGGATCGACCCCCGCCGCCGTAAACACCGCTTCTACCCGCTGCAACGTGCCCTGCGTACGCTCCTGGAGCTTAGCGAAGGCTTGCTGCTGCTGCTGGGCCAATGCCGCCATTTTAGCTTCGACCTGCGCGGCTTTCTCCACTGCTGAATCTCGCTCCGCAACCGCTTGTCGGCGCACAGTCTGAGCTTGATCTACGACCTGCTGCTTTTGAACGAGGAATTTTTCAAGCTCGGCAGCGCGGTTCTGGGCCGATGACAGCTCCCCTTCCAGCCGGGCAATGTTGCGGTCGATGGAAGCGCGGGCGGCGACAGCGCGGCGGCGTTCGTCATCGGTAGAAACGATCCGAGTCCGCATTACCGTCACATCGGTTTGCAGCAGATCGTTGCGTTCGGACAGGTTGGTCAACTCGTTTTCAATGCCATGAAGCTGCTTTCGCAATGCCTCTTCGGCATTAGCGTAGCGTTCACGTTCGGTTTCGGAGTCTTCCAGGCGGTCGTGAATGGAGGCCAGATCATTCCGAAGCCCCTCATTCTGTTCAATCAAGGTTAACAGATAGGTTCGGTAATAATTTAGGTCTTTCGTAATCGACATAAATTTTGAATGTTGGCTAGAAACTTCTTCAATTAATTCATGATATGCGATGCGCGTGCGCTCAATTTCACCATTTTTCTTATCTATTTTATAGGTTTGGTAGGTATACCCTATGGTTCCGGTAACGGTCCAGGTCAGCACAATAAAGGCTATGGCGGCAATTGATGCCTGGAAACGTGTGCTTAAGTTCACGGCCCGAACCGTCGATCCCTCGCGGATAACGAGCTGCCGCGCTGGAAACCACTGGTGCAGTTTTGCGCGCAAGCGCTGCCCCACGGGGTGCCGAATGGTATTATCTCGCATCAAACGCCCGTTCCCCCCACTCTGTCGGCTAGACCAAAAGGTCTGTTCTAACATCCACTTTGTTCGACACTCGGTAAAATGCGCGCTGTCAAAAGTCTTTATGCAGCCGATTCGTTGTAATTATTTTGATTTTTAGATAAAAACTCACTAAGGGCTGCACGGACTCCTTGGTACTTGAAGCGGCCCTTGGCAAGCAACCATTTTGGTTCAAACAGGGGTAAATTTTTTCGATTTTTCCGTGATTTAAGGGCTTGACGTGTTTCTGTATCGCAGCTTCACAGAGATTGCTAATATGATAGGCTCGGAACTATTTTTAACATATTGAAAGGTAATACAGATTTACCTGTCGATGGAGTGATAGGCTGGTTATTGATACTCGAAATTTCCCGCCTGCCGCCTATACTATGGGCCGTTCGGATAGGGTGGAGGGGCAATGCTCTCGCGTAAATTTGATCGTGCCGATTTTGACGCTCGCGCCCTTCGGGCAGATTTCGAGGAGCTTGGCACGCGCTTAAGTGCGGAAGCTGCCGACCTGCGCCGCCGCCTGCACGAGCTTTACTACCCCGCCTTCGGCCCCCTCGATGGCGTGCTGAAACGGCACGTGCTGCGGCAGTTCAAAGGTTGGGAAGATTATTGTCGCAGCCACGGCGCACAGCTTTTCACTCACGCGCGAGAGGTGGAAGAAAAACTGGCCTATTCCCTTAATCTGGAAGGCAGGGCTGATCTGAAAATTATTCTGGAGACAGTACGCGACCGGCGCACGACTGCCGATTTGCTGTTTCGCGGGCTTGCCACCAAAATGCGTCAGGCCGCCTCCGCCCTGGCCCTTGATGCCGAGGCGATTTATGATTTTTGTCAGGTGATGGAGCAACTGGGGCTTTATTTCCGCCTCTGCGCCGTTGGCTTGTATCAACCCGATGCGGTGAAAGCCGCGCTGGGGCGGGAGCCGCGCTACCTAGATATAGATTGGGACGTATTGCGCGGTTGGGCCGAGGCCCTGCCCGATCAACTGCGCCCCAATCGGCCTGCCGACACGGGGCCGCTACGCCCACCCCCTCCCTTACCGGCACCGCCGCTGCCCGTGGCGCGCTCTGTCGTGCCGACGCCGACGGCTGACACTCACGAGAGTGAGTTGGAGGAGGTTCCCGCTCTGCCCGCCCCTGGCGGAGAGCGCCGCGAGCGCCGCCGGAACCGCTGATAATGCTTAACCTGCCCACAGCGCCCGGATCGCTGCTGTCCCCACGCGGCATTCTCAACCGGATTGCGGGAGTTCGTTCCAGTGTGCGGACTGCCGTTTTCTTCGCCTATTGGTTATTTTTGGCGGGGTTAGGATTACTCAGCGGGCAAGGTTTGTTCGGTAGCCTCACCGTGGCCCTCATCGCCCTCTGCATACTTATTGGGCTGGTAGCAGCCCAACGCTGGAGCGAAATGGCCCTACCGTCCAGCGGAGGCGGGCGGATAGCGCTCCATAGCGTCACCGCCCTTACCTTAGTCGTTGGCTGGTTCGTGCTGTTCGTGCCGGTGTTGATGCTGATGGGGCTGTTGTTGTGGGCGCTGTTTGCCCTGCCCCTCTGGCTCATCCAGTAATCAAACCCCATTCGGGTTGGTTGAGGGCGGCGATTGCGCGGCCAAGCGGGCGGCTTCCCGCGCTAGGCGCTTCTCCCGCCGCTCTGGGGCCGAGATCACGAGCCACGCGAAGGTGACGAACATCAACAGCATACCCACAGTGATATAGAGCGCATAGTCGCCCAGCATATCCTTAAACGCCGCACCGAACAGATAGCCCGTTCCGGCAAAGCTGATTGCCCACACGCCAGCGGCAATAAAATTCAAGACACTAAAGCGCAGCCACGAAACATCGCTCATGCCGATGGCAAAGGAACTCACATTCCGCACGCCATAAATAAAGCGAAACGACAGGATGAAGCCCGTATTGTAGCGCTGGAGCAAATCCATCGCACGATCAACGCGCGGCTGCCACTTGGGGAAGCGGCTCACTAACGAGTGGCCATAGCGACGGCCAAGGAAAAAATAAACCTGATCACCGCAGAAACTTCCCAGCCACGCACAGGCAATCAGAATAGGCAATGATAGCAAGCCCAGATGCGCTGCATATCCGGCGAAGATAACAAAGGTTTCCCCTTCTACCGCCGTCCACAAGAACGTGATAACATAGAAAATGTCGCCATTTTCTTGTATAGTTGTTAAAATATCTTGCACGCTTACCTCGTTCTTGTTTTCGGCTCGTTTATCGCGCGCTGGCCTTGATGCTCACTCTGATACCAGACGGTTCCGAGGCAGACTATCAAGAGTGTGCCGCGCTGGCGTAAAGATTAGGTTAAGATAGCCTAAGAGCACAGGTCTATCGAAGCGCGCGAAAATCGGTAAGATCCAGCGCGCGGCTATGAAAGCCAACCAAGGACTGCCGATGCCCAACGCTCAGGACCGTGACGTTCGGATCGGCGCACAGCGCTTCATACACACTGGCTTCAGCCGCCTCGTCGAGGGCGCTGGTCGCTTCGTCCAAAAACAGCCAACGCGGTTTGTGGAACAGCGCCCGCGCAATCGCTACCCGTTGCTGCTCCCCGCCCGAGAGTATTTGCGACCAAAGGGCGGTTTCATCCAGGCGAGAGCGCAAATGGCCGAGCGAAAGCTGCTCCAACACGGCCACAATTCGGCTTTCCGCCACTGTCTCCGGGGCCGCAGGATAGGTGAGCGCCGCGCGCAAACTGCCTAGTGGCAAATAGGGGCGTTGCGGCAGGAACAGGCAATCGGCAGAATCGGGCATCGTTAGGCTGCCTTCGGCATAGGGCCAAATCCGCGCGAGCGCTCGTAGCAGCGTGCTTTTGCCGCAGCCGGACGGCCCCGTAATCAACACGCGCTCCCCCGGCGTAATGCTAAAATCGAGCGGCCCGAGGAGGGCTTGGCCATTCGGCAGAAACAGGGCTAGCCCCTTGGCCGCCAGCCGGTCGGGCGCACTCACGCGGCTAACCCGGTCGGCGGCTTGGCTCTGTTCGATCTGCGCCACTGCCGCCGTGAAGCTGGTGAGACGGTCCACCACCGCACGCCAGTTAGCGATTGCGCTGTAGGCATCAACCAAAAACGATAAGGCGCTTTGCACCTGCCCGAAGTTCTGGCTGATCTGCATGATCTCCCCGAGCTTAATTTCCTTCGCAAAATAGCGCGGTGCGGCAACGATGAAAGGAAACAAAATCGCCGCCTGATTATAACCGGACGTGCCAAGAGTAAGAAAAATGGTCCGGTGCATAATCGCTTTATAGTTCTTCACGATGCGGCTGAAGAGATCGGCCAGGGTATGCTCTTCCTGAATCTCACCCCGATAGAGGGCAATGCCTTCAGCATGGTCGCGCGCGCGGATCAGGGCATAGCGGAAATCGGCTTCCACCCGCTCTTGCTGAAAGTTCAGGCCGATCAGCGGACGGCCAATTTTGTGCGTCATCCAAGTGCCCAGTACCGCATAGATCAGCGCCGCCCACAGCATGTAGCCGGGAATGGTGATTTCCGTTTCACCGACCGAAAACGTCAGCGGGCCGGACTGCGCCCACAACAGCCCAGCGAAGGTGACGAAGGTCACGACCGCACTCAACAGCCCGAGGGACAGGGTGAGCGTGGTCGCGGTCAACTGGCTCACGTCATCGGACAGGCGCTGATCGGGGTTATCGGCCTTGGCCTCGCCGAGTTGGAGGCGGTAATAGACCTGTTCCGACAAATAACGATGCAGAAATTTCCCCACTAACCAGGTGCGCCATTTGATCGTCAGCATCTGGTTCATATAAATTCGGAGGATTTGCACACTGATGTAAAACACCGCAAGCCCACCGAAAAAAAGGATTTCTCGCTGGAAAACGGGATAATCTAAATCCTGCAAAGCATTATAGAAGCGCCCATACCAGTCGTTGAACAGCACATTGATGCCAACCAGCCCGAGATTGATCACGATTAAAAACGCCAACAGCCCGCGCGCAACCCACCGCTGATCGCCGAACCAATAGGGAGCGATCAAACGCCAAAAATCGTGCCAAAAGCGCGGAGGATGGGACATGAAGGCAAAACTCCAAAATACTCTAAGCCTTAACGGTGTAGAGCGGGCAGAGCAGCGGATCAAGGCAGGATCAACGGCGGAAAGCGGCCAAGGCGGAAAGCGCTCTGCTATCGTTAACGTAAAGGATATGCTTTTAACGAACAAAGTGACGCGCTATGCTGCCCCGTAAGAAGGATACCAAAAGTCCTTCATCGCGCTCGGGAGAATAGTATGCGACTGCTGGCTTTAGCCGCGTTAAGCGGCATATTTTTATCAACGTCGGCGATTGCGGCAGGCACGCCTGCCGATTTAGCGGCGCAGTGGCTTACCGACGGCGGCAAGTCGCGCGTTGAAATCGGCGCGTGCCCCAGTGCTCCGGCCCAGCTTTGCGGCAAAATCGTTTGGCTGCGCGAGCCGACCAACCCCGATGGTAGCGCCAAGATTGATAAAGAAAACTCTGATGAGGCTTTGAAAAAGCGCCCCATTCTCGGCCTGCAAATGCTGCGTGGTTTTAAGTGGGACGGCGAAAAATGGGACGATGGCTATATTTACAACCCCGAAGACGGCAAGGAATACGATAGCGTCATCCGCATCAAAGGCCCCGGCGAGCTGGAAGTGAAGGGTTGCGTGCTGTTCATTTGCAAGCGTCAAGCCTGGACCGATCCCAAAAAGGGGTCGTAATACCCTTAGCGTCATCTTGTCGGCGGCGGGGCAGGCTCTTATGATCCTGCCGCTATGATGTATGAATTCAATCACCGTCACCTGCTGGGGATCGAAGGGCTTAACCCGCTCGATCTACGGTATTTGCTTGAGCGCGCCGAAAGCTACGTTGCGCTCAACCGCCAAACCGAAAAGAAGATTGCCACCTTGCGCGGGCGGACGATCATCAATCTGTTTTTCGAGAACTCGACGCGCACGCGCACGAGTTTCGAATTAGCGGGTAAGCGTTTGGGCGCGGACGTTATCAATATGTCGGTCGCGTCCTCCAGCGTCAAAAAAGGCGAAACGCTGATTGATACCGCCATGACGCTAAACGCCATGCACGTTGATGTGCTGGTCGTGCGCCACGGCGACTCGGGCGCGCCGCACCTGTTGGCCCGCAAGCTCAACTGCGCCGTTATCAACGCAGGCGATGGCACGCACGAGCACCCGACGCAAGCGCTGCTGGACGCGCTCACCATCCGCCGCCGCAAGGGGCGTTTGGAAGGGTTAGTGGTGGCGATTTGCGGCGATATTGCCCATAGCCGCGTCGCCCGCTCCAATATCCTGCTGCTCAACGCGCTCGGGGCGGAAGTGCGCGTGGTCGCTCCGCCAACACTGCTGCCGGCGGAAATTGATCGGCTTAACGTGCGTGTATTCCACTCCATGCGCGAAGGCTTGGTGGATGCCGACATTGTGATGATGCTGCGCCTGCAAACCGAACGGATGCAAGGCGCGCTCATCCCGTCTATGCGGGAATATTTCCACTTCTTCGGGCTGGATCGGGAGAAGCTGGCCGTCGCCAAGCCCGACGCCGCCGTTATGCACCCCGGCCCCATGAACCGAGGTGTCGAGATCGACAGCGACCTTGCCGATGATATCGACCGCAGCCTGATTAACGAGCAGGTGGAGATGGGCGTTGCCGTCCGCATGGCGTGCTTGGATGTTCTGTCGGAGCGTCACGTCACGGCCCAAAAGGGCAGCCAAGCATGAGCCACCCCCCCACCCTTCTCCGCAACGCGCGCCTGCTCGATCCGACCGCAGGAACGGATCAACCAGGCGACACATTGATTATCGACGGCAAGATCGCCGCGACCGGAACCAGCCTGCCCATCCCCGAAGGAAGCGAAACGCTGGATGCGCGCGGCGCCTGCCTCGCCCCTGGCCTGATTGATCTGCGAACCCACGGGCGCGATCCAGGGCAGGAGCATAAGGAAACCCTTCGCAGTCAGGTCGATGCCGCCGTCGCGGGCGGGATTACCGCAATGGGCGTTATTCCCGATACGGAACCGGGGATTGAAGACCCAACCTCCGTCGCGTGGCTGGTTCAGCGCAGCCGGGCGCTCGGCAAAGCCCGCGTGCTGCCCTATGCCGCCATGACGCAAGGGCGGAAAGGCCAGCAACTCACGGAGTTCGGCTTGCTGCAAGAAGCAGGCGCAGTCGCCTTTGCCGATGGGGCGAAAGCCACCACCGACGCGCTGGTGCTCCGCCGCGCGCTCGCCTATGCCCGCACTTTCAACGCCGTGCTCTTTACCCACCCGGAAGATCGCGCCCTCACCCGCAACGCCTGTGCGACCGAAGGCGAATATGCCACGCGCCTAGGGCTTCCCGCAGCCCCTGCTGCCGCCGAGCTTTTACAAGTGCAGCGCGATTTGCTGCTGGCGGAACTTACGGGCGGGCGGTTGCATATCGGCCCGATCACGACAGGCGCTGCGGTAGAGGCCATTCGCGCCGCCAAAGCTAAAGGCATCCATGTAACCTGCGATACGGCGGTGGCCTATATCACCCTCAACGAAATCGCCATTGCCGATTACCGCACCTTCACCAAACTCAGCCCGCCCTTACGCCGGGAGGAAGACCGACAGGCCGTTATCGCCGGGCTTGCCGATGGCACGATCGACGCCTTAAGCTCGGACCATACGCCGGAAGACCAAGACGCCAAGCGACTGCCTTTTGTGGCTGCCGAACCCGGCATTATCGGTCTCGAAACCCTGTTACCGCTTGGCCTTGCGCCGGTCCATCAGGGGCGCATCAGTTTGATGGACCTGCTGCGCCGCCTAACGGTCGCTCCAGCAGCGATCCTGGGGCAGCCGGTGCCCAGCCTTGCGGTTGGGGCGGTGGCCGATCTGGTCCTGTTCGATCCCGACGCTCCGGTTCGGCTTAAGGCTGAAACCATGCGCTCGAAATCGAAAAACACTCCCTTCGACGGTTTTCCCAGCCAGGGCAAGGTTCTGGCCACTTTGGTAGGCGGACGCCTCGTGTATCGGCGGCCAGCATGACCGGGGGGGCGTTGCTGTGGGCCGCGATTGCGGCTGGGGCCTATCTGCTGGGCGCGGTTCCTTTCGGTCTCATTCTGACAAAACTTGCAGGCTTGGGCGATATTCGGACCATCGGCTCCGGCAATATCGGTGCCACCAATGTGCTGCGAACGGGCCGGAAGGGGCTTGCCGTCGCAACGCTGCTGCTCGATGGCGGCAAGGGGGCGGCGGCAGTGCTGCTCGCGCGCTGGCTTGCGGCGGACGAGCTTGGACCGCTGATTGCGGGCGTCTCTGCCTTTCTCGGTCATCTCTTCCCGGTTTGGTTGCGCTTTAAGGGCGGAAAAGGCGTTGCTACCGCCCTCGGCCTGTGGCTTGCGCTTGCTTGGCCGGTGGGGGTGAGCGCCTGCCTGCTGTGGCTGCTGACCGCCGTCATCGGACGGCGCTCTTCGCTGGCGGCCCTGGTCGCTATCGGCTTAACGCCGTTCTTAGCTTTGGGATTGGTAACACCCGCCGCAGCCCTAGCCGCCTTGCCCGTGTCGGCCCTAGTGTTCTGGCGGCACCAGGATAATATCCGACGGTTGCTTGCAGGAACCGAACCAAAAATCGGAAAATCGCAACCAAAAACCTAAGAGATAATCCTAACATTCTACTCTATCCATCTGAAAATCCTCATGCTATAGTCCAAATAGTGACAGGTGAGGTCGCGGATGACGCAAGATAAAAAACCCGGTTTCCTGAAACGATTAGCCGAATCGTTGTTCGAAGAAGAACCCGAGCCTACCCCATCGCCACGCCCAAAGCCTGCCGCGCAACACTCTGTTGCTGCTCTATCGGTGGGCGATCCCGCACCAGGGCTTGATCCCGCCTTTGACAGCGATGAAGCTAGACAAATCAGTGCGCGCCTCGCGACGTTGCACGATCAGGATGGCCGCGTAGCTGTTAAAGCCGAGCCTGTCGATTGGAGTTTCGACGAGGATTTCGGCACGCTAGCAACAACGGCCCAGAGCACCGATCAGGTTGTTTCTCAGGTTGTCTTCGCGGCAAAGCTGCAAGAAATCGTTGGAAAAGGCGATAAGGGCAGCGCGGGCAAGCTGCAACTGCTGAACCTCGACGAAATCAAACGCGACGCGGGCGACCGTTGGGAACAGATTGCCGAAAAAGCCCATACGATTGCCGAACAGGTCATTCGGCACCGTCTTGCGCCCAGCGATGTGCTCGCGCCCTACGACGATAATAGTTTCATTGTCCTCTTCGCAGAACTGACGGAGGAGCAAGCGCGCCTAAAGGCCGCCGCGATTGCCCGTGAAGTGCGTGAGCGCCTGTTAGGCGAGTTGGGCATGAAAGATCACGGTTGGGTGAAAGCCTTCGTGACCGATATTGCCACGCTCAACGCTGCCGCCGGGGCCTCGCCAGAAGAGACGGTGTTAAGCTGGAACAAGGTTTTCGATTCCGAAGAAGATTGCGCCCCGCCCCTACCCGGCCCGCAGGCGATTGATGCCGAACTTCAGTCTCGCTTGGGCGAGATTGGGATTTCCTACCGTCCTACCCTGATGACGGCCAAAGGCGTGATTGGCATTTACAATTCCCACGTTCTGCGGCTAGACGCGCTGAACCGCATTCTCACCGGTGCGGCTGCCTTTCCGCCGAATGACGCCGCCGTGATGTTCGAGATGGATAAGGCCGCCGCCAAGCGTGCGGTGGAACAAGTGCGCGCCGCGCTGAAAGCTGGGCAACGGACGGGGCTTTTGCACATCACGCTGCATACAGGCTCGCTCGTTACTCACTCCAGCGGGTTGATTATTGATATGTTTCGGGCGCTACCGCCCGAGTTCCGCCGTTTCTTCATTATTGGCATCAACGCTCAAAGCCCCGGCGCACCGCAAACTAAGATGTGGGAAGCCCTGGCTGCAATTCAGCCATTCTGCCGCAGTGTGACCGCCCAAGTAACCGCTGAATTTGCGGATTTTGACCGATTGGCGCGCGCCAAAGTCTCGGCGGTTGGGATTGATCTTGAAGAGCCAGACGTGGGCGACATAACGCCGACAAGCCTAACTAAATCTATCTTACCACTCTCCAAGCACGCGGCCAAGGTAGGGTTACAATCCTACCTTTACGGGATCAAACGCCGGGAAATCGTCCGCGCTGCCCGCGATGCTGGGTTTACTTATCTCAACGGTCCTGCCGTTGCCGCCAATGCGGCACAACCTTTGATCGTCTAATCCGCTTGACCCCCCGTCTTGGGGGCGGCATTCTAAGGGCGTTATGGCGACCGCTTATTCTCGAGAAGATCGGCTGCATCGGCTGCGCCTCATCCGCAGCGAGAAGATCGGCCCGATCACGTTTCACCAATTGCTCGCGCGCTTCGGGTCTGCCGAACGGGCGCTGGCGGCTATTCCCGATCTTGTTAAGCAGGGCGGGCGCGGCAAGGCGCTGAAACTCGCGTCCCTAGCCTCGGTAACAGCGGAAATGGATCGGGTGGGCGCTTTGGGTGGGCGCTTATTGTTTCATGGCGAGCCTGATTATCCGGCCCTCCTGGCTCAGTGCGACGATGCGCCGCCCGCTCTCTGCGTAAAAGGCGACGTGCCGTTGCTGCGCCGCCCGTGCATCGCCCTTGTTGGCGCGCGGAATGCCAGCTTGAATGGGCAACGCTTGGCCGAGCAAATGGCCCGCACGCTCGCCGAAGCCGATATTTGCGTGATCTCCGGCCTTGCGCGCGGCATCGACGGCGCGGCCCATCGTGGGGGACTTGCGGGCGGGGCGACGGGGGCCGTGATTGCCGGCGGAATCGACATTGTTTATCCGCCAGAGCATGAATCCCTTCAGGCCGATATTGCGACGCGCGGCATTCTGATCGCCGAAATGCCACCGGGAACCCAGCCGCAGGCCCGGCATTTTCCGCGCCGCAACCGTGTTATCGCTGGCATTGCACTCGCCACCGTCGTCATTGAAGCTGCCGAGGGCAGCGGCTCGCTGATTAGCGCGCAACTGGCTGCCGATTATGGCCGGGAGGTGATGGCCGTGCCCGGCTCCCCGCTCGATCCGCGTGCCAAAGGCTCCAACAAGTTACTGAAAACCGGCGCGACCTTAGTGGAGGATGCTGCCGATATTCTGTCGGCCCTGCCCCTGCTGGGCAAACACCTTGCCGAGCCGCAACCGGAGCTGTTTCGGCCCTCTCCGTCCCCTGATCCAGAGGCCGCAGAGTTGGCCCGCGCCCGGCCTATTCTGCTGGAGATGTTGTCGCCCTCCCCCGTCGCGGTTGACGAATTGCTGCGGCGGTGTCAATTCTCCCCTGCTGTCGTGCAAACCGTTCTTTTAGAACTGGAGCTTGCAGGGCGGCTGGAACGCCACCCCGGCGGGCAAGTTGCCTTGCTGATGGTGCGCTGACACATAGGAATGCCCGGAGCCGGGAGAAGACAGGGTTCATGAACGTCGTCATCGTCGAATCGCCCGCTAAGGCCAAGACGATCAACAAATATCTCGGCTCCGACTATACGGTCATCGCCTCCTACGGCCATGTCCGCGACCTGCCGGCGAAAGACGGCTCGGTACTGCCGGATCAAGATTTCGCGATGGCCTGGGAAGTTGAAGACCGGGGCGCAAAACGCATCTCCGATATCGCCAAGGCGGTGAAAGGCTCGGCCCGCGTTTTCCTCGCAACCGATCCTGATCGCGAAGGCGAGGCGATTTCCTGGCACGTGCTGCAATGCCTGCAAGACCGCAAAGTGCTGAAGGGCGTCGAGGTGAAGCGCGTGGTGTTCCACGAGATCACCAAGGCCGCCGTGCTTCACGCGGTTGCCAACCCGCGCGACATCAATCAGGAGTTGGTGGACGCTTATCTTGCGCGCCGGGCGCTCGATTATCTGGTCGGCTTTACCCTGTCGCCCGTCTTGTGGCGCAAACTGCCGGGCAGCCGTTCGGCAGGGCGCGTGCAGTCGGTGGCGCTGCGCTTGATCTGCGAGCGCGAATCCGAAATCGAAATCTTCAAGTCCGACGAATATTGGTCCGTCGATATCGACTTCCTGACCGTCAAAAGCGAAAATTTTACCGCGCGCCTCACCTACCTTAACGGCAAGAAGCTGGATAAGCTCAGCCTGGGGGAAAAGGGCGCGGCGGATGCCGCCGTGGCCGTGGTCAATGCCGCGCAATTCCGCGTTGCGTCGGTTGAAAAGAAGCAAAGCAAGCGCCACCCCGCCCCGCCCTTCACCACGTCAACCTTACAGCAGGAAGCCAGCCGTAAGCTCGGTTTTGGCGCGCAACAAACCATGCGCGTGGCGCAAAAGCTCTATGAGGGTATCGAGCTTGGCGGCGAGACGGTTGGTCTCATCTCCTATATGCGAACCGATAGCGTTACCCTATCCGGCGAAGCCATCGGCGGGTGCCGCCGCTTGATTGGCCAGGATTATGGCGATACGTACCTGCCCAGCAGCCCGCGCGCCTATAAGTCCAAAGCGGCCAACGCCCAGGAAGCCCATGAGGCGATCCGCCCGACGGATTTGTTCCGCCGCCCAAAAGATATGGCCCGCTACCTCGACCCAGACCAAGCCCGGCTGTACGAACTCATCTGGAAGCGCACCATTGCCTGCCAGATGGAAAGCGCCGTGCTCGATCAAGTCGCCGCCGATCTGAAGGCCCACGACGGTTCGGCCCAAGCCCGCGCCAATGGCTCGACCATTCTGTTCGATGGGTTCTTGAAGCTCTACCTCGAAGGCCGCGACGATGCCGAGGACGAGGAAAGCGGCATGTTGCCGCCGCTCACCGAAGGCGATGGCCTGAAGCGTCTCGATACGCGCCCGGAACAGCATTTCACGCAACCGCCGCCGCGCTACGGCGAGGCCAGCCTCGTGAAGAAACTGGAAGAGCTTGGCATCGGGCGGCCTTCCACCTATGCCTCGATCATCCAGGTGTTGCAGGACCGCAATTATGTGGTGCTGGAGCAAAAGCGCTTCGTGCCGGAAGATCGTGGGCGGTTGGTGACGACCTTCCTGGCGTCCTTCTTCGAACGCTACGTTGAGTATGATTTTACCGCCAATCTCGAAAGCCAACTCGACGATATTTCGGCAGGCCGGATTGATTGGCGCGCAGTGCTGCGGCAGTTCTGGGAGCCGTTCATCAAAGCGGTGGACGGCACTAAGGATCTTACGATCACTCAGGTTATCGACACGCTCGATGCCGCCTTGGGCGACCATTTTTTCCCAGATCGCGGCGAGGGCAAGAACCCGCGCGCGTGCCCATCCTGCACCGAAGGCCGTTTGGGCCTGCGGTTGGGGCGCACGGGCGGCTTCATCGGCTGCTCGAATTATCCCGACTGCCGCTATACTCGCGCGCTGGCGATTGAGGGCGGCGAGGGCGATGCTGACGGCGAGTTGGCTGGCCCGAAACTGCTGGGGGACGATCCCGCGACCAAACTTCCCATCACCCTTCGCAAAGGCCCCTACGGCATCTATGTGCAGTTGGGCGAGGGCGATAAGGAGAATAAGCCGAAGCGCGCTTCGCTCCCCGCTGGCGTCAAGCCCGCCGATGTAGACCTGGACCGCGCGATCTCGATGCTGGCCCTGCCGCGCACTATCGGCAAACACCCGGAAACGGGGGATGAGCTAACGGCGGGTGTTGGGCGCTTCGGCCCCTATATCAAACACGGCAAAGCCTATACCTCGCTGCCCAAGGGCGAGGATGTTTTGACCATCGGCCTCAACCGCGCCGTCGTCGTGCTAGCCGAAGCCGCCGAGCGGGCCAA
>JAAFIC010000052.1 GCA_013298565.1 Alphaproteobacteria bacterium | reverse complement strand
GCAACCGGGCCGCATCGCGCGACTGGCTTGCCCGCGCGGGCGATCGTGGACACCGGGAAGCGCAGTTTCGCTTAGGTCTCTTGCTCGCGGGCGATGTGCCGCCAGACGAGGCCGGCGCTTTGGCACGCTTCAAAACCGCTGCCGCTTCCGGGCATGTTTTAGCCGCCGCCGAGGCCGCGCGCCGAGAGGGGAAATCTTCCAACCTGCGCTTCACGCTGCCCGATTCGGCAGCCCCGCGCCCGCCGGATAGCTGGTCGCCCTCCGTCATCACCCGCGCGCCGGAGCCTCTTGCCCCGCCGCCCGTGCCGGGTCGCCCCGACACGGTAGTATGGCTCTATCCGATGCCCCCGGCCAAGCCGCCCGCGCCCGCCGTGACGGTGGATGCATCAGCATTAGCGCGCGAACCACTAGCCCCGCCCGCACTGCCCGCCCCCGCCGTGCTGCAAAAGCCCGGCACGGCCCATCTCCGCCTCCGCCTCCGCCTCGCGGCCTTACGCGATCCCAGCAGCCTGAAACCCTTCGAGCGCGACTTCCACAGGAAAACCGAAGGCTGGCGCGACGGATTGCGCCTCGCCCCTGAGCTAGGGGCCGACGGCTGGACCCGCGTTTATCTGGCGCAAAGCCTCAGCGCGCCCGACGCACAGAACCTCTGCCGTGCGCTGAAAGAGCGGCAGGTGGCGTGTGTGGTGGTGCGGCAACCTTGATTTTGTGTATCGAAACGTCTACATAAAACTTATAGAATCCGCTTTACACGTCTCAAAGGATACCGAATGCCGCGCGTGGCGCTCCCCGACAGTAAAGAAAACCGGGCTACGGATGCGATCCACATTCGTATACGGCGGGATCTTCTCGATCTTATCAGTGAGGTTTCCGAAAGAAACGGGCTTAGTCGGTCAGATTTTATTCGGACTGCGGCTCTTGAAAAAGCCTACAAAATCATGAACCAACAGAATAGTTTATCTCTTATTCCGAATGAATTTGATGCTTTTGCAGCGTGGTTGCAGCAGCCCCCTGCACCGACAGAAAAATTACGGCGTATTATGACTGAAGGGAATATTGATGACGGTTCCTACAGTGCTTCCCCCCACCCCTCTGTTACCAGGGGATGATTTAAGCGCTTTAGAGTGCGGTGCCCCTGAGATTCATCGGTGGCTTCGGTCTTATGCACACCGCAATCACGAAGCCGGATTTTCCCGCGTTTTCGTACAAAAGGCGGTGGCTGACCACCGAGTCGTTGCGGTTGCAACTCTTTCAGCACACATGCTTCAACGGGACGATGCGAATGAGGCGTTTCCCAGGCCACCCCGCCAAATACCCGGATTTTTACTGGGACAATTGGCGGTCGATAGCAAATTTCAGGGCCAAGGCGTCGGTCAAGGGCTTTTCGCTTTCATCGGGCGCGTTTGCGTGCGCCTAGCCCGCGAGACCGGTGCAGCTTATCTTGCTCTCCATCCGCTGAATGCGCGCGCCGCTGACTATTGGATAAGTCTCGGTTTTCGACCCGTGGGGGGTGGGCTTTATCTCATCCGTCTTGCTGATCTAGCGGCAGCGAGTGCGGGCGGGTGGCCGGAGGAAAGCAGATCATAAGGCCGCAGCAGGAGCGTAAAACGCTTAGGCGATGCTGGTAAAATTGAGTATTCTATGACAAGCCGTGATTTTTCGATAAGGCCATCCGTGATGAATGTTTCGATCAAGATGGACGAGGGTTTACAGCAGCGCCTTGAGCATCTCGCCCACCACCACCAACGTCCGGCACAGTCGCTGCTGCGCGACGCAATTGAGCAGTATGTTGTGCGGGAAGAGGCGCGAGAGAGCTTCTTAGCGGAAGCTGCAACCGCCTAGGCAGAGTATCAGCAGACGGGGCGGCATCTTACTCACGCCGAAGTGAACGCTTGGCTCGATACCTGGGGCACCGACGCTGAACAATCCGCCCCACCGTGCCATACGTAGTTATTACGGAAAGGGCTGTTTTGGGATTGGAGCGATGCCACCACTTCTTGATGCGTGACGCACCAGAAGCAGCCTATCTGGGTATGCGGCCTTGTATCGGTATAAGGAGGGCGAAGCTGCCCTCCTCATTTTAGCTTTCCGCCATCAACGGCAAGCAGGCTACTAAGCCATTGCCACCCTACAAATACCGCAACGCCACAAACCCGCCAATCAGCGCCACGGCAAAGCCCGTCGTGAGCAGCGTTAGGTATTTCTCGATGAAGGCGCGGATTGGTTCGCCAAAGAAATACAGCAGCCCGGCGATCAAGAAAAACCGCATTGCCCGCGATAGGACCGAGGCAACCGCGAAGGCCAACAGCGGGAAATGGGCGACGCCGCTCGCAATCGTAATGAGCTTATAGGGAATGGGCGTCATGCCCTTGATGACGATGATCCACCAGCCATACTCGGCGAAAGCCTTTTGAAACTCATCGAATTTTGCGCCCAGACCATAACTCTGGATTACCCAAGAGCCGATGGCTTCCCACAGATAATAGCCGATAGCATAGCCCAAAAACCCGCCCGCCACCGACGCCAAGGTGCAAACTGCCGCGTAGAACAGCGCCCGCCGCCGATTGGCGAGGCACATTGGCACCAGCATTACATCGGGCGGAATGGGAAAGAAGGAGCTTTCGACGAAAGACACCAGGGCCAACGCCCAAGTGGCCTGGGGCGTGCCCGCTTTGGCGATAACCCAATCGTAAAGGCGGCGCAGCATGGAAATCGGCGTCCGATTCTGGCAGGTAAGAAAGGCGTGGCGCGGTGTGCCACGGCCCCACAAAGCGGTCAAGAGACAAGGCCGCTGAAACCCGCTACAACGGCCCGTGGGTGAGGGACGGAATGGGAGCGCAGTATGTCTAAGGTCTTGGGATCAGTCGAACTTGTCGTGCAGCAACGCTGCAAAACCGGGGAATCGCCGGTCTGGGATGCGGCGCGCGCCTGCCTATGGTGGGTGGATATTAACGGCCCGCACCTGTTTCAACTCATCCCGGCGACGGGCGCGGTCGCGTGCTGGGACTTCGCGGAAGCGATTGGCTGCGTCGCGATCCGGGCCGATGGGGCGTTGCTGCTGGCTTTACGCTCCGGCCCTATTCGGTTTGATCCCGCAACGGGCGCGCAAAGCCAGATTGCGCCCGCGCCGTATGATCCGAAAACCTATCGCTTCAACGACGGCAAGACCGACCCGCAAGGCCGTTTTTGGGTTGGCACGATGCACGAGCCGCGCACCGAGCGCAGCGCGGAGCTTTATTGCCTTACCGAGACGGGACTTGAGGCGCGCGCGGGCGACGTGATGGTCTCCAACGGTCTCGCTTGGTCGCCCGATGGTACGCGGCTGTATCATTCGGACACGCGCGCCCAGGCGATCTACACCTACCCGATGGACCCTGCGACCGGGCAGATTGGCCACCGCGAAATCTTCGCGACCCTGCCGCCCGACGGCGGTCGCCCCGATGGTGCTGCGATGGATGAAGAAGGCGGATACTGGAGCGCCCAATTCGCCGGCGGCCGCATTCTGCGCTTCAGCCCGGACGGTGCGATCACCGATGAAATCCGCCTGCCGGTCAGTCGCTGCACGATGGTGGCCTTCGGTGGCGCCGACCGGCAAACCCTCTACATCACCAGCGCTTGCGAAGGACTGACAGAGGCCGAACAGACCGCCGAACCCCTCGCGGGGTCACTGTTTCAGGTGCGCGTGGCGGTGAAGGGGCAGCCGATCCCGGCAGTTCGGTGAGGGGCTTACCCCTTCAACGGAATATAAATCAGCGTTTCCAGATCGGCGGGCGCGACCTGTTTGGGGTCGTTCAGATATTCCTCTAGGCACGGCGCGTCGCCCGGCTCAAGCGCCTGCTGCGGCAACCACGTGTTGAACAGCCAGTGATAGGCGCGCTCCAACTCGGCGTAGGGGCCGACGAAACGTGCCACCGCATAGCGCTGGCCGCCCAACGTGAGGTTTTCCAGCGGTGGCGTTGCCAGCGTTTCAGGCGGCACGGTAAGGCAGGCGTGGGCGCGCAAGGCTTCGGCAGGAACGCGCGTGGGATCGTCGTAATAAACCGCGAAAAACCGCGCCGCCTCCGTCATCAACCCGCGCGGCGCGGCGTGAAGCGCCAAAGCCTCGAAGGCTTTTTCGATATGCTGCTCTGGCCCGACATGGGCCAAGGCCAAGCAAGTTTGGGCAGGCAAGTGCAGTATTTCAACGGGAACCATTGTTTCCTCCAACCGAGCAGGAGAGGCCGCAGACTGACGGTAGAACCCCGGCGCGGCCCCATAGTGGGCGGCAAAAGCGCGCGTGAAGGCGGCTTGGCTGCCATATCCTGCCGTTGCGGCAATATCGGCAATAGTCCGGTCCGAGGCCAACAGCGCCCCCGCTGCCCGGTGCAACCGCAGGCGGCGCACTGTTTCCGCCACCGTCTCCCCGGTTATCCCGCGATAGAGGCGGTGGAAATGATAGGGCGAAAAACAGGCGATTTCTGCCAGACGGTCCAAATCCAAGGGTGCATCGAGATTGGCCCACAGATACTCAATGACCCGCAGAATGCGCGCTTCGTAAGGGGATTCCGTCATGTCTGCTGTCTCCTGTAGCCCAGGGAAGAGAAGCATAAGCGGCTTTGATAAATCTTGCGGACCTACATCGGCAGATCGAGATTGACCATCCAGGACACGCCGAACTGATCGGTGAGAACACCGAAGCGGGCGGCCCAGAAGGTTTCCTCCAGGGGCATCGTTACCGTGCCGCCTGCGCCGAGCGCGGCGAATAGCCGCTCGGCATCGTCAATCGAGGTTGCTTGCACCGAAACGCTGAAACCCTCATGCCTCACCTCTCCCGGTCCCATGCCGTCCGATGCCATCAGCGCCGTGCCGCGATATGGCAAAGAGGCGTGCATGATTTTATCGCGCCACTCTGGCGGAACATGCGCTTCGGCGGGGGTGCCTGCGAAAGTCGAGATCATCTCTATTTCGACACCGAGGCAGGTGGCATAGAAGTTCATCGCGTCCCGGCAGGTGCCGCCGAAGGTTAGGTAGGGGCTAAGGCTCATAGCGCGCTCCGAAACAAAAAGTGAACGAGAATCGTACGCTACGCGCCTTCTGCGAGAATATCAAGCCATCCTAAGCCTGTTTTGCCGCGATAATCCCGCGCCGGATTGCGCGCGTGGTGGTAAATTTTTCTTCCAGCGTTGCGCCGTCGCCAATGCGGATAGCGCGGGCGAGCAGGCCCAAATCCTCGTGCAGCCGCCCCAGCATCTCCAGCACCGCCTCCCGGTTATTCAGAAACACGTCGCGCCACATGATCGGGTCGGAGGCGGCGATACGGGTGAAATCGCGAAACCCCCCTGCCGAATATTTAATCACGTCCTGCTGCATATGCTCTTCAAGATCGGTGGCCGTGCCGACGATCGTATAGGCAATAAGATGCGGTAGGTGGGATGTTATGGCCAGCACGCGGTCGTGATGCTCGGCGCTCATGAGGGTCACGATACTCCCCATCGCCTCCCACGCGGCTTGCAGACGGGCGACTGCCGCCGGGTCTGCCGTTTCGGTTGGCGTGAGAATGCAGTGACGGCCTTCAAACAGGTCGGCAAAGCCCGCCGCCGGGCCAGAATGCTCGGTGCCCGCAATCGGATGACCGGGGATGAACTGCACCCCTTCTGGCAAAACAGGGGCCACATCGCGCACGACCGCCTGTTTAACCGAGCCAACATCGGTGAGGATCACCCCCGGTGCCAAATACGGCGCGAGCTTGGCCGCGACTGTGCCGCACGCGCCAACCGGCACGCAGAGAATAATAAGATCGGCCCCCGTTGCGAGCGCAGGATCGCCCCCGGCTTCATCGACTAGCCCTAAACGCACGGCTTCCGCCACATGGTCCGGCGTATGATCGAGGGCAACGATTTGGCGGGCAAGCCCGGCTTTACGGAACGCCAGCGCTAAGGAACTGCCAATCAGGCCAATACCGACGATCAACACGCGGTTGAACGGCATCTCGCTCATATCGCCACAAACTCAGCCAGCAAGCGCACTGCTTCTTGCAACTCCTCCTCCGGCCCCACTGATATTCGCAAAGAATGCGGCAATCCGTAGGAAGTCATTTTGCGGATCAACACGCCCCGTTGCGCGAGATAGTCCCACGCCTCAGCCGCCGTTTTGCCGGGGGTATCGGGAAAGCGCACCAGCACGAAATTCCCCGCACTGGGCGCAACCGCAAGGCCAAGCCCCGTCAGCTTTTCCGTCAACCACGGCAGCCAAGCCTCGTTGTGGGCGCGGGAGTGCGCGAGGAAATCGCTATCCTCAATCGCGGCCACCCCGGCGACTTGCGCGGATAGGCTGACGTTGAACGGCCCCCGCACGCGGTTCAGCACGTCCGCCACGGGTTCGGAACAATAGGCCCACCCGAGGCGCAAGGCCGCCAGCGCATAGATTTTCGAGAAAGTCCGCAGCATCACGACGTTCTGGTGCGCTTCGACCAACTCGATCCCCGCTGTGTAGTCGTTGCGGCCTTCGGCATATTCGGCATAAGCCGCGTCGAGGATAAGCAGGGTTTCGGCAGGCAACCCGGCGTGCAGCCGCGCGATGTCCTCCGGCGGCAGATAGGAGCCGGTGGGATTATTCGGATTGGCGACGAACACGACGCGGGTGCGCGGCGTTACTGCCGCCAAAAGGGCATCGACATCGGTGCGAAGCGCCGTTTCGGGCGCGGCAATCGGCATAGCCCCAACGGTTTTCGCGCCAATCGGATACATCAAGAAGCCGTGCTGGCTATACAGCACCTCATCGCCCGGCCCGGCGTAAGATTTCAGCAGCAGAGCGATCAGCTCATCGGACCCGGCCCCGCAGACGATGCGCTTGGCGTCGATCCCGTGCTTTTTCGCCAGCGCCTCGCGCAGGGCCGTGCTGCCGCCATCGGGGTAGCGGTGCATTTCATCCGCCATCGCGCGCAAAGCCGCGATTGCCGACGGACTCGGCCCAAGCGCGCCTTCGTTGGAGGAAAGCTGCTTGAGGCGCGTGGTCGCGCCGACTTGGTTCGCGCCGCTAACATAGAGGGCGACATCCAGAATGCCGGGTTTTGGAACAGGGGCCTTGCTCATGGAACTGCTTTTCTTCAGAAAAAAACGAAAGGCTTATTTGCGCCGCAGCGGCATGGGGTAGCCGCCGATGATGCGCGGATGGCCGATTTCTTCGGGATTATCGCGGTGGAGCGCGTGGAGGCGCGGGTCGTCCTCGGTCACGAAGCCTTCAACCTCGATTAAATGCAGCCCCGGCAAGCCTGGCTTATCGAGTTGATCGGTAATCCATTCTACCGTGAACCCAGCCGCCCCCACGCGCGAGAGCAACCGTGTCCGGCTGATTTCCTTCAGGGTTTCGACCACAAGAAAACTGCGGTCGTCGCCCGATGCTTCCATCGGCGCGCGCGCGATGACGAGAGCCGATACGCTGTTCGGCGGACCGTAAGCCGGCAGACGCGCCACAATGCGCGGCGATTTATCGTCGGCCCGCTGCACATACTGCCACCACGGGTCGGAATCGCCCTCCTGCGGCCAGGGCAGAATACCGAGCGTGCTGGTATCATCGCTCACCGCGCGTAAGGCCGATCCCGCCGAGAGATGCACCATCACCGACGGCAGCACGCCAAAATGATCGCGCGCCAAATCCCAATACACCCCGTCGCCATTGGGCAAATAGACGGCAAGGGTAAACTTGCCTTCCATCATTGTCATATCGCCGATGATTTCCCGCCAGATACGCGCGATAGCCCCGAACGGCAGCGGCCCTTGGTGGCGCGCAGCCAGACGCCGAATAATCTCCGCTTCCCGCGCAGGCCGCAGCACAATGGCATTCAGTCCCCGCTTCCAGGCTCCAACCTCGCTCACAATCTCCGCCCGGCGCATTAAAAGGTCATGGATTTGCGTATCCAAGGCGTCGATTTCCGCGCGGAACGCCAACAGGCGCTGTGGGGTTGCCTCGGTCGGCACGGCAGAGGGAGGGTCGTCAGCGTCGCTCATCATAGTCTCACTTGCATTGCACGGTTCTGGCATCACGCGGGTTCTGGCAGGACCGTAGCGCGACGGGGATGGGAGTGGAAGAGGAAGCGTGCGATGGGCGGGTTGCAGCTTGCAGAAGCGCGCCCTGCGGAATAAGATCAATCAACTAATCTTATTTGGACGGAATTACATCATGCTGACAATTTCAGAAAAAGATGTGCTGAAAAGCCTATCGCGAGACAACCCCTGGTGGACAGAGGCCGACCCTAAAGCTGGCATTCCCCTCTATCCGCGTCATCGCGCCTATTTCGGCGGCTTCACTCAGTTGGCGTTGAACTGGAATATTCGTCGATCCGTCGTGCTAATGGGGCCGCGCCGCGTGGGTAAAACCGTCATGCTGCATCAATTTATCTTGGAAGCGCTCAATCAAGGCATAAAGCCACAAGATATTTTCTTCACGTCAATCGATACACCCGTTTATAGCGGTATTCCCCTACAAAAATTACTCGATATTTTTGAAGAGAACTCTGGCTGTACCCCCAATGGTCGTCACTTAGTAATATTTGATGAAATTCAATATCTGAAAGACTGGGAAGTCCATCTGAAGGTATTGACCGACCGTTACCCCAATACCCGCTTTATTGCCTCCGGTTCGGCGGCGGCAGCTCTGCGGCGGAAAAGTAATGAGTCCGGAGCAGGGCGATTTACGGACTATATTTTGCCACCCTTGACGTTCTCAGAGTATCTGGATTTTTCGGGCACTGAAAAAGACCTTATCTCACTGCGGGACGACAAGAAGGCCATAGATTTACCCAAGGGCATTGAGGCTTTGAACATCGCCTTCATCGACTACATCAACATCGGAGGGTATCCCGAAGCCGTTGTTAACCCGGAACTTCGCACTGATCCAGGTCGTTTTTTAGGTCGGGACGTTATCGACAAGGTTTTGCTACGCGATTTGCCTAGCCTTTATGGCATTCAGGACATCCAGGAACTCAATCGCTTGTTCATGGTCATCGCTTATCACAGTGGGGCGGAGGTCAGTCTGGAAAAATTTAGCCAAACCTCTGGCGTCGCAAAAAACACTATTTCACGATACTTAGAATATTTGGAGGCTGCTTTTTTGATTTTTCGCGTCACTCGAATTGATCAAGCGGGGCAAAGTTTTCAACGGATGCGAAACTTCAAGGTCTATCTCGCCAATCCCTCTATGCGGGCGGCCCTTTTTGGTCCTGTTGCGGCTCATGATCCTGCTATAGGCGGTCTCGTGGAAACCGCCATCATCAGTCAATATCTCCATTCTTCTGGCTTAGAGCAGTTGCATTACGCTCGCTGGAAGGCGGGCCGAACAGATTTGGAGGTTGATCTGGTTAAGCTCTTCCCATCGTTTCGACCCGCGATAGCTCTGGAGATTAAATGGACCGACCGTCATGTCGATCATCCAGCAGAAGAGTTGAAGGGCCTCATCGCCTTTGCGAAGCATAATCCAGATACCAAGATGGTCGCCGCCACAACGCGCAGCCGAATGAGCCACCAGACCTGCGACGGCATCGATATCGAGTTCTCCCCGTCTGCTGTTACCTGCTATATCACTGGAAAGGTTTTTACAGAACAATGGTCTGCCTGATATCAATACAGACTAATACATTGTTTCATAAGAGATTTCTCCAGCTCAGCAAGATAAGATCAATCGATTGATCTTATCTTAAAACCCTTCTCTCTCGAAACACCCTATTGACGCGCGCCCCCGCAATCGCGTCCTATGCAGTCTTGGTTCCGAGTGATCGGACGGCGCTTGGCGTCGGTCCTTTGGGAGTGGCAACCGCCCGTTATGACGACCGCCCATCTCTCCCCCGCGCCTGCCGCCACCCGGCAGGTGATTAAGTTCGATGCGCCTTTGCCGCTGGAGAGTGGCCAGAGCCTTACGCCCTTCAGCCTGGCCGTCACCACGTACGGCACGCTCAACGCTGCGCGCAGCAATGCTATTCTGATTTGCCACGCGCTGACGGGCGATCAGTATGTGGCGGAAAAGCACCCGATTACCGGGCGGGAAGGCTGGTGGAGCCTGTTGATCGGCCCTGGCAAGGTGATTGATCCGGCCCATTATTTCATCATCTGCTCGAACGTGCTGGGCGGCTGCATGGGGTCCACCGGGCCGCTGGAGAGTGATCCCGCCACCGGCAAACCGTACGCCATCCATTTTCCGGTCATCACGATCAACGATATGGTGCGGGCACAGGCGCGGTTGATCGATCATTTCGGCATCGAGACCCTCTTCGCCGTCGTTGGCGGCTCGATGGGTGGGATGCAGGTACTGTCTTGGGCGGCGCATTACCCGGAGCGGGTGTTTGCCGCCATTCCCATCGCCACGTCCTACCGACATTCGGCGCAGAATATCGCCTTTCACGAGGTCGGGCGACAGGCGATTATGGCCGACCCGGATTGGCGCAATGGCGACTACCCGGACGCTGGCTGCGTGCCCGCGCGCGGCCTCTCGGTCGCGCGGATGGCCGCCCATATCACCTATCTGTCTGAACCGGCCCTGCACCGCAAATTCGGGCGCACGCTGCAAGACCGTTCTGCCGTTACCTTCGGGTTCGATGCCGATTTCCAAGTGGAAAGCTATTTGCGCTACCAGGGTGCGGCCTTCGTCGATCGGTTCGACGCCAACTCTTACCTCTATATCACCCGCGCGATGGATTATTTCGATCTCACGGCGGAGTTTGGGGGGCTTCCGAAAGCCTTTGCCGGCAGCCAAACGCGCTTTTGCGTGCTCTCCTTCTCCTCCGACTGGTTATTCCCAACGGCAGAAAGCCGCGCGTTGGTTCATGCCCTGAACGCGGTTGCCGCCAATGTCTCCTTCTGCGAAATCGAGACCGACCGGGGACACGATGCCTTTCTGCTGGATGAACCGGAGATGTTCGCCGTCTTGGGCGGGTTCTTGCAAGGTTGCGCGCGGCTGCGGGGGCTAACCCGATGATCCGGCGCGACCTGCTGGCGATTGCCGAAATGATTGATCCCGGCACCCGCGTGCTCGATATTGGGTGCGACGATGGTGCCTTGCTCGACTATCTCGCGCGCACCAAACAGGTGGATGGGCGCGGGATTGAACTGTCGCAAGCAGGGGTGAACGGCTGCGTGGCGCGCGGACTTTCGGTGATCCAGGGCGATGCGGATACCGATTTGGCGGATTATCCGGCAGGCAGTTTCGATTATGCCATTCTTAGCCAAACGCTCCAGGCTACCCGCGCGCCGCACATCGTGCTTTCGCATTTGGCGCGGATCGGGCGGCGGGTGATCGTCTCTTTCCCCAACTTCGGCCATTGGCGCGTGCGGTGGGCCTTAATGGCGGGCGGGCACATGCCGAATACGCCGGACCTGCCCTATGCGTGGTACAATACGCCAAATATCCACCTGTGTACGGTGCAGGATTTCAAAACCCTGGCCGCCGATCTGGACTTAAAAATCGAACGGTTGCGGGCACTCACCTCGGCGGGCGACCCGATCCCGGCTTGGGCGGCGCGGTTTCCGAACCTGCTCGCGCCGCAGGCGGTGTGTTTGCTGAAGGGGCGCTAAGCGTCGGTAATCTCCAGACGTTTTTCGATGCGGGCGAGGCGTTCGCTAAAACGGTCGAAGCGCGCTTCAAGATGCGCGACGCCCTCAGCACCGTTGGTTTACGCGCGGCGCATCGTAAAGAGAGTGTTTTCGAGCCGATTGAGCCTAACTTTGACATCCTGCAAATCATCCTTGATCGCATCGACTTTCGTATCGAGACGACGTAGATAGACGAGAACAAGGTTTTCGGGTTCATCGGACATGATATCGCCTCACAATACTGAGAATCCGATATTAGCACAGACTTGCCTTTAAGGGCAATCCTACATATAATAAAGATTATATAGTGCTTCAAAGGATCATCCCATGCTCGCCCTAAAAGTTACCACTGTCGGTGCATCGGCAGGCTTCATTCTGAACAAGGAGGCGATGGCGCACTTGAAGGTCCAGAAGGGTGATACCCTCTTTCTAACCGAAGCCCCTGACGGCAGCTATCGCCTGACGCCTTACAGCCCCACCTTCGAGCGGCAAATGGCCCTAGCGGAAGCGCTGATGCACGATGATCGGGATATTCTGCGGGCGTTAGCGAAGTGAGTGATTGGGAGTGGGTTGCGCCCGACGTGGTCTTCGCGGTTCATGATAGGCAGTTGGCCGAGCATGGCGGTTTGGAAGGTATCCGCGATCAAGGGGCCGTTGAATCGGCACTCGGGCGTCCCCAAAATCTCGCGGCTTATGGCGACCCCGACGCTGCCGATCTTGCCGCCGCCTATGCTTTCGGCCTCGCCCACAATCACGGCTTTAGCGACGGCAATAAGCGCACGGCGTGGGTGATCGCCCGGCTTTTTCTGGTGCTCAACGGCTTTAAGCTGGTGTTCGATCCAGCCGAGGCGGTCCGAACGGTCGAAGCGGTTGCCGCCGGAACGCTGAATGAAGCCGCGCTTGCCGCGTGGTTTCGCGACAGATTGGGGTCGTAAACGCAAACCTACCCCGCCCCCTACCCCGCCCCCTACCCCGCCAACGCCTTCGCCAAAATCGGCAGGCTTACGTCCATCCGGTAATCAATGCTCGAATGCGTGTCCGGAAACTCCTGATAGTCGTGCGGCACCGCGTTGGCGGTTAGGAACTGGTGCATCCGCCGCGCGCCGTAGAGCAGATTATACTGGTCGAGATCACCACAATCAATGAACAGGGCTTTCAAGCCCCGCAGGTTGGCCAGATGCTTCGGGGCCAGCGTGAGCGGATCATAGGCGAGCCAATTGGCCCACCGCGCTGGAATAAGCTCGCAGGTATAGGGATCGACCGGCAAACGCAGACCCCAGAGGCAGGACGGGTCGGGATCGAAGCTGGCGGCTTGCGCCAGCAGCATAATCGCCCCCCAATCCTCGTCGCGGGTTTTGAGCGTGCTGTGAAAATGCTCCAGGAAGGCCGAAATGCTCCCGCCATATTTGGCCAAAGTCCGCAACACAGCCGGAAACTCGTGCCGATACATCAACTCGAACCCCATATCGCCGGAGTGACACGCCGCCGCGCTCCACACGCTACCGCCGTGTTTGAGCGCGTGATAGAGCGCGCCATAACCGCCGCTGGATTTGCCGAACACCCCCCGCTTGCCGGGGCCACCGCACGCGAACTGGTCTTCCAAAAACGGCAGCATCTCGGCAATCAAAAACTGCTCCCACGCGCCCAAAACCGGGGAATCAACATACTGATTGCCGCCAAGCCGCGTGAAGCAATCGGGGAAGGCTACCGCCACTGGCGGCATTACGCCCGTATGGATCAACCGATCTAGGCGCTCGGGCAGGCTTTCGCCGTGGTTCTTCCAGTTGGTGTGAGCGGGGCCACCGGCGGTAAAGCCGACAAGATCGACCAGCAGCGGCAACCCCGCCCCCGTATGACCGTTCGGCACATAAAGATCAATGCGCCGCCGCGTCTCCTCCCCTGTCAGGCTGTTCTGTACTGCGCGCGAGTTGAGCCACAGGGCGGTAACGCTGCCCGGCGGAGCGGAACGATCTTTACGCACGGTAAACACCTCGAAACGATAGTAGGAAGCCTTTAGCCTAACTTGGCTTTTCAGCAAGGGCGAGAGGTCTTGACAGGGGAGGGGGCAGCGCCCCCTTTATCTGTCTAAGAGCAATGAACGGCGGGAGGGCTTCATGAGAATCGGCATTGTTGGCGGTGGCGGGCGCATGGGGCAGATGCTGATCCGGCAGGTCGCTCGTACCGAAGGCGCAACCCTCGCCGGCGTTACCGAACGCGAGGGCGCTACCAGCGTGGGGCAAGATGCGGGCGTTCTGGCGGGTCTCGGCCCCTTGGGCGTTGCGATTACCACCGATACGGCGGCGCTCTTCGCGGCCTCCGATGCGGTGATTGATTTCACGTCCCCAACCGTCACCCCTCTGCACGCGAACCTCGCCGCCCAACACCAAACCGCCTTGATCGTGGGCACGACCGGGCTGGACGAGGCGGCAGAGGAGGCATTAGCCGTCGCCGCCCTCTCCGTGCCGATCCTGCAAGCGCCTAACATGAGCCTCGGCGTCGTGCTGCTCACGGAACTGGTCGAGCGGGTTGCGCGCAGCTTGGCCGTGGATTGGGACATCGAAATCGTCGAAATGCACCACCGCCATAAGGTCGATGCCCCCTCTGGCACAGCCCTTGCGCTAGGAGAAGCGGCAGCGCGCGGGCGGTCGGTCGATCTGGCCGATCAGGCGATCCGTAGCCGCGATGGCTACACGGGGCCACGCCCCACGGGTGCTATCGGTTTTGCGACGATGCGCGGCGGCGACGTTATCGGCGACCATAGCGTGATTTTTGCCGGACAAGGCGAGCGGATCGACCTTAGCCACAAGGCGCAAAGCCGCGACATTTATGCGGTTGGTGCCGTCCGCGCGGCCCAATGGTGCGCGGGGCGCGGGCCGGGGCGCTACTCGATGATCGACGTGTTGGGATTGGGGCAGTAGAGATGGATCATAC
Source organism: Alphaproteobacteria bacterium (assembly GCA_013298565.1). Lineage (GTDB taxonomy): Bacteria > Pseudomonadota > Alphaproteobacteria > Elsterales > Elsteraceae > Elstera. The sequence continues at coordinate 10,205 of JAAFIC010000052.1, read as the reverse complement.
CAAGCGCGTTTTGCTGGTAACGGACGTTCAGCGCGATTTTTGCGCGGGCGGTGCTCTGGCTGTACCCGATGGGGATGCCGTGGTCGGCCCCATCAATCGGCTCGCCCGAAACTATGATCTCGTCGTGCTCACGCAAGATTGGCACCCCGCCGGGCATCGCTCCTTCGCCAGCCAGCACCCTGGCCGCGCGCCGTTTGAGGAGGCGGATTTTCCCTACGGCCTGCAAACCCTCTGGCCAGACCATTGCGTTCAAGACACGCCGGGGGCGGAGTTTCACCCCGATCTGTCGATCCCGCACGCGGGCCTCATCATCCGTAAAGGCTTTCGTTCCGACGTTGATAGCTATTCCGCCTTCGCCGAGGCCGATGGCACGGTTACTGGCCTTGGGGCTTATTTGCGGGACCGAGGGGTGCGTGCGGTCGATTGCGTTGGCCTTGCCACCGATTATTGTGTGGCCTGGAGCGCCGAAGACGCTGCTCGCCAAGGCTTTCGCGTGCGTGTGCTCCAAGACGCCTGCCGCGCTATCGACTTCAACGGCTCGCTGGCCGCAGCCTGGGCGCGGCTTTCGGCCCGAGGCGTGACGCTCGCTAAGATGGGGTGATACGCAAGCCTGATGAAATTATTCGTGACAGTCAGTTGACAGCGACGCTGAGGGTTTATAGAACCATACCCACGGTGCCCTGATGGCGGAATTGGTAGACGCGCAGGTTTCAGGTACCTGTGCCGCAAGGCGTGGAAGTTCGAGTCTTCTTCTGGGCACCATCTCTCAAAAACCCCGCAGAAATGCGGGGTTTTTTGCGTTTTGGAGCCTGTATTAGAGCCGCGCGCCTTAACTCTGGCGCGGCTCTAAAAGCCGCATGTCAGAACGGGGTGGGGAAACAAACGCTATATCAGAATAACGGCACTTTCTGACATAACGAGATCACTTATGTCAGAAACTAGGTTTTCCCGCCCTGGCAGGCTTTCTCCCAAAACAGGCTCGCTCCCCCTTCCCGAACGGTGCTAGAATGCTTAAGTATTTAGCGAGGTAAGGGCTGGGGAGAGTGGGATGACCGCAGTTGCGTTCGATACGCTGAAAACGGCGCGCACGCTTGAGCAGCACGGGTTTTCGCGCGAGCAATCGGAGGCTTTGGCCGAGCAACTGGCTGAAAGCCGTACTATAGATCTGTCCGATCTCGCGACGAAGCATGATTTGGCTTTGCTCGAACAGCGCATGACGATCAAGCTGGGGGGGATGCTGATCGTTTTAACGGGCCTCACGCTCGCGGCGATCCGCTTTATGATACCAGTCTCCTAAAGCCCCGCCGGGCGCGGCCCACCATAGGCCCAATCCAACAGTTCCACCGTATGCACAATCGGCACCGGCAACCCGGCTTGAAGCTGGGTGAGACAACCGATATTGCCCGTTGCCACCGCTTGCGGATGCGTGAGGGCGATGTTCCCGAGTTTGCGGTCGCGCAACTGCTGCGACAGATCGGGCTGCAACAGACTATAAGTGCCCGCCGACCCGCAGCAGATATGGCCCTCCGGCACATCCATCACGGTGAACCCCGCTTGCTCCAGTAGCGCTTTAGGCCCGGTTTTGAGGCGTTGACCGTGTTGCATCGAGCAGGCGGAATGGTAGGCGAGGCGCAAAGGCTCGGCCTGGGTTTCCGCCGGAAACGCCAAACGCTCCAGAATTTCCGAAACGTCCTTGGCTGCTGCCGCAACACGGGCCGCGCGGGCGGCCCAGGCCGGATCATCCTTCAGCATAGAGCCGTAATCCTTCACCGTCGTGCCGCAGCCGGAGGCGGTGATAAGAATGGCCTCGCAGCCAGCATCGAGCAGCTTTTCCCACGCCGCCACATTCGCCTTCACGCGGGCGAGCGCTGCCGCCTCTTGCCCAAGATGATGGTTGAGCGCGCCGCAGCAGGCAGCGGGCGGCACCAACACGTCGACGCCGAGACGGGTGAGCAAGCGCACCGTGGCTTCGTTAATATCTGGCCGCAAGCTATTCTGCACACAGCCGCTCATCAGGGCGACGCGCTTGAGGGCGATGACGCCGGGTGCTGTGCGGTGCAAGCCGGGCCGATCAATCGCCGTCCGGGCTGCCGGGGGGCGGGCCGTGTCGAGCAGGGCTACCAGCCGCTGTATCAAGCGATTGCCCGTGAAAGGCCGCAGCAGGGGCAAGGCCAGCCGCGCCGGTTGGGCGGCGATCAACGATAGCCGGAACAGCAGCGGGTTCGGCATGATCTTGCCCAAAATCCCGCGCACTATCCGGTCGGCCCAGGGGCGGCGGTAGTGATGCTCGATATGCGCGCGGGATTGATCGACCAAATGCATATAGTCCACGCCCGACGGGCAGGTAGTCATGCATGAAAGGCAGGTTAGGCAGCGGTCGATATGCGTGACGTGAGTGTCGGTCGGCGCGCGCGTCTCGGCGTTCTCAAGCATGTCCTTCATGAGATAGATGCGCCCGCGCGGGCTATCCAACTCGTCGCCGAGCAGCAGATAGGTTGGGCAGGTTGCCGTGCAAAAGCCGCAGTGAACGCAGGTGCGGAGAATCTTATCGGCATCCTGCACAGCGGTTTCGGCCAATTGCGTGAGGCTGAAATGGGTTTGCATCGCTTTACGCCCCTAAACGCGACGGATTGAACACAGCGTGCGGATCGAAAGATGCCTTAAGCCGTTGGGCGAGGGCCGCTAGCGCGGGCGGCATCGGCTGGAATACGGGCACGCTTGCCCGCACGCGCTCCGGCGCGCGCATCAGCGTCGCGTGCCCGTCCGTCACCAAACCGCGCAGGAATGCCGCGCCGCCATCGCGCTCCCCCGGATGCGGCGGCAGTGCCAGCCAGATCAACCCGCCGCCCCAATCGAGCCACCCGGTCGCGAGCGGCCTTACCGCCTGCACCGCTTCCAGAATCGCCGCGCCTGCCGTGGGGGGAACGGAGATGCGCCACAGGCAATCTTCATGCAGCCCCACCAGGGGCGTGGCATCACCGAGCGCCTGCCAGAGTTTGCGGGATACGTCTGCGCCCAATCGCTCCACCGTTCCGCCAAATTCAGCCATCAGCGCCGCCGCGCGCGCCTCCACGGATGGGGCAAAGCCTTCCAGCCGGATCAGCGTCGCGCTATCGCCCGCGCCAGGAATAAGATCGCGCGCGATACTGGCGGGAAGATAGGCGGCGCTGCCAACATCATGCGGGCTGCCCAGGGCTTGCGCCATAACCTCGGTCGCCCGCGCCGGGGTAAGCCGGGGGAGCATGAGCGTATCGACCGTTTCGGGCGCGGGAACAACCTTCACGGTGACTTCCGTCAAAGCGGCCAGCGTGCCGAACGCTCCCGTGACCAGCTTGGGCAGATCATAGCCGGTCACATTCTTCACCACGCGCCCCCCTGCTTTGAAGATTTCGCCGCGCCCGTTGACGGCGTGAAAGCCCAACATGTGATCCCGCGCGCCCCCCGCCGTCACGCGGCGCGATCCCGCCAGGGCCGCGCCGATCACGCCGCCCAAAGTGCCGATGCCTGCCGGTTGCCCGTAGAGCGGCCCCCAATCGGGCGGCTCGAAGGCTAAACGCTGACGGCGTTCAGCCAGCAGGGCTTTAACCTCTGTCAGCGGAATCCCCGGCCCAACCGTCAGCACCAACTCATCCGGCTCATAAGCGATGATGGCATCGAACCCGGCGAGCGAGAGGGAATGGTGCAGGCGGTCGCCGCGCGGCGGATGACCAAGCGCCGACAGCGAGTTGCCGGAATGCAAGGCCAAGGCTTCGCCCGCCAAAGCTGTGCTTCGTACCAACTCGGCCAGTTCGCCAGGGGTGAGGGGGGTGAACATGGGCAGCGCCTTAGAAGCGGGGAAGATCGGGGTGAGCCAGCGCGCCGCCCGCAACATGCATCTTACCGCCCTCGGCACACCGGCTTAGAAGCGGAAAGACCTTGCCGGGGTTCAGCAACAGTTTCGGATCGAAGGCGTGTTTCACGCGCCGTTGCTGATCGAGATCTATTTCGGAGAACATCACCGGCATCAAATCGCGCTTTTCCACGCCCACGCCGTGCTCCCCCGTTAGCACACCGCCAACCTCGACGCACAGCCGAAGAATATCGGCCCCAAAGGCTTCGGCTTTGTCGAACTCGCCGGGCTTATTGGCATCGAACAGAATGAGAGGATGCAGATTGCCGTCGCCAGCGTGGAACACATTCGCCAGACCCAGGCCATAGTGCTGCGATAACTCCCCCATCCGCGTGAGAACGTGGGAGAGGGCGCGGCGCGGAATAGTGCCATCCATGCACAAATAATCCGGCGAAATCCGCCCCGCTGCCGGAAACGCCGCCTTACGCCCTGCCCAAAAGGCCAGGCGTTCAGCCTCGCTGGTGGAAATCCGCTTGGTCATGGCCGAGCATTGATCGGCAATCGCCGAGACGCGCGCGATAAGGTGATCCACCTCCACGGGCGGCCCATCAAGCTCCACGATCAGCAGCGCTTCCACATCAAGCGGATAGCCGACATTCACAAAGGCTTCGGTGGCGTGAATAGCGGGGCGGTCCATCATTTCCATGCCGCCGGGAATAATCCCCGCCGCAATGATCTGCCCCACGCAATCGCCCGCCACCTGCGAGCTGGGAAACCCCAGCAACAGCGCCCGCGCGGTAGCGGGTTTGCGGAGGATGCGAACCGTTACTTCGGTAATCACGCCCAGCAGCCCTTCTGACCCCGTGAGCAGCCCAAGCCAATCATAGCCCCCGGCATCCAACTGCTTGCCGCCGAGGCGCAGGATCGTGCCATCCATCAGCACCAGTTCGAGACCAAGAATGTTGTTCGTCGTCAGCCCGTACTTCAGGCAATGCACCCCGCCCGAATTTTCCCCCACATTGCCGCCGATTGTGCAGGCGATTTGGGAGGATGGGTCGGGCGCATAGTAAAAGCCCGCGTGAGCGACGGCGTTGGAAATGCCAAGGTTGGTTACGCCCGGCTGCGTGACCACGGCGCGGTTCGGAAAATCAATATCGAGAATCTTATTGAGCTTACCCAGCCCCAGCACAATGCCATCTGCCACCGGCAGCGCGCCCCCAGACAGGGAGGTTCCCGCCCCGCGCGGCACCACAGGCACGCCTGCCCCGTGGCAGTACTTCAGCACGGCGGCAACTTCGGCGGTGTTGCGCGGCAGTACGACGGCGAGGGGGAGTTGACGGTAGGCGCTGACTGCATCGCACTCATAAGCCCGGCGCGCCACCGCATCGGCGATCACGCACGCCTCGGGCAACAGATCATAGAGCGCGCGCACAATATCAGCACGCCGCGCCAGAATGCCCTCATTCGGCATCGGCATTTGAACCATAAACCCCTCCCCCGTGCGCCTTGTTTTTCGGCTTGAATCAGACGATAGCAAGCGAAGCGTTAAGTGCAAGGGAAAGGGGATACACTTTGGGAGCGGGTGAAGCGCTTTACGCGCCTTTCGCCCACCGTGCGGCGTGATGGGCAACGCGCGCGCCCAAGATTTCCGCCGTTTTACGATCCGCAGGCGGCGGGGCGAGGTCGGGGCCTTGGTCGTTGTTGGACTGAGCCGTTGCGCCCAGGAAGCTGCCGAGGCGGTTAACCGTATCCGGCGAGGAGGTGGAGCTATTGTTTTGCGGCAATTCGCCGAGCGAGACCCAGATCATGCTATGTTGAGCCGCGAAAACCGCAAGCTGGACCAGCGTGTTCAGCTTATCGCCGCTCTGGCTGGCTGAATTGGTGAACCCAGCGGCCAGCTTATCTTTCCAGCCCTGGCCGTACCAAATCTTGCCCGTCGCATCCATGAAGGTTTTGAACTGGGCCGAGGCGCTGCCCATGTAGGTAGGGCTGCCGAAGATGATAGCGTCGGCAGCGTTCAGCGCTTCGGCATGGGCTTCCCACTCTTCCACCTTCACAACAGTCACCTCGGTGCCCGCAACGCTGCGCGCGCCGGTGGCCACGCTTTCGGCCTGAACCGCCGTATGACCATAGCCGCTGTGATAAACGATTGCTACTTTTGCCATAAAGATCACCGTATCCTGAATTGTTACAGTTGTAGGTCAAGAAAAACGGCACCAAGGCCGCTTTCCGTTAGAACGATTAAAGGGTTCTAGCCCCCAGCAATGCCCGCATCTCTGGGCACAGACGTTGTGTTACATCGGACAAGCACCACGCCCGCAGGCTGGTTTCCAGCGCTCGCTCCATATCCTGCCCGATTTCGGCCAAGATCGACGGAAGCTGTGAGGCGACGGGACACGCCGGGCTGCCATTATGGCACACTAAGCTCCCCCCCGTTTCCACGGCTACCCAAACTTGGTTCAACCCGATAGTTTCTGGCGGTTTTGCCAACAGAAACCCCCCAGATGCCCCCGCGACCGACGTAACCAGTCCTGCATCGCGCAGCGGGGCCATTGCCCGGCGAACGACCACCGGGTTCGTGCCGATACTCTGCGCGATCCAATCCGACGATGCCGGCTCCCCGCGACGGTCAGCGATGACCGCCAGCGCGTGCAAGGCAACGGCAAAGCGATTGCTGCGTGCGCCCATGCACCCCTCCAATCGTCACAAATACTGATACAGTTGCCTGATGGGGATGTCAATGGACGTCAAAACAGGAAGGCACCGCAAGTTGCCCTGCGGTGCCTTTAGTCTAACAGCGTCTCTCGCGGACTCCCAGCAGCCGAAGCCGCGCGGGATTAGCCCTGGCGGGCTTTGAAGCGCGGGTTTTGCTTGTTGATCACGTACACGCGACCTTTGCGACGCACAATGCGGCAAGCCTTGTGGCGGGTCTTCATGGACTTCAGCGAGTTGACGATCTTCATGATACGAGCCTTCAGGGGTCAAGGTCCGGCCAGGAAACCGGCCATGACGCTAGGTCAAAAATAGGCGTGGAACCTACCCAGCGGCTGTGCCTGTGTCAATGCGGGAGTCTGAAAATTTTGACAGAAAGCCCCCGAACCCGCGCCCCGAACCCGCTCATGCTTGCCCTGTTCTGCTGCCAACTTGTAACGCTTGCACCCAGTTTCACCGCAGCTTACATAGAAACCAAGTTTCCCAAATCACACCGTAAATTGGAGAAAGCCCATGCCCGGCGAAACCTTAATCGGCCCCGGCCTGTTTCCCGCCATCGGCCAAACGCCGCTGATTTATCTGAACGGCCCTTCGGCGGCGACCGGCTGCGCGATTTACGGTAAGGCGGAGTTTATGAATCCCGGCGGCTCGGTGAAAGACCGCGCAGCGTTGGCAATGGTTAAGGCCGCCGAAGCCGCAGGCACGCTAAAGCCGGGCGGGTTGATTGTCGAAGGCACTGCGGGCAATACGGGCATCGGCTTGGCCCTGGTCGGCAATGCACGCGGCTACCGCAGCCTCATCGTCATGCCGGAAACCCAGAGCCAGGAGAAGATCGACTTTCTTCGCCTGATTGGGGCTGAGGTGATGCTGGTCCCCGCCAAACCTTTCAAAGACCCCGGCAATTACGTGCATATCGCCCGCCGTGTGGCGGAAGCGCGCGCCGCGACCGAGCCGAACGGCGTGCTGTTCGCCGATCAGTTCGAGAATCTCGCCAACCGCGACGGCCACGCCCGCACCACCGGGCCGGAAATTCTGGCGCAAATTCTGGCGATCACGGGCAAAGCCCCCGATGCCTTCACCTGTGCCGTTGGCACCGGCGGCACGCTGGCGGGCGTGAGCGCGGCCCTGAAAGCCGCAGCCCCTACAACGAAAATCTTCCTCGCCGATCCGCACGGCTCGGTGCTGTATAATTGGGCGACAGGCGGCGAGTTGGTTTCGGAAGGCACCTCAATCACCGAAGGCATCGGCCAGGGCCGCGTGCCGGGCAACCTTGCGGGCGTTATGCTCGATGGGGCCGTGCGCGTCTCTGACACCGAAGCGCTCACCGTGGTGTTCGATTTGCTGAAGTACGACGGCCTCTGCGTTGGCGGCTCGGCGGGAGTCAATGTCGCCGCCGCTATGCAGGTGGCGCGCACTCTTGGGCCGGGGCATACCATCGTCACGATCCTCTGCGATGGCGGCGCGCGGTATCAGTCGAAACTCTTCAACCCCGATTTCCTGCGCGCCCGCAATTTGCCGGTGCCGAGTTGGTTGGGGTAATCCTTCCAGCGCGCTCCCACTGTTTCGATAACTGGTTTTTCAACGCCCATTTTGTGTTCGGTCCAATGAACAAAGCCAATTTTGCGTACGGTAATTTTTCCGAAGCCGTACGCAAAGTGATTTACGCTCATTCGACTGGACACAATTTTAGGGAGCTAAGGCCTCTCTCTTTTTTGAAAAACCGCATATCCTTCTGTTATATTGATTAACTCTGGAAATACATAACGTGATGAGCGCCGCCCAACGCCCTGGCTTAAAAGTATTATAAGCCCATTCTCAACAAGCCCACCTAATATGGTTGAGGCTGTCCCTCTGTTCTGAATGCCGGATATTTTAATAAAATCCCCCGTATTCATTATTGGCCTCTTAAAAAAGGCATCCAGTGCTGCTTGCGAGAATTGTGATTTTGTGACTGACGAAAATTGATTTTTCATAACCTGGTAAAGATTATGAATATTTTTAGATTTCTCATTGTTTTTATCTGCCTGCACATTGATTGCATGTAAAAAAAATTCTATCCAACCTTGCCAATCATTATCATTGGTTATGCTTAAAAGACGGTCGCGATACTCTTCGTCATGGGCTTCGAGATGCTCACTTAAATAAAAAGTGGGGCGCTGCAAAATGTTCTTATAATACAAAAACAGCGGTATAAGCATCCTTCCGATACGACCATTCCCATCATTGAAAGGATGTATTATCTCGAATTGAGCGTGTATTATTGCAAGCTGAATAAGAGGATCGATATAATCTATTTCTATAAATTTCTGCCAATCCTCCAAAGCTGAAATCATCACCATTGGATTCGGTGGAATAAAGCGCGCTTGAGATATTGGGGTGCCTGGTTTCCCGATGTGATTTTGAGTGCTTCTGAATTGACCAGGCGTCCTATCGCCCCCCCGAACATCTTTCATAAGCATCGCATGTAACTCACGAATGAGTTGCAATGTAATTGGACGTTCTAGAACATAATTTTCAGCAAGAAGAAGAGCTTTCCTATAATTTATAATCTCTTTAATGTCATTTGTCTTTTTTTCATTAAAATCTTGCCCCGCTTCATGCCCTAAAACTTCGACAAGCGTAGCAACTGTTCCTTCAATTTGAGAAGATAAAATTGCTTCTTGATTTGTGATGGGCGACAGAAGCACCGCAGGATTGATGATAGCATCAAGGGTACCGTCATAACGCGCAAGCGAACGAGTCGCTCGGCTTATAAACGGGGTTAATTTCTCCCAATCCAAACCTGAGGGAGGAAGTTTTTCGGGGTTACAGGGCAGTTTTTGGGTCATCATAAATACAAAAATCTCTCATTTTTGCAACTTCAGACAGGATAGACTTCTTAAGTCGGGTTTACTCCCATTAAATGCCTTTTGATCGTTTTTGGAAGGGGATCGACCCGGAGCATCATCTTGTCTATCATGTTAACGAAGAGCCGGTCTGCATCATCCCCTGCCGCACTCACTATAAAGTTTGACCCCCCCATGTCCACCCTCGCGCCCCGCTTCTGGGAAACCAAAACCCTCCTCACTCTCTCCCCTGCGGAGTGGGAGGCCCTGTGCGACGGTTGCGGCAAATGTTGCCTCGCCAAGCTGGAATATGAGGATGAGGCGGGGGAGCCGTCGGGCATGATCGAGTTTACCAGCATCGCCTGCCGCCTGCTCGATATTAAAACCGGGCGCTGCTGCGACTACGATAACCGTTTTGCCCAGGTGCCCGACTGCGTGAAGGTAACGCCGGAAAGTATCGAGCGCCTCTACTTCATGCCCGCCTCCTGCGCCTATCGGCGGATGGCAGAGGGCAAACCCTTGCCGGACTGGCACCCGCTGATTACGGGCGATCCGGGTTCGGTGGTGCGCGCCGGGCATTCGGTGCGCGGGCGCGTGGTGAGCGAAGCGGGCATTACCGACGAGCAGGACTATCTGCATCACATCATCGAGTGGCCGAACGCCGAAGCGTAAACATCCCGCCGATAGCTTTATTTATAGATAAATTATAAGCCTTTAGAGAAAATGGCCCAATCACGCACGCTTGACCAATGCCCTTCCGGCACCGCAGAATTGATGCCATAAGTTTCGGGTGTCATGCTCATTTCGGGGGGAGCCGCCGATCATGTCCTGGTTCGGTA